>PLIQ01000159.1 GCA_003140115.1 Actinomycetota bacterium | reverse complement strand
AAAGACGGTGGAGCTGATGTTGCTGGTATAGCTGCCATGGGAGAGAGGCCTCCAGGTCGCTTCGGTTAGTTAATTGGCTAACTAATCACGTCGGCGGCGATGTGTCAAGTTAGCTCGCTAACTAAGCATGACATGGCGCGAACGCCGGTCAAGCCGCCGGCCTCGGGCTTGCTGCAGCTCTGGCTGACATCTCTTGTGACGGACGCCGGTCCCTTCGAAGGATGTCTTCGTGCCGAGGAAGTTCCCTCCGGAGTTCAAGCGCGACGTCGTCACCGTCGCCCGTCGTGGTGACCTGTCGGTCAACGAGGTCGCGGCCGACTTCGACGTCGCGCCCGAGACGAGGCGCCGCCTGGATGCCCCGCGGCGGGCGGTTCCAAGCCAGCACGTTCTGGGCCGACCTGGCCGGCGTCGGGGCGACCTGGTACACCGCGGTGCCGACGATCCACCAGATCCTCCTGGTCCGGGCGGCGAACGACTACCCGGAGGACCATCCGCCCCGGCTGCGGTTCATCCGCACCGCCAGCGCCGCCCTCGTGCCCGCGGTCCTGAGCGACCTGCAGGCGGCGTTCTCGGCACCGGTGATTCCCGCCTACGGGATGACCGAGACCGCCCACCAGGCGGCGTCCAACCCGCTTCCGGCCGACGGCCCGGTCAAGCCCGCCTCGGTCGGCGTGCCCACCGGGGTGCAGATCCAGGTCACCAACCCGGACGGCAGCCCCGCCCCAGCCGGCGTCACGGGCGAGATCTGGATCCGCGGCGCCGCGGTCACCGCGGCAACCCGGACGCCAACGCGGCGAGCTTCACCGCCGGCTGGTTCCACACCGGCCACCTCGGCTACGCCGACACCGCCGGGTACCTCTTCTTGAGGGGCGCATCAAGGAGATCATCGAGCGGGGCGGCGAGAACATCTCCCCGGCCGAGGTCGACGCCGTACTGCAGGCCAGCCCGAAGATCCAGGACGCCATGTCCTTCGGGGTCTCCGACGCCATGTACGGGGAGGAGATCAACGCCGCGGTCATCCTGCGTCCCGGGCAGAGCGCCACCGAGGAGGAACTGAAGCAGTACTGCCTAGCCAGGCTGAGTGCGTTCGAGGTGCCCAAGCGGTTCTTCTTCATGACGAGCTTCCCCCACACCGTCAAGGGAGCAGACGACCGTCACCGGCTCGCCGCCGCCCTCGGCCTGCCGAGCCAGCGCGGCCTCAGCTGAGCCTGCCGATGGCCTCCGGGACGGCGCCGTGGAACGTCGGGAAGGCGTAGATCATGTCCCGCAGCCGCTGCACCGGCACCGCGGCGTGCACCGCCAGGGCGAGCATGCTCAGCACCTCCCCGCCGGCCGGCCCGGCTGAAGTGGCGCCGGCCAGGACGCCGCGCTCGCCGTCGACAACCAGCTTGATGAACCCGTCGTTGCCGGCCTTGTGTATCCAGCCGCGGTCCGAGTCCGGGATCCAGCGGATGCCGGTACTGACCTTGTCACCGAGACGTCCCCTGGCCTGCGCCTCGGTCAGGCCGACGGCGCCGATCTCCGGGTCGGTGAAGGTGACTCTCGGTACCGCGCGGTACTCGGCGGGGTGGTACGGGCGGCCCAGGAGCTGGCTGAGGATGATCCGGCCGTGGTACAAGGACATGTGTGTGTAGGCGCCCTTGCCGACCACGTCGCCGAGCGCCCACACGCCGGGCGCCGCCCGCATGTTCTCATCCACCGCGAGGTAGCTCGCGTGCTCGTCCTGGCCGATCGCGCCAGCGCCGAGGCTGGCCAGGTCGGCCCGGCGCCCGGTCGCCACCAGCAGCCGCTCGCCGGTCACCTGCGGGCCGCCCCGCACGGCGACCGTGAACACGCGGCCGTCGTGGCCGACTGACTTCGCCGGCGCGCCCGTGTGCACCGTGATGCCCTCGCGGCGGAACACCTTCGTGATCAGTTCGCTGGCTTCCGGCTCGTCCTGCGGCAACATCTAGCAACGGAGTAGACGACACCTAGCCCGCGCGGGAAATGTGTGTTTAGAGGAAGTATCCGCCCAGTTAGTAGTCGTACATGTGGACAGTAGTCGTACACGCGGGCCGGTGATGTCGATGACGTCCACGCCCCGAAGCCAACCTCGCGGCGGCCGTCTCCAAGACCGCCTTCGGCGTCGCTGGCGCGATTCGCCTACACCGAGCCCTGACACGGCACCCGCTCCCCTCGGATCGGGCACCTGCGAGGGAGATGGACGGGACTAGGTGGACTCTGGCGGCACCGCAGGCTGATGGTGAGCCGGTCACGCCTATCCAGGCGCAGGACCAAGGCGTAGTGTCGCTGGTGGAGAAGCATCCATCAGAACCCTGCGCCAGGCCCGAGCAAATGCGCAGGTAACCCGCGTCGCTCCGGACCCTGGCGGCACACCCAGTCACGGCCGGTTAGGACTCAGGTATCCGACGATGTCCATATCATCAAGCGTGCCGCTCTGCTGCAGGGCGATATCAGAACTAGGCGAGGCGAGCATACGGCCGACGCGTGATCCCCCACCCGGGAGGCCATGCGACTGGGCGGAGGCGACTCTTCTCCTGGTGCAGGATCGCGACCGCATCGCCGCAAGCCTGAACGACCTCGTGGTGCACCGGCTGTTCTCGGCTGGGCTCGCTCTCGAAACGGCCCTGGGGCTGATCGGCGGCCATCCGGGAGCCGGGAAGGTCCAGGAAGCCATCGCCGAGCTGGACCTGGCGATCCGGGATGTCAGGAACGTCGTGTTCGATCACCATCAGCCTGATCCGCTCTCCTGAGGGCAGCCGGGCTAGGGCATTTCGGCCACTGCCCGGCGCGCAACGGCCCCGGTCATGTCCGTTCCCTGCACGGCGCCGGCCGGCTCCTGGGGGCGGGCGAGAACGTCCGCGACGCGGGGCAGCAGGGACCGACCGTCGCGTCGGCCACCTTGTGAAAGACCGCCCTGTCCAGGCCCGCGCCGAGAGCAGCGAGCGGAGGCCGGTAGACCCCGGCCAGCGAGAGCCGGGTGGAATGCTCCCCGGCAGGGGTCAGCGACATGTCGGCATCCAGGGCGAGAACGGCCTGCCGCCCGGCCCGGTAGCCTCCCACCGCAGCGCGAGCACAGCGGACTCACCGCGGGTCACCACTTTCAGGAAATGCACTTCGACCAGCTTGGACATGCCCGGCGCGGCACCCAGCGGGCCGACCCGGAACGGGTCCCGATGCCCGCACAGGTAGCTACGGATCGCAAGGTTGTCCACCGGTTTCCCCGGCTGATAGTAAGGTGCTTTAACGATGCGCCAGTCACCCCCTCTACCCACCAGCGGTGCCGCCGCTTTGCGGTGCCCTGGCCTTGACGGATGCGCTGGTTGCTGCCGTGCCTGATGGCCCGTGCCCGGTGCGGTGGACGGGAAGGCAGGCGGTGGTGACGCTGCCGGAACATATCGGCGTATCTAATTCCGGGCCGATCCGCGAGCAGTTGCTGGAACTGGTCAACCGGGGCGCCGTCGTGCTGATCGCGGATATGACCGGGACGGTTTCGTGTGATCACGGCGGCGCGGATGCTCTTCTGCGCGCCTACCAGCGTGCCTCTGTCAGCGGCGCGCAGCTGCGGGTGGCGGTCACCGCCCAGATTGTCCGGCGGGTCCTGGATGCCAGCGGGCTGGACCGGCTGGTCTCGATCTATCCGTCCGTACAGGCTGCCATCGCCGCGGCGATACCAGGTGTCATCCCCCTGGTGCCAAGGCCAGGCAAGGGGCAGGGCGAGGACCAGGTCTCGCCGCGTCGGCGGCGGGCCGCCGCGCCAAGGAATAGGTCTCAGGCCGCGGGGGTCACTGCGGCGGTGGTGTGGGGGCTGGTCGACGCCCTGGACGACGGGGTGGTGCTGACAGGTGACGATGGCGTGGTGGTGCTGGCTAACCGGCGGGCAGAGGACATGTTCGGCTATGTGCCCGGTGAGCTGATCGGCCAGCCGGTCGAGTCGCTGGTCCCCGCTGACCTGCGGGCAGCGCACATCAGCCTGCGGGCCGGATACGCGCAGCAGCCGACTGCCCGGCCGATGGCCGCCAGGGCGCGGCTGCCCGGGCGGCGCAAGGACGGCAGCACATTCCCGGTCCGGGTGAGCCTGAGCCCGGTGCCGACCGCGACGGGCCGTTTTATCCTGGCCGTGATCCGGGACGTCACGGCGGACCTGCCGCGCGCTGACCTCGCCGATCTGGCCCGCGCCGCCGCCGCAGCAGAACAGGCGCGCCGCAGCCGGGGGCTCCTGGACCGGGTGGTCAACGGCCTCCTCCACGTCGGCCTCAGCCTGCAGGCCGCGATTGACCTGCCCCAGGATGTGGCCGTGCAGCAGATCGCCGACGCCCTGCGCCGCCTGGACGACACGATCCGCGAGATCCATGACCACATGTTCGCTGACCACGACGATGATGAGCCGCCCGATCCCGCCCCGCGGAACGGATCGGGGTAAGATCACGGCGCTACGCCGGATGGCGCCTACGGCGCCTCGGCTGTTGGCGGCCAGAACCAACCCTTATCGGTGATTCCGCCGCCCGGTTCAGTCGCCGGGCCGGGGGCGATGATGGCGTCAGCGATGCGGTTGACGAACATCTGAATCGTAGCCTGGGCGACGCGCCGCCAAACCACCTGATCCAGCTCACCGCCCAGGTTGCCGGGCGGTGGCCGGTACACCCCGGCCAGGGTCAGTGTCGTGCCGTGCTCCCCGGCCGGGCTGAGCGTGATGTCGGCATCCAGGGTAGGGAACAGCTCTCCGCCGGGCCCGATCGCCTCCCATCTGAGCGCCAGATGGGCCGGGCCGCCGTCTGCGGCCAGGTCCCGGAAATGCACATTGACCAGCCTGGACTTCCCCCGCACGGGACCTGGCGGGTCGGCCCGGGCCAGGTCGGCGGCCGGGGCTCCGTAGGCACCTTGCGAGGCGCTCAGCAGCCAGCCGGCACGGGCAAGGTTCGCCAGCCTTGCCTGGGCCAGGGTCAAGCTGATCTCCGCCTGGGCCTCGGCGCGTACGAACATACCGTCAGTGAACCGATCGAACGATCATCCAGCCAAGGTACTAGGTCCCCGCCATGATGACGAAGGTCACATACCTGCTACATGCCCGAGCCGACGAGGACTTCAGATCCGGCCCGCTGACTGCGACTGACACCCGGCAAGACCTGGTGCCAACCGTAAGGAAAGAAGAGCGGCGAGGTCAGGTAAGGGCTTGAGTCGCATCCGCCGTGAACGTTGCGGGATAGCGCATCAGCCTGATATGCATCTAGGTCGCCAGCACATCGATTGCGATGCAGCGCCACAGACTTCCCAAGCTGACAGTACAAGTTGAATCCTCCGGGGCCGACTTGCAAGCTCTGCCCGGGATTGCTACGGACTAGATGACACCTAGCTCTCGCCGTTAGTGTGTGTTTAGAGGAAGCATCCGCCGGCCCACCGGCAGTGCTGATCCCGCAGGATCACCGCCCGGCGGATCGCGGCCGGGATCTCCGCGCTGCGCCCGACGTCCAGCGGCAGGCTGGGACCGGCCAGGCGGGCACCCAGCAGCCGGGTCCGCAGGAAACTGGCCAGCCCGCCCGGGCCGGAGACCAGGTCGACCGCCTTGCCGATGATCGCATGGCGGAGCATCTCCTGCGCCTGCGCCGTGCGCGGCCGCGGGCCGGACGGGCAGGCGTCACAGCCGCCGGACGGGTTCCCGGCGGGTTTCGGGTCACCGGGCGGGTTGTCGGCCGGATTGGGGTCACCGGGCGGGTTCTGGGCCGGGGCGGGGCCGCAGTGGCGGCCGTGGCCGGCGAACTGCAGGCACAGGTCAACCAGGTCATCGAGGGCGGCGGGGTCGATCTGGCCGGTCACGACCGGGATGATGGTGGCGTCACAGGCCGCCGCGGCGGCGGCCTTGCCGTCCTGCCAGGCCGCGCCGTCGCTGCCAGACTGGGAGGCAGCCGCGCGGTGCACGGCCCACCGGACGGCCATCTCACCGCTCCACTCCTGCGCCAGCACCGACCCGTC
>PLIQ01000424.1 GCA_003140115.1 Actinomycetota bacterium | reverse complement strand
GGCTCATGGAGGGTAGCGGGCTACCTAGCGCATCGCCGACCTCGGACACATCGCCAACACACGTTATTTTGGAGTGCTCACCGGGTCCTGCCCGGCTCCCCCCGCAGCGTCCGGGGATGATCCAGCAAGTGCCGCCACGTCAGTAACTTGCGGCCCGCGCGTTAGGTGCTGCTAGCGCCGGTTACCCTGGCGCGGATGCGTTCGACGATCTGGTTCGCCTCGTCCTCCGTAATCTCAATGAACTCGTTTTGCAGATCACCGCGCTCAGAGGAAATGAGTGCTGGGCTGAATTCCCAGATGAGATCCCGGGTGAACGCCTCGTCGGATCGGCCGCCATCATCGGTGTAGGTACGCCGGAACACTCCAGCCGGCTGCTTACGGCTGCTCAGGTCGTCCACTACAGCGTAGTAGGTAACCCTATCTGGCATCTGAGCCTCTCTCTTGGTAGTCGGGAATGTCGGCGGCGCCAGGCGGAACTGGTACCTCACCAGTAACCTTCCTTTGGAAGGCTTCCAGCACCATCTGCTCGAACTTATCGGGCTTCGGGGTCGTTCGTAGCAGTTCGTAGGCGGTATGGGTGAGTTGCTTGGCCTCGAAACTGATACGAGTGTGAAACTGCACTTCGAAACGCTGACCAGTATCCGGCTCGATCCACTGGCTGTTGATGCCCTTGTACTGGTCATGGTCATCGGACCAGGAATTCCTAACTTTCTGCAGCTTAAACCCTTCGTTCCTCAGGCGTTCGATGTCTGCCCAGACACCTTGAGTGTAGCGGGCCTCACGATACTGAAAGGTGTAACGGAGAGTGTCAGGAACAAGCGAAACAGCCTGCTCTGGTGAGTGATGAAAATCCCTAATAGTTCCGAGGACCTTTTCCTTGATGCGGTCGCGGCCTTTGAGGCGGTGCTCGAAGCCGATGAGGTGGCGGTGGGGGTCTTGGCTTTCGATGGAGCGCATCGCGGGGGAGATTCGGTCTTCCTCGCGTTTGGCGATGCGGTCGCATTCGGCTTCGACTCGGCTGTTCTCGGGGGCCTCGAGGAGCCTGTTGCCGTCGCCGTGCCACGAGCCCGGCGAGCCGGTTGATCTATCGGGCGACGAGCGTTCCGCGGGCGGCCACTTGCTTTGGTACTCGCTCCACATCCAGCGGGACTCTGCTACTTTTACCTGCCACTTCTCCGCTGCGGCCTGCTCTTCGGCGGTGACCTGTTGCACAGCAGCGGATTCTTCCGAGGAAACCTTCACGCGCAGTTCGGAGTAATACTCCTGCCGGTTGCGAGTCTCGGCCTCGGCGTTACCGGGGTGGGCGGCATGGTCGCGGGTGGCGTCCTGGTCGTCCCGGCGAGCTGGGTCATCATCTGGCGGCATATCGGTATCACCGGGCCGTTCGGCTCCCACTGGATCTCACCGCCATCCCGGAGCACAGGGCGTTACTGAAAGTGTGTTAGGTGTCGCAGTAAGTCGCATATCGGTCGAGCGTGGACGACGGCGGGAGGCAGGTGTCCGACCGCCACCTTCTGAAACGACGTCGACCCGGCACCGGTTCAGCGGTGCGACGATGCGCTCGCCCGGTGGCCTAGACGAGCGGGTCGGGCCGAGTCAGGTCGCTAAGGAAAGGACCGGCCAAAGGGACCTGTGGTTGTCGTGTTCATTTTGATTTCGCCAGGGAAGAGGCGGTGAGCGAACCGGCAGCAAAGGAGCGCCCAATGGCCCAGCCCGCGACGAGCGACAGCAACGTCCTCACCACCCTTGACGACCGGGTTCCCACCGCTTTCTACTGGCAGCTCACCTTGCTGGCCACGCTGGGCGGTTTCCTGTTCGGCTACGACACCTCCAACATCGGCTCCGCGCTGAACTTCGTGCCGTACCACCTGCACGGCCTGGCGCTTGGCTATCTGGTGTCCGGGGCGTCGCTGGGCGCGGCGGCGGGCGCGATCCTGGCCGGCCCGATCTCGGATCATTTCGGCCGAAAGAAGCTGCTGGTCGTGGACGCGGGCATCTACGCCGTCGGCGCGATCTTGTCCGCGGTGACGCCGGACGCCGCCGTGCTGCTCGTCGCGCGGACGCTGATCGGGCTGGCCATCGGCGCGGACTCCGCCATCGCGACCGCCTACATCGCCGAGTACGCGCCGAAGAACCGGCGCGGGTCGCTGACCATGCTGCAGCAGTGGATGATCACCGTCGGGATTCTCATCTCCTACATCGTCGCGCTGATCATCTTCAGCGCCTTCCCGGGCAGCGCGGCCACGGTCGGCTGGCGGCTGGTCCTGGGCCTGGGCGCCGTCCCGGCGCTGATCGGGCTGGCGCTGCGCACCCAGATGCCGGAATCGCCCCGGTGGCTGCTGCGGCACGGGCGTTACGAGGACGTGCAGAAGGCGATGGCCGCGCTCGGTACCGAGGCCAGCATGGAGGACGTCAAACGCGCCGCGACGGTCATCGAACAGGTCGAAGGTGGAAGTCGCGAGCAGCGCCGCCAGGCCTGGACCCCGGGGGTGCGCCGGGCGCTGATCGTGGTGTCGGTGTTCTTCATCTTCCAGCAGATCACTGGCATCAACGTGCCGCTCTACTACGGGCCGCACCTGCTCGGGCCGATCTTCTCCGGCGCGCACGCCACGCTGGTACAGACCACCGTGGCTGGGGTCGAGGTCACCTCCATCATGACCGCCGTCAACGTGGCCTCCACCTACCTGGGCTTCCGCTGGATCGACAAGTTCGGCCGGCGCAAGCTGTCTATGGGCGGATACACCGGGATGATCGTCTTCGCCCTGGTCGCGGCGGCCGGCCTGACCCTCACGCACGGCACGTTCCGGCTGGTCGTCATCATGATCGGCCTGGACTTCTTCATCGCTTCGTTCGCGATCGGCGTCGGCGGGACCGGCTGGACGCTGCAGGGCGAGGTGTTCCCCACCGCGGTTCGCGGGCAGGCGGCCGCGTTCTGCGCGATGATCGACTGGCTGGCCAACTTCGCGCTCATCGAGGCGTTCCCGGTGACGCAGAACGCCATCAGCCTGAGCGGTGTCCTGGTGGTCTTCGCCGGGCTGGCCGCGCTGGCCATCGTGTTCATCTGGAAGTTCCTGCCCGAGACCAAGAACCTGTCGGTCGAGGAGATTATCGGTCTCTTCGAGCACCAGCAGACCACGTTGCCGAAGGCCAGCTAAGGGTTACCAGGGGCGAGGCCGGCCGCTCGGCACTCACGATGCCGGGAGAGCTGTCACATCGTGCCGGGCTGCTGCGTCAGAAGGTACGACAGCTCAAGGCAAGGAGATCACCATGGACCCACGTTTGAACTACCACGGCAACGGCGTTGCGACGAAGTTCGTGAAGTACCTCGTCTCGGCGGGCAAGGTCGTGTCGGACTCGGCCTTGCCGGCCGCGACGCAGCAGCTGGTGGAGATCCGGGCCAGCCAGATCAACGGCTGCGCCGTCTGCCTCGACATGCACACCAAGGACGCCGCGCACGCCGGGGAAACCTCGGTGCGCCTCAACCTGGTCGCGACCTGGCGGGAGGCCACGGTCTTCACCGAGGCCGAACGGGCCGCCCTGGAACTAGCCGAGCAGGGTACCCGCATCGCCGACACGGCCGGCGGGGTGACCGACGAGGCATGGGCGAATGCCGCCAAGCACTACGACGAGGACCAGCTCGGAGCCCTGGTGTGCCTCATCGCTGGTATCAACGCCTGGAACCGCCTGAACGTCATCACCCAGCAGCCAGCCGGCGACTACCAGCCCGGCCAGTGGGGGTAATAAACCAGTGGGGGTAATAAACCAGCCATCACGACCTCCTTGCGAGGACGGCCGCGGGGGCGCTTACGCGGCATGATCGCGCCGCTCATTAGCAACTCGCCGCCCCAGACGCCCCAGGGCTCCCTGCGATCCAGCGCGCCGGCCAGGCAGGCTAGCCTGGCCCGGCATCCCCGGCACATCGCCTTCGCCAGCTCCACGTCCTGCGGAGACTCGGCGAAGAACAGCTCCGGATCCTCGGTGCACGGCAGAACCAGGCTCAGCCCCGTGGTGTCCTGCCCGCCGACGGTGGCCCCGCGCCACTGCATCGGTGTCATCATCTCTTGTTCCCCGTTCCCCGTTTCCCGTTTTTCCGTCCTGCAGCGACCGGCGTACCGCGCGGGCCTGGTCGGCGAGCGCCGAGCGGACCTGACCGAGCACGGCGGCCAACCCGCCGAGCTGGGTATCGGCCGCCCGGATCTCGGCCGCGGTCTTGCCGCGTTCGGCCTGGTAGATGCCGTAGTAGGAATTGACCATCATCGCCTCCCAGGCGATCCCTCGTAGACGGTAAGTGGTAGCGGTCCGCCTGCGCCTCGTTCACCCCGTGCCGATGCGGATCGCCCCGTCACGTCTAAGACTCGTGGTAAGCCCGCTGCGGCCGCATCAGGCAAATGCCCTATTTTCACCTCCGGGCGGCCTTACCCAGCGCCTAAAGAGGCCCGGTAATCGCAGCGGAGGTTCCGGGTTCGTCGAGATTGCCAAGCAGGGCCGACGCCGGAGCTGGGCTCGGGACCAGTCGCAGCCAGCGCTGATCCTTGGACGACGCCGACCCTGCGGTTCGAGGGAAAGGTCATCGCCCGCTACCCCCTCTGATTCGATCCATGCACAACCCTCAGGCCGTGGACCTGGTAGAAGACGCCGTTAGTCGCGGGCCTCGCCAGCCGTGCGCGTTTCCCATTCGGGCTTGATGATCGCGTACTCGACCTCGCCGTGCTCGGCGCCTGCGATGACGTCGGGTCCCTCGTACGGGGTGGTGCGCACCAGGGTCAGGCCGCACTTCTCCAGGACGTGCCGGGACGCGGTGTTGACCGTCATCGTGTGCGCGAACACCCGCTCGACGCCCAGGTCGGTGAATCCCAGGCTGATCAGGGCACGCGACCCCTCGGTCGCGTAGCCATGGTTCCACGCGGGCCGGCGCAGCCGGTAGCCCAGCTCGACGTTGGTGATATCGGTGCCGGAGCCGGCACGGAGGTGGAACCAGCCGAGGAACTCCCCGGTGGCGGCGGATTCGGCCGCCCAGGTGCCGAGCCTGTCGAACCGGTCGTAGACGGCCAGATGGAAGGGGAGGATGTCGTCCCGGATCTCCTCGCGGGGTGTCGGCCTGCCGCCGGTAAGGTAGCGCACTACCTCCGGGTCGCTGTTCAGGTCGAACAGCTTGTCTAGGTCGTCCTCGGTGAACTGGCGCAGGGCCAGCCGCGGCGTTTCCAGGATGATGTGTGTATCTGTCACGAACCACGAGTATGCAGGCAGCAAAGCCGCTACGGAAGGAAGGAATTAAAGAGAAAGGTCACACCTGCAATGGGGAACAAGCAGAATGTGCAGGCCGTTATCCGATACAGAACGCGATAACGGCACTTCCTTGCCGGTGCCAATACCTAACATACCACGTTCAGGGCAGGCGCATGCGCAGGTATTGAAATAGCACTATGACAGCGTGCCGTGAGCGGGCGCAGCTTGGTGATGGGACGGTCCTGGCCAGCCACGCCGAGGGCATGCTCGCTGTCATGGACGATGCGCGGGTGCGGGCCGGCGATCGCCGCGACGTCACCAGCCTGCTGCGCCGCACGAGCACGATGCCGGCCGCCGGAATGCGATCGACGATGGAGGACTTCTCGCTCATTGTGGGCTCCTTCTTCAATCGGGGTCTTGCGGGGTTCTTCCGCTACCAATAACGCTAATTGGCNNCATGGGCGAAGGGGAGAGGCTGTGGCCGAGCCGCCGGTTACGTTCGCCGGCTTGCTGCGGAAACTGCGCACCGAGGCCCGGTTGACCCAGGAAGAACTGGCCGAGGCGGCTGGGCTGAGCCCGCGGTCGGTTAGCGACCTGGAGCGAGGGATCGCCAGCACGCCGCGCCGGGAGACGGTCCGGCTGCTAGCCGACGCGCTACACCTCCCCGGCCCGGGCCGGGCGGAGTTCGAAGCAGTCGCCCGGGGCCGGCAGGTGCCTGCCGCGCCAGTCAGCGGCGCGGCGGCGGCCATGCGGACGCTGCCCCGTGACATCGCCTCGTTCACTGGTCGGCAGCAAGAGCTGGCCGAACTGGTCGAGGCGGCGGCGGGGGCGGGCGGCGTGGTGGGCATCCACGCGATCGGCGGGATGGCCGGGGTGGGCAAGACCGCGTTCGCGGTCCATGCCGCGTACCGGCTGGCGGACCGGTTCCCCGGCGGGCAGATCTTCTTGCCGCTGCACGGGCACACGCCTGGGCAGCAGCCGGTCGACTCGGGTGATGCGCTGGCGAGCCTGCTGCTGACCATTGGGGTTCCGGCCGGACAGATCCCGCCCGGAGTGGAGGCGCGGATGGCGCTGTGGCGGGACCGGCTGGCCGAACGGCAGTTGCTGCTGGTGCTGGATGACGCGGCCAGCAGTGAGCAGGTCCGGCCGCTGCTGCCCGGTACGGGCGGGAGCCTGGTGCTGGTGACCAGCCGCCGGCACCTGTCCGCGCTGGACGACGCGACCGCGGTCAGCCTGGACACGCTGCCGCCCGGGGAGGCGGCCGCGCTGCTGGTCCGGCTGGCAGGCCGAGCTGGGCTGAGCCCGGAGGACCCGGCGGTGGCCGAGATCACCGCGTTGTGCGGATTCTTGCCGCTGGCGATCGGGATGGTGGCCCGGCAGCTGCACCATCACCCAGCCTGGACCACGGCCGGCCGTGCCGCCGAGATGGCGTCGGCGGTGGACCGGCTGGAGCTCATGGCGACGGAGAACCTGTCGGTGGCCGCCGCGTTCAATCTGTCCTACGCCGATCTGACCGAGGACCAGCAGCGGATGTTCCGCCGGCTTGGCCTGCACCCCAGCACTGATATCGACGTTTATGCCGCGGCCGCGCTTGACGGTACCGACTTGGGCACGGCCCGCCGGGCCCTGGAGGCGCTGTACGACCAGTACCTACTCACCGAGCC
Source organism: Actinomycetota bacterium (assembly GCA_003140115.1). Next base: position 10,793 of record PLIQ01000424.1, on the reverse strand, counting down.
GGCCGAGGGCAGATACCGGCTGCATGATCTGATCCGCGAGCACGCCCGCGCCCTGGCCGATCGCGTTGACCCGGACCGGGACCGGGACGAGGCCACCGCCCGGCTGCTGGATTTCTACCAGTACGCCGCCGCCCGCGCCGACGCCCTCATCGCCCGCCAGGTCCGCCCCGCCCTCGCCGCCGCGGACGGCGCGATCCCGGCCGCGGTTCCCGCCCTGGCCGACCGGGCGCAGGCGCTGGTCTGGGCCCGCGCCGAGCGGGCCAGCCTGCTCGCCTGCCTGGACCGCGCCACCCGGGCCGGCCAGCACGCTCGCGTCATCGCCCTTACCGCCGGGCTCGCCGGGCTCTTGCGCAGCGACGGCCCTTGGGCGCAGGCCATCACCCGGCACACGGCGGCGATCTGGGCCGCACAGCAGCTCGGTGACCGGCTGGACGAGGCCAACGCCCTCAACGACCTGGGGGACGTTCGGTACGTAACGGGCGATTACCCGGGCGCGGTCCACAACCTGGAACAGGCGCTGGACATCTACCGTGGCATCGGTGACCGGCTCGGCCAGGCCAACGCCCTCAACGACCTGGGGGTGGTGCGCCTGGTGACGAGTGATTACCCGGCCGCGGTCCAGGACCTGCAGCGGGCGCTGGGCATCTACCGCGATCTCGGTGACCGGCTCGGCCAGGCCAACGCTATCCACGACCTCGGGGACATTCGGCTGATGACGGGTGATTACCCGGGCGCGGTCCAGGACCTGGAACAGGCTCTGGATATCTACCGCGACATCGGTTACGGGCGCGGGCAGGCCAATGCCCTGCTTCGCCTGGGGGTCGTTCGGCGGCTGACGAGTGATTTCCCGGGCGCGGTCNNCGCCCTCAGCTACCTCGGGGACGCGTTGCGGCTGACGGGTGATTACCCGGCCGCGGTCGAGGACCTGGAGCAGGCACTGGGCATCTACCGCGACCTCGACGAACCGTTCGGCCAGGCCGGCACCCTCGGCTACCTCGGGATCGTCCGGCGGCTGACGGGTGATTACCCGGCCGCGGCCCAGGCCCTGGACCAGGCGGTCGGCCTCTACCATGACCTCGGCGACCAGGGCGACGAGGCCGAGGTGCTCAACGAGCGAGGGACGCTGCACCGGGTCAGCGGTGACCTCGCGCAGGCCCAGGCGTGTCACCAGCAGGCCCTGGACTTGGCCCGCGCTTCCGCCAGCCCCTGGCAGGAGGCGCACGCGCTGGCCGGGCTGGGCCGGTGCGCCATGGCCGCCGGCCATGCTGCGCAGGCCGAGGCCCTGTTGCGGCAGGCACTAGAGATCTTCCAGCGGATCGGGGCAGCCGAGGTCGCTGACCTGCTCGCCGAGCTGGATGTCTTCGCCGGTCGGCCAACAGCGCAGTAAGGCTTAAGCTCGCCAGCAGGCGGACGGCTGTTGTGCGGGCGGTGGGGCGGGGTCAGGCGATGGACCGAACCCAGCGATGCCGCGGGTCGGTGAGCCTGCTGTGCCGTTGCGCAATCGGGCCGCTACATCCCGGATGCGGGACGAGCGTCAGGGGCGTAGAGTCCGTGTTGGTCCCGGTCTGATGGTTGGGGGTGCGGTTGCACCGCGGGAGGCCAGTGTGAACGAAGAGCGTGATCCGCGGCCGCTCGGCGCGAAATCTCCCGATCCGAGGGATCCCGGCATCGTCGAGATGGTCGAGGGCGTCTACTGCAAGAACAGGCACTTTAACGATCCGGCGGCGCGGTACTGCGCCGTCTGCGGCGTGAGCATGGGTCAGCCGACCAAGGTCCGACAGATGGGCAGGCGGCCGCCGCTCGGCGTCCTCGTCCTGGCCGACGGCTCCGTGTGCCAGCTTGACGCCGACTACGTGCTGGGCCGCGAACCGACGATGGCTAGTTCGGTGGTCGACGGCCGGGCCCGGCCGCTGCGGCTCACTGACGCCTCTGGGCTGGTGTCCCGCATCCACGCCCGCGTGGAACTGGACGGCTGGCAGGTCTTTATCTCCGACCTCGATTCCGTCAACGGCACCCAGATTCTCTGGCCCGGGGAAAACGCCCCCATCAGGCTGGAGCCAGGCGTCCGAGCCCCGCTTGTGGCCGGTGCGCAGATCCGCCTAGGCGGCGAGTACGCGATCGGATACGACTCACATCGCCACCTAGACCAGCCGTCCGGCGCTGACGCCGCAGGACAGGCGGTACGCGGCCAGGCCGCCCCGCCGGCATCTGACCTCTACGCCGCCCAGCCTGCCCCGCCGGAACCCGGCCCAGACGACAGTTCCCCATGGCAGGACTTCACTTCCATACCCCAGCGTGATCCGCTGCCGCTCGGTGCTGCACCACCCGACGCGAATGATCGCGGCGCTGTCGAGAAACCCGCCCCCGCGGGCATTGCTCCGCCGGGAGGGCCGGGTCAGCATCCGCCGGCGGCTGAGCAGCGTTTCCTGCAGGGCAGGTTCCCGGAGCGGGTCCGGCTGGGTGAGGAGGTGTCGCTGCTGGTGCGGCTGGGACTGCAGCCCGGCAAGCCGCTGGAGGCCGCGCTGCGGCCGCTGACGGTGCCCGAGGGCGGGCTGGAGGTCGTGCTGCTGCTGGTGGAAAGTCCCGGGTTCACCTTGCGCAGCCCGGAGCGGGCGGTGGTTCAGGTCGTCCCGCGGCTGGACTCGAACTGGGCTGGGTTCGAGCTGCAGGCGACCCGCGAAGGGGTGCACACCTTGCGGGTGGAGGCCTTCGCCGGCGGTTCCGGACTGGGTGGCCTGGCGGTGCAGGTCAGCGTGGATGCGGTGGCGTCGACTGGGCCGCTGAGGGAGCGGATCAGCCCCGCCAGGGTCGCGGCGGCCGACCCGGGGGAGGTGTCACTGCTGCTTTCTTTCGATTCCGTCCAGCAGGTGTACCGCTACCGGCTGGTCGACTCGAGCGGCTACTACTCTGAGGAGTCGACCTCGGATCGGCTGCTGCAGCCGCCCGGGGAGGCGATTGAGCAGCTGGTGGCCGAGCTCAACGCGGTTGCCCGGGGCCAGGCGGCGTGGGACGCCGCGACCACCAAGGACTGGCTGAAGGGCCAGGGGATCACGCTGTGGAACAGCTTCATCCCGCAGGCTCTGCAGCGGGAGTTCTGGCGTCGCCGTGACAAGATCACCCGGATGACCATCGTGTCCCAGGGAGACCCTGTTCCCTGGGAGCTGCTGTACCCGTTCGCCCCGGGCGGCTGGGACGCTGGCTTCCTGATCGACCAGTTCCCGGTCGCGCGGCGGCGCTACGGGCCGCCGCCCCCTAGCCGCCTCGACCTGGGAGCGGTCGACTTGGTGCTGTCCGGGGAAAGCTCGCTCGCAGCCGCCCCGGCTGAGATCGCGGCCCTGGATGGGCTGCTGCGCGGCTGGGGGCTGGCGGCGCATCGCATCGGCGACCTGCCCGGCCTGCTGCAGGCCTTCCAGCGGGGCAACCTCGGGCTGCTGCACTTCAGCTGTCACAACGCCTTCGCCCGCGGCGCCCCGAACACCTGCCGGATTCTGCTACAGAACCAGCCGTTCGAGCCGGTCTTCCTCGAGCAGCACGCCGGGCGGTTCACGGCCCCGCTGGTGTTCTTGAATGCCTGCCGCACCGACGGACAGGCTCCCCTTTACACCACGGTCGAGGGATGGGCAGCCAGCTTCCTGCGGGCCGGTGCGGGCGCCTTCATCGGCTCGCTGTGGGAAGTGGTGGACACCTCGGCCAGCACCTACGCCCAGGAGTTCTACCAGGCGGCGATCGGCGGGGACACTCTGGGCGAGGCGGCGCGGCGGGCCCGCGACGCCATCCGCGATAACCCCGGCGACCCCACCTGGCTCGCCTACACGTTCTACGGCGACCCAGCAGCAACGGTGAACGCAGCTCCCGACCGGTGAGGAGGGTGCCGTGAAGGTCACCGACGAGGGCGTGCCCGTGGATGCCCTGATCGGCGTCATTAAAGACTCGGTCAAACGCGCTGGCGTGTCCCGCGCCTCGCAGACCCGGGACCTGCAGGTAGCTTCGGTCAAGCTGATTCTTGACGTGGTGGCCAGCAAGACGGCTGGAGGCGGGGTGGAGTTCTGCGTCCCTTTCATAGGAATGAAGCTCCGCGTGGGGACCAAGGTCACCAAGAAGGACACACACACGATTGATATCACCCTGGTGCCGCCCAAGGACCGGGACACCCGTCAGGTTCGCGGCGGGGAAGTTCAGGACGTCTTGGTGAACGCGATCAGCACGATCCGCGACGTGATGACCAAGGCCGCAGAGGGCGACGATCCCTGGCTCCTGTCGGCAGGCATCGTCGACATCTCCTTCGCAATCACGCAGACCGGAACCATCTCACTTGGAGTCGACGGCGAACTGGCCAACGAGCTCACTCATACCCTGCGTCTCGGGCTGGCGCCGGTCCCGATGTGAGAGCGCCGCGGGGGCGAGCCAGCCGGGCCAGCGCGGCGGTCGGGTCCAGCGCGCGCACGAACACGCATCCGCCCCCTTCGACCCCGCCACCGGTCTCGCGTCGGTAGCCGGACCGGGTAACACCGGGCCGCGCGGCGGACACTAGAGAGTGTGACTACTGTCCGAATCGCGCACGCTGAGCCCCGGCCCGGGAGGCTGGCCAACGGCGAATTCCAAACCCGCGGTCATCTGGTCGTGCTGGCCGACGACGCGGGTCACCGGGCCGTACCGATCTGGATGCGAGGCGACCCGGATGCCGAGGACCTGTCGCATCTCCTCGAACTGGCCGGCCTGCCCGCTGATCAGGTCATCGCCGCCGATGTGCCGCAGGAACTCACCATCCGGCTGCTCGGCGCGGCCCGCGCCCGGGTGACCGGGGTGGACATCGACATGACCGAAGCCGGCGCCGCCGAGCTGAGCCCGGAGGTCACCGTGGCGCGGATCGGGCTGGCCGGCCCGGCCGGAACCCGGCAGGTCACCGCGGGCCTCGGCCTGGGCCTGGCCCTGGCCGCCGCCGCGGGCGCCCCGGTCCGGATGGCCGACGCGGTGATGGACCGGCTGGCCGTCCCGGTGCCGGGCGACGACCTGCTCACCCCGTTCCTGGACCGCGTGCCGCCCGTCGCCCGGGCCCAGCCCGGCCACGGGCTGCCGGGCTGGCCGATGGCCATTCTGCCCGGCCGCCGCCCCCGCTACGAGCCCCGCAACCTGGACTTCGCCGCGGGCCTGGACCGCTGGGACCTCGACGCCGGGCCGGGCTCGGCGGCGGACCGCGAGCCGGACTACGCGGCCGCCGTCGAGGCGGACTCGGCGGTCCTGTCTTCCTCGGTCCCGCGGCCCGCCGGGTCCGCCGCCCTGCTCCAGGCCATCTTCGCCGACGACTACCGCGGCGCTACCGTCACCTTCAGCGCCGAGATCCGCGCCGATCCCCTCACCGGGCAGGCGGGACTCCGCCTGGAGATCATCCGGCAGTGGTGGCGCCTGGGGCGGGCCGGAGAGGACCACGGCCTCACCATCTCCGGCCGCAGCGCCTGGACCAGGTACGAGATCACGGCGCGGATCCCCGCGGACGCCGACCAGATCCGGTTCGGCATCGCGCTGACCGGCACGGGCCGGATCGCGCTGCGGAACCCGAACCTGCGCGCTGATCCCCAAGCCGACGCTGATCCCCAAGCCGACGCTGATCCCCAAGCCGACGCTGAGCCGGGCGCCGGAACGCCGTGAGCGCGGACGTCCCCGACGGCGAACTGGCCCGGCTGGCCCGCGGCGGTGACCCGGTGGCGTTCCACCTGCTGATCGAGCGGCACCAGCCGATGGTCCGCGCCCGAGCCCGGCAGCTGACCCCAGATCCCGGCGACGTGGACGACATCGTGCAGGAATCGTTCCTGCAGGCGTTCCTGGCCCTGGACCGGCTGCGGGATCCGGACCGGTTCGCCGGCTGGCTGTCCGGCATCGTGCTCAACGTCTGCCGCAGCCTGCACCGCCGCGCCCCGCTCACGCTGCTGGCCGACTGGCCCGAGCCGCTGCACCCGACATCGGCCGGCGGCCTGCCCTCGGCCGAGGACCTGGACCGGGCCGACGCGCTGCGCGCGGCCGTGGCCAGCCTGCCCGCCGGGCAGCGGCGCGCCGTGACCCTGCACTACTACGCCGACGTGCCCGCTGGTCAGGTCGCCGAGGCACCCGGCGCGGCCCGGGCCAGCCTGCACAAGGCCCGGCTCCGGCTGCGCGCCTACCTCACCGAGCACCGCCCCGACCTCGTTCCCGCCTCCGGGAGGACGCACATGACCACCGTCCGCGTCGCGCGCATCGAGCGCCGCATCCCGCCCGGTCCGGTACCGGACCGGTCCCCCACTCACGTCATGGTGCTGGCCGACGACGCCGGCCGCCGAGACCTGCCGATCTGGCTGCTCGGCCAGGACAGCCACCGGTTCGCCGACGACGCGCGTCCCGGGCCAAGCCCGGACGAGCTGACCGACCGGCTGCTGCGCGCGGCCGGGGCCCGCGTGACCGCCGTGGACGTCGACGAGCTGGGCCCGGAGGTCACCGTGGCCCGGGTCGAGCTGACCACCGTGGCCGGTCCCGAGCACGTGACCGCGCGGCTGCTTGACGGCCTGGCCGTGGCCATCATCTCGGGCGCGCCGATCCGGGTCGCCGACGCGGTCATGGACCGGCTGGCCGTGCCGACCGGGGCCGGCCAGGGCGGCCCGATGCCCGAGCAGACCGCGCGTGACCTGAGCATCGACCTGCGGCCGCGGTACGAACCGCGCAACCTGACCTTGGCCGGCGGCCTGGACCACTGGGTGCTCGGCGGCAGCTTCACCGAGAACACCTTGCAGTCCCACTGGCTGGACTACTCCGCCGCCGCCGACCACGGGACCGCGGTGCTCTCCGCGGCCGCGGCGCAGCCAGGAGGGTTCGCCTGGCTGGCCCAGGAGATCTACGCCGATGACTACCGGGGCGCCGCGCTCACCTTCCGCGGCCAGTTCCGTGCCCCGGAGGGCACAGGCCTCTGCGGGCTGTTCCTGCGGGTCATGAAGCCGCGCACCCTCCACGGGCCACCCACCGCGCAGGCCGCCCTGGCCGACCCGGCCAACCACATCGTCACCCTCCAAGGTCCAAGCGACTGGACCACCCACGAGGTCACCGCGCCGATCCCGGACGACGCCAACACCGTCGCGTTCGGCGTCTTCCTGGCCGGGCCCGGCCGGATCGAGCTGCGCAACCCGGAGCTCACCCAGGCTGGACTGGCTTATTAATGGCTACCTTCGGACCGTCGGCCGAACTGACGAGGCGTAGCCGATGGGCGTGTTACATTGAGAGTTCAGCACTGTACTCAGTGCAATCGCGTCGTCAGAGTTTTTTACGGCGCAGAACAAGAGGCCGTCGTGTACGGGCAAAACGTTCAGCAAGATCTTGGGCGGGCCAAGCAGGTTAGCGATGAGCGCTACGCGGACTTGAAAGACGCTGCCGCCCGCCGCACTCAGCTCGGTATTCAAAGGCCGAAGTTGCGCGAGACCCTACGCCGCTGGCTCAAGCGGCGGACGTCTGCGTAGTACTAGCAGCGCGAGGACAAGCCTGCCCCGTTGATGGGCCAGTCCGTGTATCTAGGCGTTGACGTACGGGCACGCGCCTTGGAGAACCGGGTGCGGTCCGGTCAATCGATCCCGCCCGGGAGACCCGGTGAATCCCCACGCCCAAATGAGTTCCGAATAATCAAGTCGGCCGAGGAAAAACGACACCTGGAGCACGTCAGGGACCGGCGCAACAGGCCGACGGCGACCGTTTGCTGGCCGAAATTAATCCACCGCAGGGACGTCCGGAGGAGTTCAGGGACGTCTGGACGGCCGGGCCGTCGCCTAGGCGGAAGGCCTGATCAGGCTGCCCGATCCACCGGGTTAACCTCTGGACCGCCCTTCAGGGATGTCGCGATCCGGCGCTAACGGTCAAAACCACGCGAACTGCCTGTAGAATGAGAATTAACGGAGGCATTTATGCGGACTGTTAACAGCGGCCCACTGCAGGCGACGAGGGTAGGGGCCGGTCCTGCGGGTGAACCTTATGACCGTGGATTGCCCGTAGGCAAAATCTCCGTGCTTTATCACTGCGCGAACCAGCATCAGACCCTCATACCGTTCATCTGCACTGTGACGCCACCTCTGCAGTGGGAATGCCGGGTCTGCTCGCAGCCCGCGGGGACCGACCCGCTCGACCCGCCCGCCCTGGTCGCGAGGTACATAGGTGAGAAGACCCACCTGGGCCGCGTCCGCGACCGGAGGACCCAAGCCGACGGCGACCGGCTGATGGCCGAATCACTTGCCCGGCGCGATCATCCCGAAGAGTTCAACATCTGGACCAAGGCCCCCAGGCGGAAGGCCCGATCCTAGCCGCGCCAGCCTCAGGCCGGGGTGTTCGGGCGGTACTCGCAGACCACCAGGCGTGAGTCGAGGACGGCTGTGCTGGCCAGGGTGAGGCTGGTTTCGGGGTAGCCGGTGAAGACTGGTTCGTGGCCGGCCTGGCCGAGCACGTGCGGGAACACGATCAGGCGGAGCCGGTCGACCAGGCCCGCTGCCATCAGGTGGCGGACGAGGGTGATGCTGCCGATGCTGCGCAGCGGGTCACCGGGCTGGCTCTTGAGCGTGCGGATCTCCGCAACGGGCTCGTGCTTGGCCAGTTGGGCGTTGTTCCAGGTGAGCGGCTCGGCCAGGGTGGCGGAGAACACCAGCTTCGGGTGGCTGTTCATCGGCCCGGCGAGCGGGCCGGGAGAAGATGGCCAGGAGCGCGCCATGATCTCGTAGGTCGTTCGCCCCATGATCATGANNGACTGGCCGCCGTCGGCCCCGGCGGCGAAGCCGTCCAGCGACACGAACATGTCCGCGGTAAGTTCCCGCATCGCCGTCCTCCTCGAGAGTGCCGGGCCAGCACGCCCGGCGGCGTATCAAACTGGACTGTCCAGTACTCTAGTTCCATCAGACTAGACTGTCCAGTACTATTTGTCCATGGGCGAGACGACCACGGCCAGCACGCAAGACCGCGGCGAGACCCGGACGGCGCGCAAGCGCCGGGCCATCCTGGACGCGGCCACCACGTTGTTCCTGCGCGAGGGGTACCTGGCCACCAGCATGGACCAGATCGCCGCCGCGGCCTCGGTGTCCAAACAGACCGTCTACAAGCAGTTCGCCGACAAGCAAAGCCTGTTCCGCGAGATCGTCACCGGCACCGTCGCCGAGGTCAGCGATCCCGTCGCCGAGCAGGTCGCCAGCCTGCGGGACGACACTGACCTGGCGGCCGGCCTGCGCGGCCTGGCCCGCGCGCTGCTGACCCAGGTCATCCAGCCCCGGATGATGCAGCTGCGCCGCCTGGTCATCGGCGAAGCGGGCCGCTTCCCGGAACTGGGCCGCCTGTTCTACGACAGCGGTCCCGGGCGCACCATCGACACCCTGGCCGCCACTTTCGAAAGCCTCGCCGCCCGCGGCACGCTCCGCCTGCAGGACCCGCGGCTCGCCGCCGAGCACTTCAACTGGCTGATCATGGCAGCCCCGCTCAACCGGGTCATGCTCTGCGGCGACGCCGAACTGCCCGACCAAACCGACCTCGACCGCTACGCCGACGCCGGAACCCGGGCGTTTCTCGCCGCCTACGGCGCAAACTAACTGCCGCGCCCGGCCAGCCCGAACCCCCGCCGTCCTAGGCAATTTCGCCGAGATCACCTGAGTGAGAGGAGCAAGGCTAGGACACCGGCGACGGCGGTGGCCTCCGGCGCTCCTTATGTTGCCCGCCGGGTTATCCCGGTGACCTGCCATGTCCGACCAAGGGCGCTGCAATACAAAGCCACAATGACGAGGACCAAAGCACGTTGCAGCGCGGCACTCTGGGTGTTCGCCAGGAGCGCTATGGCGAGGCCGAGCTGCCCTGAGTAGGCACCAATCGAGACCGACGCGAAGGCGATATTCAGCTTTCTGGCTGGAAGGCCGCGGGAGAAGTTTCCAGCTCGCTTTGCCCTGGGNNATGGCAGCGGACGCGCCCGTGCTTGCGATGAAGAAGTTCTCATAGTGCCCACCACAGCGCCCACCAGACCTGCTCGTAGCCGGTGCTGAAGGTGCCCGCCCACTTGACGTTGGCGTTGAAGGACACCGGAGGCTGCTGCGGCGTGTAGCTCGACGCCTCGGTGATCGGGCCGCCGGTGGTGTCTACGGCGATCAGCGGGTACTGGTACACCGGCCGGGTCTCGGTGACCGTGCCGTTGACTACCTTGCTGGTGATGAGGCTGGTGGGGGCCTGCCCGTTCTCCACCCAGTTCACCAGCGCGCCAAGGCCGTCAAGAGGGAGGAAACGAGCCGGCTCCTTTTATCTCGTGCTGGATTTCCGCGCTCGTGGCTGCGAAAGGAACGGCCTGGTAGCTCGCGTGGACCTGCAGCAGGCCGGCCTGGCGGCCGGCGGCGGCGTCGAGTACGAGACCGACGACCCTCTCAGCGGGACGGCCGGGCAGTTCCTGTGACCACACTCACGCTCGGGTACGGGCCCGACGCTGAACTGCCGGGGCTTCCCTGCCGTAGTTCGGGGAGGGAGGGCACCGGCAGCCGAGGCCGGCCAGGAAGCCCCTGAGGCCGGGAAAGGAACATTTCAATGAAGAGCCGCTTGCTCATCGCCGCGGGAATCGTGGTGATCGTCATCGGAGGCCTCTTTGCGCTGCAGGGGTTCGGCGTCATCGAGGGCAGCGCCATGTCAAACAGCCACACCTTTGAGGTAGCCGGCCCGCTGGTAGCACTTGCCGGGCTGGTGCTGGCCGCACTCGGGCTGCGGCACCGCATACCCGCCTCGCAGTGACGGCCGACCCCGGGTGCTGAAGCTTCAGGTGCGGTCGTCATCTTCGG
>PLIQ01000071.1 GCA_003140115.1 Actinomycetota bacterium | reverse complement strand
GACTCGATCCGCGACTTCGCCCGCGCCACCATGCGCTACGCGCTCGACCGCCGGTTCCCGCTCTACCTGTCCACCAAGAACACCATCCTGAAGGCCTACGACGGCCGGTTCAAGGACATCTTCGCCGAGGTCTTCGAGTCCGAGTTCAAGGCCGAGTACGAGGCGGCCGGGATCACCTACGAGCACCGGCTCATCGACGATATGGTCGCCCAGGTGCTCAAGTGGGAGGGCGGCATCGTCTGGGCCTGCAAGAACTACGACGGCGACGTGCAGTCCGACGTGGTGGCCCAGGGCTTCGGCTCGCTCGGCCTGATGACCAGCGTGCTGATGACGCCGGACGGCCGNNCGATCTTCGCCTGGACCCGCGGCCTTGAGCACCGCGGCAAGCTCGACGACACCCCCGCGGTCGCCCTGTTCGCCCGCACGCTGGAGGATATCTGCGTGCACACGATCGAGGAGGGCAAGATGACCAAGGACCTGGCCCTGCTCGTCGGCCGGGGCACCCCGTTCCTGACCACTGAGGAGTTCCTCGCCGCCCTGGACGGTAACCTGCGCAAGGCGATGAATTCTTAAAACCATTATTCCGAACGGCCGTAGTGCGTGCCCCGGGCATGCCCACCCGTAAGGACCCACCACAGGAGAACCTCAGCATGGCACGTAAGGGCAAGGTAACCGTCGTCGGCGCCGGGTTCTACGGCTCCACCACCGCGCAGCGGCTGGCCGAGTACGACATCTTCGACGAGGTCGTGCTCACCGACATCGTCGAGGGCAAGCCCGAGGGGCTGGCCCTGGACATGAACCAGTCGCGCCCGGTGGAGGGCTTCGAGACCAAGGTGACCGGCCAGACCACCGGCCTGGGCGGCGAGGGCTACGAGGCGATCGCCGGGTCGAACATCGTGATCGTCACCGCCGGCCTGCCGCGCAAGCCGGGCATGAGCCGGATGGACCTGATCGAGACCAACGCCAAGATCGTCCGCAGCGTGGTGGAGAACGTCGCCAAGTACGCGCCGGACGCGGTGCTGATCGTGGTGTCCAACCCGCTGGACGAGATGACCGCGCTGGCCGCCAAGGTCTCCGGCTTCCCGCACCACCGGGTGATGGGCCAGGCCGGCATGCTCGACACCGCCCGGTTCAGCTACTTCGTGGCGGAAAAGCTCGGCGTCCCGGTCGGCTCGGTCCGCACCCTGACCCTCGGCTCGCACGGCGACACGATGGTCCCGGTGCCCTCGGCCTGCACCGTCGACGGCCGTCCGCTGGCCGACCTGCTGCCCACCGGCGAGGTCGAGGAACTGGTCACCCGGACCCGGAACGGCGGCGGCGAGATCGTCGCGCTGCTCAAGACCGGCTCGGCGTACTACGCCCCGTCCGCCGCCGCGGCCCGGATGGCCCGCGCGGTGGCCGAGGACGCCGGCGCGATCATGCCGGTCTGCGCCTGGGTCGACGGCGAGTACGGGATCTCCGGCGTCTACCTGGGCGTGGAGGCCGAGATCGGCGCGGTCGGCGTCCGCCGCATCGTCGAGCGCGACCTCACCGAGACCGAACTGGCCGCCCTGCACGCCGCCGCCGACGCCGTCCGCGCCAAGCAAGCGGACGTCGCCAGCCTGTAACGGTCGCCAGCCTGTAACGGCCTAGCCCTGCCCGGCGCCCTGCTCGACGCGGACCATGTTGCCCGCCGGGTCACGCACCGCGAAGTCCCGGACGCCCCAGAACTGATCGGTGGGCTCCTGCAGCACCTCGACTCCGGGCGCGCCGGCGATCTTGTCGAAGGTCGCGTCGAGGTCGTCGGCGCGAAGCTGGATCATGGGCAGCACGCCCTTGGCCAGCAAGGCCGCGAGGGCGTCCCCGTCCTCCTGGGAGCGGCCCGCGTGCGGCTCGGACAGCACGATGGCGATCTCGGGCTGGCTGTCGGTGACCAGGGTGATCCAGCGGAAGCCTCCGTTGGCGACCTCGTTGCGGACCGTCAGCCCGAGGGTGTCGCGATAAAAGCTGAGGGCGGCGTCGACGTCGTCGACGGTGACGTGCACGCCGCTAATTGAAGTGTTCATGGCCCTGATGCTAGGCGGGCGCGGCGACCGGGCGCTTCTCAGAAACTGATTTCTTCTGCCCGCCCCCGGTCCGGGCCCGCTGCGGCCGGGTGGTCAGCATCGCCTGGCAGGCCGACATGCCACGGACTTCGTCGTGGTTGCGGGCGCGGTACATGGACGGCGCCTCGCCGACGAGTTCACTGAACCGGGCGGAGAACGAGCCCAGGCTCGAGCAGCCGACCGCGAAGCAGACGTCCGTCACGCTCAGGTCGCCGCGGCGCAGCAGCGCCTTGGCCCGCTCGATGCGCCGGGTCATGAGGTAGGAGTACGGCGTCTCGGAGTACGCCTCGCGGAAGCGCCGGCTGAAGTGCGCCGGCGACATCAGCGCCGTGCGGGCGAGCGCCGGCACGTCGAGCGGCTGCGCGTACTCGCGGTCCATCCGGTCGCGGGCCCGGCGTAGCCGGCGCAGCTCATCCAGGTCGGCGCTCATGACCCCATTCTGCCAGGCGGCCCTGTCATGCTTAACCGGCGGCCAGCCGGCGCAGGGCCAGTTCGGCATACAGCGCGGTGCCGTCGGCCAGGGCCGCGTCGTCGAACACCGCGTGCGCCGAGTGGTTGCTCGGGGCGGTCGCCGGGTCGGTCCCCGGCGGGCAGGCGCCCAGCATCACGAACGCCCCTGGCACCTGCTCCAGGACAAACGAGAAGTCCTCGGCCCCGGTGAGCGGGAACTCGGCCCGCTCGCCGCGCTCGGCCCCGAACACCTCCGCGATCGTCTCGCCCGCGAACGCCGCCTCCACCGCGTCGTTGACCGTCACCGGGTACCCCACGTCGTAGATGGCGTCGGCGGTCAGCCCGTGCCCGCGCGCGATGTCCCCGATCAGCCGCGGCACCAGTTCGGCCAGCTTGCCGCGGGACGCCTCGCTGAACGAGCGGGCCGTGGCCCAGAACCGGGCCTCGTCCGGGATCACGTTGTCGACGGTCCCGGCGTGGAAGCTGCCCACGGTGATCACCACCGGATCGAACACGTCGAACTTCCTGGTCACCAGCGTCTGCAACGCGGTCACCATCTCGCACGCGACCGGGATCGGGTCCGCGGCGTGGTGCGGCGTCGAGGCGTGCCCGCCCCGCCCGTGCACGGTCACCGTGATCTGGTCCGCGGCGGCCAGCATCGCGCCGGGCCGGGTGGAGAACGTCCCGCACGGCAGCCGTTGCGACGTCACGTGCAGGCCGTAGGCGGCAACCGGCCGCGAACCCGCCGCCTCCAGGACCCGTTCCTCGATCATCTGCCGGGCCCCGGCGTAGCCCTCCTCGCCCGGCTGGAACATGAAGATCACCGTCCCGGGCACCTGCCGGGCCGACAGCAACCGGGCGGCGCCGGCCAGCATCGCGGTGTGCAGGTCGTGCCCGCAGGCGTGCATCGCGCCCGGGATCACCGACGCGTAGGGCAGGCCGGTCTCTTCGGTCACCGGCAGCGCGTCCATGTCCCCGCGCAGCAGCACGACCGGCCCCGGCCCTCCGCGCAGGACGGCGGTGACCGAGCTCAGCCCCTGCCCGGTGCTGATCTCCAGCGGCAGCCCGTCCAGGGCGGCCAGCACCTTGGCCTGGGTCTTCGGCAGGTCCAGGCCGATCTCGGGCTCGCGGTGAATCGCGTGCCGCAGCTCGGCGATCTCGCCGGAGATCCGTGCCGCCTCATCCCGTACGTCCACCGCTGCCTCCTAGAGAACTCACCCTAATGCCACCCGCCGCGCGCTATCGGACGGAACGGCCGACAGGAACTGCGGCGCGGTCCACGAGCGCCGGGAGAACGCCTCGGCCACCGCGGCGCGCACCTCCGCCGCCGAGCCGACCAGCGCGAGCACCGAGCCGCCGAACCCGCCGCCGATCATGCGGGCCCCGAGCGCGCCCGCCGCCAGCGCCGCATCGACCGTCACGTCCGCTTCGGGCCAGGAGATCTCGAAGTCGTCCCGCAGCGACACGTGCGCCTGGGTCAGCAGCCGCCCGATCTGCGGGTACGCGTCTGCCGACCCCGATCTCAGCAACGCGACGACCTCCAGCACCCGCTGGTCATCGGTCACCACGTGGCGGGCCCGCCGCCGCAAGACTGGATCGGTGAGCCGGCTGGTGTCAGCCACGGCCGTTAGGTATCTCAAGGAAGGAACCCCGAGCAGCCGCGCGGCCTGTTCGCACTCGGCGCGCCGCTCCGCGTACGCCCCGGCGGTCAGCTGGTGCCTGGCCCGGGTGTTGATCAGCAGCAGCTGCGCGCCCGACGCGGCCGGGTCGAACGGGACCTGGGAGGTCTCCAGCGAGCGGCAGTCGAGCAGCAGTGCGCGGCCGCGCTCGCCGAGCAGTGACGCGGACTGGTCCATGATCCCGGACGGCACCCCGGCGAAGTCGTTCTCGGCCCGCCGGGCGATCGCGGCCAGCTCGCGCCGGTCACCGGCCAGCCCGGCCCCGGCCAGCTCGGTCAGGGCGAGCGCGGTGGCGCATTCCAGCGCGGCCGAGGAGGACAGGCCCGCGCCCGCGGGCACGTCGGAGTCGATCGCCAGGCACGCCCCCGGCACCTCGTAACCCGCCGCGGCCAGCGACCAGGCCACCCCGGCCGGGTAGGCGGCCCACCCGGTGACCTGGCCCGGCGCCAAGTCGGCCAGAACAACGTCGAGCACCGCGTCCGGCTCCTGGGCCGAGTACACCACCAGCCGCCGGTCGCTCCGGCGGCTCGCGGCGGCCGCGATGCCCTGCCCGAGCGCGAACGGAAGCACGAACCCCTCGTTGTAGTCGGTGTGCTCACCCATCAGGTTGGCCCGCCCCGGCGCCACCCACACCCCGTCGGCCGTCCCGCCGAACCGCGACCGGAACAGCTCCAGTACCGCGTCAGCCGAAGGGCTCACCTGCGAGCCTGGGTGAACGCCCAGGCGTCGGCGGCCATGGCCCGCAGGTCGCGCTCCGCGTGCCAGCCCAGCTCGGCCGAGATCCGCTCGGAGGAGGCGACCAGCACGGCCGGGTCGCCGGGCCGCCGCGCGGTCACGTCGACGCCGATCTCGGTGCCGGTCACCTCGGCGCACACGTCGATCACCTGGCGGACCGAGTAGCCGGTCCCGTCGCCCAGGTTGTACACGCGGTGCTGCCCGTGCGGGCTGGCCGCGAGCGCGCGCAGGTGCGCGTCGGCCAGGTCGGTGACGTGGATGTAGTCCCGGATGCAGGTCCCGTCCGGGGTCGGGTAGTCGTCGCCGAAGACCTGCACCCGGCGGCCCGCGGTCACGCTGGCCAGCACGTTCGGGATCAGGTGGGTCTCCGGGTGGTGCCGCTCGCCGAACCAGGTGCCGTCGGCCGCCCGGTGCGCGCCGGCCACGTTGAAGTAGCGCAGGCTGACGGCCCCGAACCCGTACAGCCGGGCGAACTCGGTCAGCGTGGTGTCGACGGCCAGCTTGGACGCGCCGTAGGGGCTGGTCGGGCGGGTGGGGTCGGTCTCGGTGATGGGCGTGCGTTCCGGCTCGCCGTAGACCGCGGCGGTGGAGGAGAACACGATCGTGCGCACGCCGATCTCGCGCATCGCTTCGAGCAGCGCGATCGTGCCGCCCAGGTTGGCCGACCAGTACGNNCGGCACTGCCTCGGCGTACCCGGTCGACAGGTCATCGAGCACGGTGACCTCGTGCCCGGCCGCGACCAGCTGCCCGGCGACGACGCTGCCGATGTACCCGGCCCCGCCGGTGACCAGCACCCTCATCAGCCAGCCTCCCTGAGTCTCTCCGCCGCCTCTTCAGGGACGATGTCGTTGATCCACACGCCCATGCCCGATTCCGTGCCGGCCAGATACTTCAGCTTGCCTGGCGCGCGCCGGATCGACAGTACCTGAAGGTGCGCCGCGAACACCCCCCGAGCCGCCTGGTCCGCCACCGGCACCTGGTGCCACGCGGCGATGTACGGGGCGGGCCCGCCGAACAGCCCGTCGAACCGCCGCAGCACGTCCAGGTACAGCGGCCCGAACGCCTCGCGCGCCGCCTCGCCGAGCGCGGGCAGGTCAGGGACCCGGGCCAGGGGAAAGATCCGGACCTCGTACGGCCAGCGCGCCGCCTCGGGCACGAACGCCACCCAGTGCTCGTTGCGCGCCACGATCCGCGTCCCGGCCCGCAGCTCGGCCGCGACCAGGTCGTCGAACAGGTTGCCGCCCTGGTAGAGGTGGGCCTGCGCCACCATGCGCTCCAGCCGCGGGGCCACGAACGGGAACGCGTAGATCTGCCCGTGCGGGTGGCGCAGCGTGACGCCGATCTCCTCGCCCCGGTTCTCGAAGCAGTACACCTGCCTGGTCTCCGGCAGCGCGCCGAGCACCTCGGTGCGGTCCACCCAGGCTTCCAGCACGGTCCGCACCCGCCGCGGGGTGAGCTGGGCGAACGAGGCGTAGTGGTCGGAGGTGAAGCAGACCACCTCGCAGCGCCCGAGCGGCTCGCGCAGCGAGGGAAACCGGTTCTCGAACACCACCACGTCGTAGCTGGACGCCGGGATTTCGGTGGGCCGCCCCGGTGCCGACGGATCCAGCGGGCACTGATCGGCCGGCGGCAGGAAGGTGCGGTCCTGGCGGGCGGCCGCGATCACCACCCACTCCCCGGCCAGCGGGTCCCAGCGGATACCCTGCTCGGGCGACCCGACCGGCCCCGGCGGGCCGGGCGGCCGCGGGGGCAGCGGCCGGGTGTCGCGGGCCAGGACCCGGTCCAGCCCGGGCGCCTCGTCGAAGTAGACGATCTCGCGCCCGTCGGCCAGCCGGGTGCTGGCCTTCCAGATTGATTGCGTGCCCACGGGACCCTTACGTTATCCGTTCTAGACTGGCCAGACATCGTCCGCGGGCGGCAGACAGAAAATGAGCAAAATACTCCTGGACATCCTCGTCGTCGTGGTCATCGTGTGCATCGGGGGATTCTTCTCGGGTTCTGAGATGGCCCTCGTTTCGCTGCGCGAGGGCCAGGTCCGAGCGCTGGCCAAGCGCGGCAAGCGCGGCCAGCGGACCGCGCGGCTGGCCAGCGACCCGACCCGGTTTTTCTCCGCGGTCCAGATCGGGGTGACCCTGGCCACCCTGGTCTCCGGCGCCTACGGCGCCGCGACCCTGGCCGGATTCCTCAAGACCTGGCTGGTCCGCCAGCACGTGTCGGCGGGCTGGGCGTCGGCGCTGTCGTTCGTCATCGTGACCGTATGCATCACGTTCGTCAGCCTGGTGCTGGGCGAGCTCGCGCCCAAGCGGCTCGCGCTGCAGCGGGCGCCGCGGCTGGCCCTGCTGGCCGCGCCGATGCTGGACCGGATCGCGTCGCTGGCCCGGCCGGTCGTCTGGCTGCTGACCGTGACGACCAACGGGGTGATCGCCATCCTCGGCGGCGACCCCCGCCTCGGGCGCCAGGCCATGACCGAGCAGGAGCTGCGCGACCTGGTGACCGGCGCGCAGGCGCTCAGCCCGGACGAGCGGCAGATCGTCGGCGAGGTGTTCGACGCCGGGAAACGGCAGATCCGCGAGGTGCTGGTGCCGCGCACCGAGGTGGTCTTCCTGGACGCGGAGACCCCGGTGTCCGCGGCCGCCGCGATCGCGGCCGACGTGCCGCATTCGCGGCTGCCGGTGTTCCAGGACAGCTACGACAACGTGATCGGCTTCGTGCACATCCGGGACCTGCTCGGGCCCGCGGTCATCAACCGCTCGGGACCGGTCGGCCGGATCAGCAGGCCGGTGAAGTTCCTGCCGATCAGCAAGACCGTGCTGTCCTCGCTGTCNNGGCATCGTCACCCTGGAGGACCTGGTCGAGGAGCTGATCGGCGACATCAGGGACGAATACGACACCGAGCAGCGCCAGGCGACCACGCTGCGCGGCGGCGAGGTCGAGGTGGACGGCCTGCTCAACCTGGACGAGTTCGCCGAACAGACCGGGATCACCCTGCCCGAAGGCCCTTACGAGACGGCCGCGGGCTACGTCCTGGCCATGCTCGGCGACCTGCCGTCGACCGGGGCCAGCGTGCAGGTGGCCGGGCACACGATCACGGTCACCGAGCTCGACGGCCGCCGCATCGCCCGCCTGCGCATCGCGCCCCGCACCGACGCGGCCGTTCCCGCGGCCCGGCTAGACTCCTCAGAGAAATCCCAGGTGGAAGGCGGTTAGCGTGCCCAGCGGCTTCGATACCGTGCTAGTGGTGGACTTCGGCGCGCAGTACGCGCAGCTGATCGCCCGGCGGGTGCGCGAGTGTCACGTCTACTCCGAGATCGTCCCCTCGACCATGCCGGCCGAGCAGATGCTGGCCCGGCACCCGAAGGCCATCATCTTGTCCGGCGGCCCGTCCTCGGTCTACGCCGACGGCGCCCCGCCCGCGCCCCCAGGCCTGCTCCAGGCCGGCGTCCCCATCCTCGGCATCTGCTACGGCTTCCAGCTGCTGGTGGCCGAGCTGGGCGGCACGGTGGAGCGGACCGGCCTGGCCGAGTACGGCGCCACCACCCTGCAGACCGACCCCAGCCGCCTCCTCTCCGGCACGCCCGCCCAGCAGCAGGTGTGGATGTCGCACGGCGACACCGTCGCCGCGGCCCCGCCCGGCTTCACCGTGACCGCGCGCACGCCAGCCACGCCGGTGGCCGCGGTGGAGAACCCGGACCAGGGCTTGTTCGGCGTGCAGTTCCACCCGGAGGTGATGCACACCGAGTACGGCACCCGGATCCTGGCCCGCTTCCTGGAACTGGCCGGGTGTCGGCCGTCCTGGACCATGCTGAACATCGTCGAGGACCAGGTGGAAGCGATCCGCGAGCAGGTCGGCGGCAGCCGGGCGATCTGCGGCCTGTCCGGCGGGGTGGACTCCGCGGTCGCCGCGGCGCTCGTCCAGCGCGCCATCGGCGACCGCCTGACCTGCGTGTTCGTCGATCACGGCCTGCTGCGCAAGGGCGAGGCGGACCAGGTCGAGCAGGATTTCGTGGCCGCCACCGGCGTCCGGCTCAAGGTCGCCACCGAGGCCGACGTGTTCTTGACCGCGCTGGCCGGGGTGACCGACCCGGAGGAGAAGCGGAAAATCATCGGCCGCGAGTTCATCCGCGCGTTCGAGCGCGCCGCCCGGGAGATCACCGCCGAGGCCGGCGAGCACGGCGAAGCGTGCGAGTTCCTGGTCCAGGGCACGCTGTACCCGGACGTGGTCGAGTCCGGCGGCGGCACCGGCACCGCGAACATCAAGTCCCACCACAATGTGGGCGGCCTCCCCGACGACCTGAAGTTCCGCCTGGTCGAGCCGCTGCGCGCGCTGTTCAAGGACGAGGTGCGCCGGGTCGGGTCCGAACTCGGCCTGCCCCAGGCCATCGTCCGCCGCCAGCCGTTCCCCGGACCCGGCCTGGCCATCAGGATCGTCGGCGAGGTGACCGCGGACCGGCTCGCGGTCCTGCGTGAGGCCGACGCGATCGTCCGCGAGGAGATGTCGGCCGCCGGGCTCGACTCCCTGGTCTGGCAGTGCCCGGTCGTGCTGCTGGCCGACGTGCGCTCGGTGGGCGTGCAGGGGGACGGCCGCAGCTACGGCCATCCGCTCGTGCTCCGCCCGGTGACCAGCGAGGACGCCATGACCGCGGACTGGGCCCGGCTGCCCCCGGACGTGCTGGCCCGGATCTCCACCCGCGTCACCAACGAGGTCCCCGAGGTCAACCGCGTCGTCCTGGACGTCACCAGTAAGCCTCCTGCCACCATCGAGTGGGAGTAAAAGCCTTTTCCCGCCGAACGCACCGTGGTCCCCGCTCCCCGACACCCACCCCGCCCCTCCGGCGGCGGGCGCTGGATCGTCGCCTTTCCGGTTTTCCTCCTGCTGGTGGAGATCAAGCTGCATATCGAGGAACGGCTCATGCTGGCCGAATTTCCCGACGATTATCCGCGCTACCGCAAGCGGGTCCCTCAGCTGGTCCCGGGCCTGCGCCTAGGCCGAGGTATATTAACACGACCCGAGCCACCGGATAATTATAACGGTCGCGCATTCTATTCAGGTCCGCCGCTTTCCGATATGCTTGTCATCGTACATTCTTTATGGCCTAGGTTTTTATGGCATATGTCTTTTATGGCACAGATCGCCGGGTTAGGACAGATGAATGCGGACGCTCGCTAGGGCCGCGACCCGCTCGCTCGTAGCGCTCTGCATCGCGCTCGCGCTGGCGGTGGTCGCGGTAGCCGCCGTCGGCATCCTGAATACCCGCTCGGCCGAGGACCAGGGCGACGCGATCGCGGGCGACGAGCTGACCACCGCGATCGTGACCAACCAGCTGGCCCGGGACATCGACGCCGCGTACGCCACCGGGGAACAGGCCGCCCTGACCACCCAGCCCGCGCAGCGGTCCCGGCTGCTCGGTTCGCTCGACACCAGCCTGCTGCCCGCGATCGACAGTGAGCTGTTCTCGCTGGAGGCGCTGCACGTCGGCGACCCGCCGGCCGAGCACGCCGACCTCGTGCTGTTCATCGGGCAGTGGACCGCCGTCCGCGACCTGCTCAGCACGTTCGCCCTCACCGCACAGCCCGCCGGGATGCTCGCCGCCCAGCTGACCGCCGTCTACCAGCCGGCCAGCGCGCACCTGGACGCGCTGATCCAGAAGGAGGTGAACGATGCGCACATCGACCACACGCAGGCGGACGCCGCCGTGGTCCGCGACACCGGCGTGCTCATCGGCGTCGCGGTGCTGGGCATCGCGATCGGTTTGCTGTTCCTGGGCCTCGGGATCGGCCGCATCCGCCGGGACCTGGCCCCCAGCCAGGACCAGGCGGAGTTCGCGGACATCCTGCAGCTCGCCAACGACGAGGACGACACGTACCGGCTCCTGCAGCGCCACCTCGAGCGCAGCCTGACGCAGACCAGCGCGGTGGTGCTCAACCGCAACAACAGCGCGGACCGGCTGGAGGCGGTCACGCCCCTGCCAGCCGGCTCGGCGCTGGCCGGGACCCTGCGCGGCGCGGAGCCGCGCTCGTGCCTGGCGGTGCGCTCGGGCCGCACCCACCAGGAGAACGGCGGGCGGCCCGCCCTGCTGTGCTGCTCGGTATGCGCCCCCGTGCCCGGCGTCTCCACGTGCGTCCCGCTCACCGTCGGGGGCGAGGTGATCGGCTCGGTCCTGCTCAGCCGGCCGGCTCGCTATTCCGACGCCGAGGAGCAGCGGATCCGCGACTCGGTCGGCCTGGCCGCGCCCGTCCTGGCCAACCTCCGCAACCTGGCCGTGGCCGAGATCCGCGCCGCCACCGACGGCCTGACCGGGCTGCCCAACAAGCGCGCGGTCACCGACGCGCTGAAGCGGACGTTCGCCCAGGCCTTGATGACCAAGGCGCCGCTCGCGCTGCTCGTGCTCGACCTCGACCACTTCAAGCAGATCAACGACCAGCGCGGGCACCCGGTGGGCGACCAGGTCCTGGCCAACGTCGGCGCGACGCTCCGGACCGCGCTGCGCAGCCGGGACTTCGCCGGCCGCAACGGCGGCGAGGAGTTCGCGGTCCTGCTGCCCGACACCGAGGCCGGCGCGGCGCTGGAGATCGCCGAGCGGATCCGCGCGGCGATCGCGGAAATCACCCTGCCGGGCAGCGACGTGATGGTCACGGTCTCCGTCGGGGTGGCCGCCTTCCCCGACCACGCGGGCACCCTGGAACGGCTCGAGCGCCTAGCCGACGCGGCCCTGTACACGGCCAAGCGGCACGGCCGCAACCGCGTCGAGCTAGCGGAGCTGGCCAGCCCCGCCGAGCTGGCCGAGCCGGCCTTCGCCGACGCCGGCGAGGTTCCCGCGCCGTCCAACGGCTTCGTGCCCGTGCCCCTGCCCGTGCCCGTGCCCGTGCCCGGGCCCAGCAAGGCCCGCCCCTTACCCCAGGCTCCGCATGGCCCACAGGTCCGGGAAGGTGGGGTTCCCCAGCGTGCTCTGCAGGTAGGTGGCACCGGCCGAGCCGCCCGTGCCGCGCCGCGCGCCGATCGTCCGCTCCACCATCTTGATGTGGTGGTACCGCCACTCCTGCATGCCCTCGTCGAGGTCGACCAATAGCTCGCACACCGCGGTGGCGTCGGTGTCGTCGTCGTAGACCTTCTTCAGCACCTGCTGTACCGCGTCCGAGGCCAGCAGCGGCTGGGTCACGTCGCGGGCGCGGACGTCCGCGGGCACGTCGAAGCCCTGGCCGGCCAGGTAGCTCAGGAACGAGTCGAACACCGACGGCCGGGACATCGCGGCCGCGATCTGGGCCCGCTCCGTGCTGTCCGCCGCGTACTGCGCCAGCATCATCGGGTCCCGGCGGCCCAGGACCGCCTCGAGCTCCCGGAACTGCGCCGACTGAAAGCCGCTCGAGGTGCCCAGCGCCTCCCGGAACCGGGTGAACTGGGTCGGCGTCATGGTCTCCAGCACGTCGAGCTGGGCCACCACGATCTTCAAGATGGCCAGCGTCCGGCGCAGCGTGCGCATGGCGTGCGTCGTCTCGCCGGACTCGAGCAGGGCCTGCAGCTTGGTCAGTTCGTGCAGCAGCTGCTTGAACCACAGTTCGTAGATCTGGTGGATGACGATGAACAGCATCTCGTCGTGCTCGTCCGACCGGGGCTGCTGGGCCCCGAGCAGCTGGTCCAGCCGCAGGTAGCCGGCGTAGGTGACGGGCTCAGCCATGCCCGGCCCCTGCGATGAGCGCCCGGGCGGCGTCGGCGGCGTCCCAGACGTCGGTGAAGCGCGTGGTGAGCGGGGACAGGCCGAACCGGAACCGGTCCGGGGTCCGGTAGTCGGTGATGATGCCGCCGGAGGCCAGCCGGGCCACGATCCGCTCGGCGTCGGGGTGGCAGAAGCTGACGTGGCTGCCGCGCCGGCCGGCCTCCCGCGGCGTGGCGATCGTGCACCCCAGCGGGACCAGCCAGGCGTCGGCCAGCTCGATCAGGTAGCCGGTCAGCGCCATGCTCTTGGCCCGCATCGGCTCCAGGCCCGCCTCGAGCAGCAGCCGCGCGCCTTCCTGCACCGCCGCCACGCCGGGGATCGACGGCGTGCCGGTCATGAACTTGGCCATGCCCGGCGCCGGGTCGTAGCTGGGCCCCATGCCGAACTGGTCACGCTGGGAGAACCAGCCCCAGATCGGCTGGCGCAGCACCTCCCGGAGCCGGGCGCAGACGTACGCGAACGCCGGGGCGCCGGGCCCCGCGTTGAGGTACTTGTAGGTGCAGCCGACCGCGAGGTCCACGTCGCAGCCGTCCAGGTCGACCGGCACCACCCCGACCGAGTGGCACAGGTCCCAGAGCATGAGCGCTCCGGCCTGGTGGGCGATCGCGGTGATGGCCGCCATGTCGGCCAGGGCGCCGCTGCGGTAGGCCACGTGGGACAGGCTCACCAGCGCCGTGTCCTCGTTCACCGCGGCGCGCACCAGGTCCGGGTGCACGCCCTGGTTGATGTCGGTGGCCAGCAGGCGCAGTTCCGCGCCGCGCTGGGCGGCTAGCCCGGCCATGACGTAGCGGTCGCTGGGAAAGTTGTCGTCGTCGGTGATGATCACGTGCCGCCCGGGCCGCGCGTCCAGCGCCGCGGCGGCCAGCTTGTACAGGTTCACCGTGGTGTTGTCGGTGACGATCACCTGCCCGGGTGCGGCGCCGGCCAGCTCGCCCACCAGGTCGCCGGCCCGGGCCGGCAGGTCCACCCAGTGGTCCCAGGACCGGGCCAGGGCGGTGCCCCACTCCTCGCGGAACACGGTTTCCATCCGCGCCACGGTGGCCAGCGGCAGCGCGCCGAGCGAGTTGCCGTTCAGGTAGATCAGCGCCGGATCGGTGAGCAGGAACCGCTCACGGTATCCGGCCAGCGAGTCCGCCGCGTCCAGCTTCCCGGCGTACCCCCGGTCCAGCAGCACCTCGGCCATATCGCACACGATAACGCGCAGTGCCGGCCCCCTAGATACGGCCGATCACCTAGCGGCCGCCTTCGCGGGCCGCGGCATGGTGCCCCTGCGGGCGCAGCAGCGCCTCGGCCAGGGTCAGGACGGTTTCCTCCAGCGAGCCGATCCGCGCGGTCACCTCGCCCTGGGCCGCGTCGACGATCTTGGCCACGGCGTCGGCGACCTCGGCCTGGCCGGGACGCGAGCGCAGCTCGTCGGTGAGCGGCTCGAGCTGGCCGGCCAGGTGCTGCTGCTGCCCGGCCAGTCGCTCGTCCACCGAGTCCAGCCGTCCGCCCAGCGCGCTCACCCGGTCGCCGACGTTCTCCATCCGCCCGTCCAGCGCGGTCATCCGCTCGCCCACGCCTTCCATCCGGCCGTCCAGCCCGTCCAGCCGGCCGCCGAGCGCGCCGACCTTGCCGTCGACCGTGCCGAGCCTGCTGTCCACCGCACTGAGCTTGCTGTCCACCGGGCCGAGCTTGCCCGCCATGGCCCCGAGCTTGCCGTCCACCGAGACCAGGCCCTTGTCGATGATGCTGACCCGGTCGTACTGGTCATCCAGCCGTTCGTCGAGGCGCTCCAGCTTGGTGTCCAGGGCGGCCACCCGGGCGTCGGCCGACCCCATCTTGGCGTCGGCGGCGGTCAGCTTGGCGTCGGCGGCGGTCAGCTTGGCGTTGGCGGCGGTCAGCTTGGCGTCCAGCGAGCCGAGCTTGTCGTCGGTCTCGGCCAGCCGGTCGTCCAGCCCCTCGATCCGCCCGTGCACCACCTGGACCTGGCCGCCCAGCATGTCGACCTGCCCGCCGATGCCGGTCACGGTCTCGGCCAGGCCGCGGGTGGCGGCGGCCATCTTCTCGGCCGCCTCGCCGACCTGGGCCGAGGTAGCCTCGGCGTGCTGGTCGAGTCCGGCCGTGAGCGTGCCGAACCCCACCTCGGTGCGCCCCCTGACCGCCGACATCTGCGTGTCCAGCTGCGCCGTGCGCTGGGTCAGCTCGGCGATGGCCTTGTCCAGCCGGCCGAACCGGCCCGCCGCCGTCTCCATGCTCTGCTGGAGCTTGCCCACGCTGTGCTGGAGCCGGGCCAGCCGCTCGTCCTGCCCCAGCAAAGTCTCCAGGGTCTGGCCCATGGTCTCGGCCACCGCCTGCAACTGCGGCAGGGCCTGCTCGACGTTCTCCGCGAGGGTGCCCACGTCGGCCGGCAGCGAGTGCAACCCGGCCAGCGGCGCCACCTGCGCGCGGAGCAGCTCGATGTGCTCGGTCAGCATCTCGGCCCAGCCCGGCGGTCGCTGCGCGGTCCGGTCGAAGTGACCGGCCAGCCCGTCGAGCCGGATGGCCAGCCCCGGGATCTCCCGCTCGCGGACCTCCTTGACTAGCCACTCGAGCCCTTCCATCCGCAGGCGGATCTCCTCCAGCGCGCCCGCGTTCGACCGCTCGTCCGTGACGTGGTCCTGAACCGTCCGCGCCAGCAGCTCGCGCATGCGGTCGGCGGCGCCGGTCGGGTTCCCGCGCAGCAGGAAGTGGTTACCCGGCTGATCCATGATGCTCCTTCAGAGGGGTGGTGGCCTGCCCCGCCGCCGCCTGCGACCAGTCCGGACGGCATCAGCACCCGCCAACTCTAGTAGCTTCATGTAATCAATTGCGCACGGTGAGCGAAAATGCCGCCGGCTGTCCGGCGGGCCGTGTTGACGAGTTCGCCCGGTGCCACTACTGTTCGGGTTTAGCACTCACTAGTGTAGAGTGCTAACGCGACGAGGTAGTCTGATCCCCGCGACGGCAGGCCGCCCTGTTCGCCCTCTCTAGCAACCTCACCATTAGCCTTTCCGGAGGGGGAGGTCAGATCGTGACGACCGCCACCAAAGTAGTAATCAAGCCGCTCGAAGACCGGATTGTGGTCCGCCCGCTTGAGGCGGAGCAGACCACAGCGTCCGGACTGGTGATCCCGGACACCGCGAAGGAGAAGCCCCAGGAGGGCGAAGTCCTTGCGGTGGGCCCGGGTCGCTTCGACGACGCGGGAACCAAGCGAGTGCCGATCGACGTGAAGGTCGGCGACGTGGTGCTGTACAGCAAGTACGGCGGCACCGAGGTGAAGTACTCGGGCGAGGAGTACCTGGTGCTCTCCGCCCGCGACGTGCTCGCCGTTATCGAAAAGTAGAGCTCGCGGATCGGCGGGGCGGGCTAGGAGCCTGCCCCGCCGGACGCCCATGAACTCGATCCAACCGTAGGTTGAGGAATTTTAATGCCCAAGATCCTGGAGTTCGACGAGGACGCCCGGCGCTCACTCGAGCGCGGCGTCAACAAGCTCGCCGACACCGTGAAGGTGACGCTCGGCCCGCTCGGCCGCAACGTCGTCATCGACAAGAAATGGGGCGCCCCCACCATCACCAACGACGGCGTGACCGTCGCCAAGGAGGTGGAGCTGGAGGACCCGTACGAGAACCTCGGGGCCCAGCTGGCCAAGGAGGTCGCCACTAAGACCAATGACATCGCCGGGGACGGCACCACGACGGCGACGGTCCTGGCCCAGGCCATGGTGCACCACGGGCTGCGCTCGGTGGCCGCCGGCGCGAACCCGATGGACCTCAAGCGCGGCATCGACGCCGCCGCGGCCGAGGTCTCCGACCGGCTGCTCAAGTCCGCGCGTGACGTGGAAGAGCAGAGCGAGATCGCGAACGTCGCGACGATCTCCGCGCAGGACAGCAAGATCGGCGACCTGATCGCCGAGGCGTTCGCCAAGGTCGGCAAGGACGGCGTCATCACCGTCGAAGAGTCGCCGACGATGGGCCTGGAGCTGGAGTTCACCGAAGGTCTCCAGTTCGACAAGGGCTACATTTCGCCGTACTTCATCACCGACTCCGAGCGCCTGGAAGTCGTCCTCGAAGACGCGTACGTCCTGATCCACCAGGCCAAGATCTCCTCGATGTCCGACTTCCTGCCGCTCCTCGAGAAGATCGCGCAGGTGAAGAGGCCGCTGCTGGTGGTGGCCGAGGACGTCGAGGGCGAGGCCCTGGCCACCCTGGTGGTTAACAAGATCCGCGGCTTGCTGAACGTGGCGGCCGTCAAGGCGCCCGGCTTCGGCGACCGCCGCAAGGCCATGCTGGCCGACATGGCCATCTTGACCGGCGGCACCGTGGTCAGCGAGGAACTCGGTATCAAGCTGGAGTCGGTCGGCCTGGAGTCCCTGGGCCGCGCTCGCCGGATCGTCGTCACCAAGGACGACACCACGATCGTGGACGGCGCCGGTGACAAGACCGAGATCGAGGACCGGATCAGGCAGATCCGGACCGAGATCGAGAACACCGATTCCGACTGGGACCGCGAGAAGCTGCAGGAGCGGCTGGCCAAGCTGTCCGGCGGGGTCTGCGTGCTGCGGGCCGGAGCCGCCACCGAGGTGGAGCTCAAGGAGAAGAAGCACCGCCTTGAGGACGCCATCTCCGCCACCCGGGCCGCCATCGAGGAGGGCATCATCGCCGGCGGCGGCGCTGCCCTGGTGCACGTAGCCACCGAACTGGGCGACCTGGGCCGCACGGGCGACGAGCGGACCGGCGTCCGCGTAGTCGAGCGCGCGCTGTCCGAGCCGGCCCGCTGGATCGCGCTGAACGCCGGCGCGGAGGGCTCGGTCGTGGTGGCCAAGATCGCCACCCTGCCCACCGGGCACGGCTACAACGCGGCCACCGGCGAGTACGGCGACCTCATGGCCCAGGGGATCATCGACCCAGTCAAGGTCACCCGGTCCGCCGTGCAGAACGCCGCGTCGATCGCGGGCATGCTGATCACCACCGAGACCCTGGTGGTCGAGAAGCCGGAAGAGAAGGAAGCGTCCGCGAGCGACGGCCACGGCCACAGTCACTCACACTAAGACGCACCCCCCGAAACCCGGGTTTCACGACCTCCCTAGCGTCGTGAAACCCGGGTTTTCATGCTGTCTGCCCCCCTCTCCTCCTCCCCCTGCCGCATCTGCCAAATGCTGTACCAGTGAGCAATTGCTACGATGTGTGATCGGTCTTGATCCGAGAGCCGCACCACGGAGCAGGGGGCACCATGCGTCGCAGGGGCAAGGCCGCGATCACGGTCAGCGTCGGGGCCCTCCTGGCCGGCCTGAGCGGGCCGGCCCTAGCGACAGCGAGCCCTACGCAGGCGACCGTGCTCATCCACCCGGGCGTGCTGCACGTGGGGCATAGCTCCAGGCAGCCGCCGACCACCGCGGACTGCGAGAGCACGTTCCAGGTCGCGTGCTACGAGCCGGCTCAGATCCAGCAGGCGTACAACCTTCCCGTGCTCTACGCCAAGGGAGTGAACGGCCAGGGGGCGACGATCGTCATCGTCGACTCCTTCGGCTCGCCCACGATCGTCAACGACCTGGCCACCTTCGACGGGCAGTTCGGCCTGCCCGCGCCCCCGTCCTTTCGGATCATCCAGCCCGCCGGCGCTGTCCAGCCGTACAACCCGTCCGACGGCCTGATGGTCAGCTGGGCCGGGGAGACGACGCTGGACGTGGAGTACGCGCACACGATCGCGCCGGGGGCCAACATTCTCCTGGTCGAGACGCCGGTCGCGGAGACCGAGGGCGTGACCGGATTCCCGCAGATCATCCGGGCCGAGGAGTACGTGATCAATCACCATCTCGGCGACGTGATCAGCCAGAGCTTCAGCGCCACCGAGCAGACCTTCCCTTCGAAGGCCGCCGTCGACGCGCTGCGCGGCGCGTACCTCGACGCCGACCGGCACCACATCACGGTGCTCACCGCCGCGGGTGATAGCGGTGCCGCCGACGTCGGGCTGGACGGGCAGACGTACTACACCTTCCCCGTCACGTCCTGGCCGGACAGCGACCCGCTGGTGACCGGCGTCGGCGGTACCCAGCTGCACCTGGACACAGACGGCAACCACACGTCGCCGGACACGGTGTGGAACGACACGTTCAACGTGCCGGCCCAGCAGTTCATCTTCGGCGATAACGGGCCCAACCCGCTGGCTGGTGGTGGCGGGAAGTCGGTTCTCTTCGCCCGGCCGTCGTACCAGAACCTGGTACGCAACGTCGTGGGCCGGTCCCGCGGCGTGCCCGACATCTCGATGAGCGCGGCCTGTAACGGCGCGGTCGACGTGTACCAGAGCTTCGGCGGCGAGGCGGCCGGCTGGTACCCGACCTGCGGGACCAGCGAGGCCACCCCGCTCTTCGCCGGCATCGTGGCCCTGGCCGATCAGGTGGCCCACCACCCGCTCGGCCTGATCAACCCCGCCCTGTACGCGATGTCCGCGCGGCACGATCCGGGCCTGGTCGACGTCACCACCGGCAACAACACCGTGGCGTTCAGCCAAGGCGGCCGCGAGTACACCGTGCGGGGCTTCTCCGCCGGTCCCGGCTACAACCTGGCCTCCGGCGTCGGCACGGTGAACGCGGCCGAGTTCGTTCCCGACCTGGCCTTCCTCGCCGGAGGGTAACCGAGCCCGCCTGGCCGAGGTCACCCTACTTTCGCTCCGAGCCCACCCTAGGATGGAGGTATCCCCGCTGCCACTCCCGGTGAAGGTGCCATGACTGATCACGCTGTCCCTGACCAGGCGGACAAATTCGCGCCCATCGGGCTGACCTTTGATGACGTGCTCCTGCTCCCCGCCCATTCCGCGGTACTGCCCAGCGAGGCGGACACCAGCACCTGGATCACGCGGCGTTGCCGGCTCCGCATTCCCCTGGTGTCGGCGTCCATGGACACCGTCACCGAGGCCCGGATGGCGATCGCCATGGCCCGCCAGGGTGGCGTGGGCGTGCTGCACCGCAACCTGTCCATCGAGGAGCAGGCCCAGCAGGTGGACATGGTCAAGAGGTCCGAGGCCGGGATGATCACCGACCCGGTGACCTGCGGGCCTGACGCCACCATCGCCGACGTGGACCGGCTGTGCGGCCGGTACCGGATCTCCGGCGTCCCGGTGACCGGCCCGGACGGTGTCCTGCTCGGCATCGTGACCAACCGGGACATCCGGTTCGAGAACGACCACGGCCGCCGGGTCACCGAGGTCATGACTCCGATGCCCCTGGTCACCGCGGCGGTCGGAGTGGCGTCCGAGGAGGCGCTGCGGCTGCTGCGCCAGCACAAGGTGGAGAAGCTACCGCTGGTGGACGCGGCCGGGCGGCTGCGCGGGCTCATCACGGTGAAGGACTTCACCAAGAGCGAGAAGTTCCCTTCCGCGACCAAGGACCCGGCCGGCCGGCTGGTGGTCGGTGCCGCGGTGGGGGTCGGTGAGGACGCCAAGCGCCGCGCCCAGGCGCTGACCGAGGCCGGGGCGGACTTCCTGGTCGTGGACACCGCGCACGGGCACGCCCAGGCCGTGCTGGACATGATCATGCAGATCAAGGCGAATTCCGACACCGAGGTGATCGGCGGCAACGTGGCCACCCGGGCCGGCGCGCGGGCCCTGGTGGACGCCGGGGCCGACGGCGTCAAGGTCGGCGTGGGGCCGGGATCGATCTGCACCACCCGGGTGGTGGCGGGCGTGGGCGTCCCGCAGGTGACCGCCATCTATGAGGCGGCGCAGGCGGCGCACCCGGCCGGAGTGCCGGTGATCGGAGACGGCGGGCTGCAGTATTCCGGCGACATCGCCAAGGCGATCGCCGCGGGCGCCGACACGGTCATGCTGGGCAGCCTGCTCGCCGGGTGCGAGGAGAGTCCCGGCGAGGTGGTCTTCATCAACGGCAAGCAGTACAAGCTCTACCGGGGGATGGGCTCGCTGGGCGCCATGCGGAACCGCGAGCGCGGCCGCTCGTACTCCAAGGACCGCTACTTCCAGGACGACGTGCTACGCGAGGACAAGCTCGTCCCCGAGGGCATCGAGGGCCAGGTCCCGTACCGTGGCCCGCTGGCCGCCGTGGCGGGCCAGCTGGTCGGCGGGCTGCGCGCGGCGATGGGCTACTGCGGCGCGCAGACCGTCGCCGAGCTGCAGGAGGCCCGGTTTATCCAGATCACCGCGGCCGGCCTGACCGAGAGCCACCCGCACGACGTCCAGATGACCGTCGAGGCGCCCAACTACGGCGGCCGCCCCGACCTGACGGAGCGCCGGTGACCGACGTGGAGATCGGCCGCGGCAAGTCCGGCCGCCGGGCGTACGCGCTCAGCGAGATCGGGATCGTGCCGGCCCGCCGGACCCGCGATCCCGAGGAGGTCTCGATCGCCTGGCAGATCGACGCCTACCGGTTCGACCTGCCGCTGATGGCCTCCCCGATGGACAGCGTCGTGTCACCGGCCACGGCCATCGCCATCGGCCGCCTCGGCGGCCTGGCCGTGCTCGACGTGGAAGGCCTGTGGACCCGGTACGAGGACCCCGAGCCGCTGCTGGCCGAGGTGACCGAGCTCGACGAGCAGGCCGCCACCCGGCGGCTGCAGGCCATGTACGCCGAGCCGATCTCCGAGGAGCTGATCGGCCGCCGGATCGAGGAGATCGCCCGCGCCGGGGTGACCACCGCCGCCAGCCTGTCACCGCAGCGCACCGCCAGGTACTACAAGGCCGTCGTGGACGCGGGGGTGGACATCTTCGTGATCCGCGGCACCACGGTGTCGGCCGAGCACGTCTCCGGCCGGGCCGAGCCGCTCAACCTCAAGCAGTTCATCTACGAGCTCGACATCCCCGTCATCGTCGGCGGCTGCGCCACCTACACGGCCGCGCTGCATCTGATGCGGACCGGCGCCGCGGGCGTGCTGGTCGGCTTCGGCGGCGGCAGCGGTCACACCACCGCCGCCGTGCTCGGCGTCGCGGTGCCGATGGCGTCCGCGATCGCCGACGTCGCCGCCGCCCGCCGTGACTACCTGGACGAGTCCGGCGGCCGGTACGTGCACGTGATCGCCGACGGCTCGATGACCCGCAGCGGCGACATCGCCAAGGCCCTCGCGCTCGGCTCCGACGCGGTGATGGTCGGCTCGCCGCTGGCCCGCACGCACGAGGCCCCCGGCCGCGGCTACCACTGGGGGAGCGAGGCCAACCACCCCGAGCTGCCCCGCGGCGCCCGGCTCAAGGTCCCCGCGATCGGCACGATCGAGCAGATACTCAACGGCCCGTCGACCGTTCCCGACGGCTCGATGAACCTGATGGGCGCGCTCAAGCGGACGATGGCGACCGCCGGGTACACCGAGCTGAAGGAGTTCCAGCGGGTGGAGGTCGTCGTGACGCCGCCTGACCCCCGGCCCCGATAAACTTCACGCCCATGGGCACTCCTCGCGTATTCTCCGGCATCCAGCCGACCGCTGATTCGTTTCACCTGGGCAACTACCTGGGCGCGGTCCGGCAGTGGGTCGACCTGCAGGCGTCCAGGGACGCGATTTACTGCGTAGTCGACCTGCACGCGATCACCGTCCCGTATGACCCGCAGACGCTGCGGCGGCGTACCCGGGTGGCGGCCGCCCAGCTGTTCGCGTCCGGCCTCGACCCGGAGCGGTGCATCCTGTTCGTGCAGAGCGAGGTGCCCGAGCACGCCGAGCTGAACTGGGTGCTCGGCTGCCTGACCGGGTTCGGCGAGGCGAGCCGGATGACCCAGTTCAAGGACAAGTCGTCCAAGGGCGGCGCCGACCAGGCGTCGGTCGGGCTCTTCACCTACCCGGTCCTGCAGGCGGCCGACATCCTGCTCTACCAGGCCGACGAGGTGCCGGTGGGCGAGGACCAGCGGCAGCACCTGGAGCTATCGCGGAACCTGGCCCAGCGCTTCAACCACCGGTTCGGCGAGACGTTCACCGTGCCCGCCCCGTACATCCTGCCCGCCGTGTCGAAGATCACCGACCTGCAGGACCCGACGAGCAAGATGTCCAAGTCGTCCTCCTCCCCGCAGGGCATCATCGACCTGCTCGACGAGCCCGCCGTGATCCGGCGCAAGATCAACCGGGCGGTGACCGACGCCGAGTCGGTCGTCCGCGCGGACGACGAGGCCAAGCCGGGCGTGACCAACCTGCTGCGGATCTTCTCCGCCCTGTCCGGCGACCCGGTCGACGACATCGCCGCCCGCTACGGCGACGCGGGCTACGGCGGGTTCAAGAAGGATCTGGGCGAGCTCGTGGCGGGCACGTTCGCCCCGGTCAGGGAGCGGACGGCCAAGTACCTGGACGACCCCGACAGCCTCGACGCGCTGCTCGCGGAGGGCGCTCGGCGCGCGCGCAGGATCGCCGGCGAGACGATGGTCGCGGTCCGCGATCGCTGCGGCTTCCCCCCGCTGAGTTCCTAAAATCAGTCGGTCGAACGGTCCCGGGCGCCTGTAACAGGAGTAACTGGACGTCAAAGCTCAATCCGCACTATTGCGGGACGATTCAATATTCCAGGGCTGGAAACGCTAGAGANNGCCGGACCGACGCTCGGCGTCGAATGGGAGGTGCAGCTCATCGACGCGGAGACGCGCCTGCTCAGGCAGGATGCGTCGGCCGTGCTGGCGGACCTGCCGGGCCTGCTTGAGAGCGGCGAGCACCCGAAGATGCGGCACGAGCTGATGGAGTCCACCATCGAGGTGGTGACCGGCATCTGCGGCACCGTGGCCGAGGCCAAGGCCGACCTCGCCCTGTCGCTGAAGGATTTGCAGCGCGCGGCCGAGTCGCACGACATCATGCTTGCCAGTTCGGGGACGCATGCGATCAGCCACTGGCGGGACGGGAAGATGGCGCCCGGCCAGCGCTACGCCGAGCTCGTCCAGGAGATCCAGTACCCGTCCCGCCGAGCTCAGACCATGGCCGTGCACGTGCACGTTGGGTTGCGCGACGAACACCGGGCGATGCCGGTGATTAACGCCCTTGCCGTCTACCTCCCGCACCTGCTCGGCCTCACCGCCTCCAGCCCCTACTGGTGCGGCAACGCCACCGGCCTCGCCTCCAGCCGGTCGGTCGTCTTCGGCTCGCTGCCGCACGCCGGCCCGCCGCTCGGCCTGCCCGACTGGAAGTCGTTCGAGGACTACATGTCCGGCCAGCTGCGGGCGGGCACGATCCGCACGATCAAGGAAGTCTGGTGGGATGTCCGCCCGCACCCGGACTTCGGCACGGTCGAGATCCGGGTCGCGGACGCGGTCCCCACGTTCCGCGAGGTCGGCATGCTGGCCGCGCTCGCCCAGTGCCTCGTCCACCTGTTCGACACCCAGCTCGACCGGGGGTACCGGCTGCCGTCGCGGGCGCCCTGGGTGATCGCCGACAACAAGTGGCGCGCCACCAGGCACGGGCTCGACGCGGCGATCATCACCAGCGATACCGGGGCGACCGCCCCGCTGCGGGACGAGGTCTACGAGCTTCTTCGTGACCTTGAGCCGGTAGCATGGCGACTTGGGTGCGCGGAGGAGCTCGCGGTCGCCACCGAGGTCCTCGAATGCGGCGCCCCGTACGAGCGGCAGCGCGCTGTGTACGGCAGCGAAGGCGACCTGACGAGCGTGGTGGACGCGCTCGTGACCGAGTTCGCGGAGGACAAATTCGTCCTCCGCGGGGATGGCGTTCATGGTGGATGACCTGGGCAGGGATCTTGGGTAGGCAGGCCGACCCGGATGGCAGGCAGGTGTTCCGATCGCCGATCGCGACCCTGATCTGGTGGATCTGGGTGCTGTTCGCGGTCGGC
>PLIQ01000383.1 GCA_003140115.1 Actinomycetota bacterium | reverse complement strand
AAACCGCCCCCGCACTGCGACAGGTCAAACGGCTCGGCTGACCCCCGCGCGCCTGCCACCGACGCCCTGCAGACGCGACCACCGCGTGCCCGCGGCCCCGGCTTCGCCGCCCCGGTAGCCGGGATCCTCGTCCCAGACGGCGACCGCCACGGATACGGCCACCTCACCAGTGCGCTGCACGCCCGGCGCGGTGCTCGCCCGCTCCACGACCTGAAGGACCCGAACGAGTTCGAGCCGCGCGAGCAGGACCAGTCCGCGCAGACGGCCGGGCTGGCTAGTACTCCAGCCGTAGATCGTTATATTGCATGGTCTTGGGTTATTTGCCGCTGGTAGTGGCAGGTCCGGGCGCGGTGCTGGTGGCGGCGTCGCCAGTGTGACCAGCGGAGGCGGTGCCCGGCGTCGTGGCCCGGTGGGGCAGTCACTGCGGCGAGGAGGTGGGCGATCTCGTTGCGAGTCAGAGGGATCTGCCCGGCCGCGGCTGGGCCGCGGGCGGATTCGATGGCGGCGGCNNACCCGCTGCGGGGAGTAGCAGTGGTAGAAGGCCAGTTCCCCGGTGCTTCGGTTCCGGCGGATTAGCAGGCACCGGTGTCCGGGGCCGGGGTTGCTGATGGTGACCCAGGCCCAGTCGTACCACCGGTGTCCCTTGGCACCATCACCTGCCGATAGCCGCTGCCAGGCACGCCTGGGCAGCCGCGCGGCGAGCTCATCGGCGCGGACGGTACGGCCGACCCCGGCGGGGACACGGTGATCGCGCGCGACGGCCAGCACATAGGCGATGTGATGCTGCTCCAGCCAGGTGCGCAGCGGCCCGTTATCCCCATAGGCCTCGTCGGCGGCCACCCAGGCGAACGGCACCCGCGCGCCGACGGCCCGCTCGATCATCAGGCTGGCCAACTGCGGCTTGGTCGCGAACGCCGCGTGTCCAGGAATCCCGGCCGCCTCGCAGCGGGCCGGGTCACCGGTCCAGGACTTCGGCAGGTACAGCTCCCGGTCAATCAGCGCGCGCCCGTGCGGGGCAGCATAGCCAAGGTAGACCGCGACCTGGGCGTTCTCGATCCGGCCCGCGGTGCCGGTGTACTGCCGCTGCACCCCCGGCGTGGCGGTGCCTTTCTTCACGTCCCCCGTCTCATCCGCCACCAGCACCGCGCCGGGATCACCCAGCTGCTCCACGACGTAACTGCGCACGTCGTCGCGGACCCCGTCGGCGTCCCACCGGGCCCGGGACAGCAGGTGCTGCATCCCGTCCGGAGTCCGGTCCCCGGCATGCTCGGCGATCGTCCAGCAGTTCTTGCGCGGCAGCTCGGCCAGCAGGCCCAGCACGAACGCCCGGGCCCGGCGCCGCGGCTCCNNGGGCCAGCGGCCGCCAGAAGATCATCGCGAGTCGTCACAAACCCAGATGATCAGACAGCGGCCGCCCCGTCTCCAGTACCGGACCCAAGATCAACGGCCCGGGCGGCAGGCGAGGCTGCATCACGTCCACCCGCGGCCGGGGTAGTATCCGCCTGCCATCTCACACCCAGGAGCACACGTGCGACGAGGCGAGATCTGGTGGGTCGAGTTCGACGAGCGACGGCCTGTCGTGCTGCTGTCGGAAGACGAGCCATCCGGGTTCCAGGCGATGCAGGTCGTCGCTCCAGCGGATACCGACTTCTCTGGCCTGGGAATCGAGGTGGCAGTCGGCGTCCCGGAAGGACTGCCCTTTGAAGGCGTGCTGCGGTTCGCGTTCCCGTGGCCGGGCTTTACCCCGTGCACCTGGCTGACTACCCTGAGCCGGGACGACCTGATCGAGCGGGCAGGCGCAGCGTCCACCGCCAAGCTCAGCGAGATCGACGACGCACTGCGTGCCAGCGAACAAAGGACGGCGTGGACCCCGGCCGCGGCGGCCAGGCTCAGCGAGATTAAGGATTCCCTCCGTCGGCGGACTCAGGCAGACGGAGAAGGAACGGACGCCCACGCTGACGAAGGTCGATCTCGTCCGCACGACCGACGGTCCGCGGCGCCTCAGCAACAAGATCACGATCTACGGCTGGAGTACTAGGACCCCTCCGATCGGGCTCTGGGCCACATTCCGTGGAGGCCGGGCGTCCGGGCGGGGCAGTGCCGGCGTCTGTGCAGGTCTGCAAGGCTACCGCCCGATCCATAATCGAACTAAATATCGGGCCATCTATAATTCACAGGGGCCAACTACAGTTCAAAGTCACACCGGCGCGGGCGGGCCGGCCGAAGCGCGATGCCAGACTCGATGCCCAAGTGCCAAACTCGCT
The DNA here is from genome assembly GCA_003140115.1 of Actinomycetota bacterium. The sequence goes on along the minus strand of PLIQ01000383.1, from coordinate 3,780 downwards.
GCTCAGTCACACCAGGACTACTGAGACACGCCGGGTCACCTGCACACGCAGTGAGAATCTGTCACATCGACTGAGACCGGACACTTGGCGGACGATCTCCCTCTTCGCCAAGTCGTTCGCCAAGATGAGTGAGATTCGCTAACTTCCGTGAGACGGGACAGTCATAGCTGCGGGACCGACACCCCCGTGACCCCGTCCGCGCCGATAATGCACATTATGTAAAGTAAATCAGTGATCGCCTTGGATCGACGGCGGGGAAGCTCGCTGTTTGTCCTGTCTCAGTGGACCTGACGCAGTCTCAGTTGAGCTGACACATCCGGAGGTTGTCTCAGTCATCATGACGCATCTGGATGTTGTCTCAGTCATCTTGACGCAGGATCTTCTTCCAGCGCGTTCCGTCGCGTTCTGTCACGGTCAGTTATGACTTGTCACCAGCGCGCGGCCTGGGCTCGGCGGACCCGGACCCGAGCGCCGGTCTTGTTGATCCGGAAGTTGACCATCTGCTCGCTGATCCCGAATCGCGCCGCGGCTTCTGCCACTGTCCATCGGCCCTTTGCCGTGGCGAGCGCCGCCTCGGGAGTCATCAATAGGCATCCTGCGAGGTAGGTGGCTTCGTCTTCGATGTCCTGGTTCCAGATCCGGTTGCCGATGTCGTCCATGGCTGGTGTCGGCGGGTGATGCAACAGCGCATGGCTCAATTCGTGGGCGAGGTTGCTGTTCTGCCGGGCGGGCACGTGACCGTCGTTGTGAACGATCGTGCGACGTGGGCCGGCGAAGACGGTGACGGCCGAGAAAACTTCCGGTTCTGTTGTGAGCAGGTACCCGACGTCCGGTGACTGCTCGAGCATGCCAGACAGGGCCCAGATGGGAATTCCGAGAGACCCGGCCAGTGCGCGCGGGTCGAGGCGGGTGAACTTCCCGATCTCCAGTTCGGCCCGCACCTGGCAGGCCAGAGCGGTCGCCTCCGCCATGAAGCCTCGCCGCATCAGCCTGAGGAGCGCAGGCGGTTGTAGGTGGCCTTGATCCGCTCATCGAGCGCACGCGCAGCCTCGGGCGACAGGTTCCTGTCGCTGCGCAGGTAGGTCGTGATCTTGGCGAGCGGCTCCGGATCTGGCCGGGTCTCCCCCGAGCGCACGAATTCATCCGTGCGAAGCCCCGACCAGGCAGCCAGTGCGGCCAGGCTGTCGACGTCGGGCCGTTTCCCCTGTGCCATGCGGGTGAGCGTGGACGCACTCACGCCTGATTCGGCCGCGATCTGCTTCCAGTTCAGCCTGCGTGCCTGGCGCTCTGCGTCGAGCGCCTCATAGAACGCGCTCGCGTCGAACCATCCGCGCTAGTCCACTGTCAACTCCGTCGATTGCAAGAGTCGAATTGAACTGCTATTCTCGAATTTGACAGTAGCAACCATGCACTGTTGAAGCAACCCTCAGGAGTGATGTTTTCATGACGGAAGCCGCGGAAACGCCGCATTCGGACGGCGCAGCGCACACCGAGTACGCCATCGTCATCAACGGCGAGCTGGCGGTCGTCCCGCACCAGACCGTCTCGTTCACCGAGGTCGTCGCCATCGCCTACCCGGTGCCGCCGTCGCCGCAGACCGTGTTCACGGTCAGCTACGAGCACGCCGAGGGCCCCCGGCACGAGGGCCTGCTCGTCGAGGGCCAGGCCGTGACGGTCAGGAAGGACGGGACGACCTTCGATGTCGTCATCGCTGGTAAGTCGTAGCCCGGATCTTCTCCGGCTCCGGGACGAAGGGTTTGACCTGGAGATCCGCTCGAACTACCTGCTGGTCCACCACGTCCCGTACGTGACCGCTGAGCGCACGGTCGCGTACGGGACGCTGGTTAGCGACCTGTCGCACAACGGGACCAGCACCATCCAGCCGGGCGAGCACACGGCGTGCCTGATCGGCGGGATACCTCACGACGATCACGGCCAGCGCCTGGACCGCATCATCAACTCGCCCAGCCAGATCAATCTCGCTGACGGCATCGTCGCCGACTGCCAGTTCTCCCTGAAACCGCCCAGCGGTCACTACGGTGACTATCACGCCAAGATCACGATGTACGTCGGCCAGCTCGCCGGCTACGCCAGCGTCATCGATCCCGCCGCGACCGCCCGGACCTACCCTGTCTATGAGGTCCCGGAGGAGGAGTCGGTCTTCCGGTACCTGGACGCGATGTCGTCCCGCGCGCGCATCACTGCCATCTCGCAGAAACTCGCCAGCGCCAGGATCGCCATCGTCGGTGTCGGCGGCACCGGCTCCTACCTGCTGGACCTGGTGGCCAAGACACCGGTGCCGGAGATCCACCTGTTCGACGGGGACAGGCTCTTCGCCCACAACGCTTTCCGGTCCCCCGGCGCGGCGTCGCTGGAGCAGCTCCGCAGCGAGCCCATGAAGGCCGACTACTACCACGGCATCTACGACGCCATGCACCGCCACGTCATCGCGCACCCGTACTTCGTTGACGAATCCAACGTGGCCGAGCTCGACGCCATGGGATTCGTCTTCGTGGCCGTCGACTCCGGTCCCGCCAAGAAGCTGATCGTCGACCGGCTCGAGGCGGCCGACGTCCCGTTCATCGAAGTGGGCATCGGCGTCTACCGGTCCGGTGNNGTGACGAGCTGGGCGGCACCATCCGCACGACCACCAGCACCCCGGATCGGCGCACGGCACGCTCGCGCATCCCGTTCGATGAGACCGAGGATGACTACGACGGCAACATCCAGATCGCCGAGCTCAACGCCCTCAGCGCCGCCCTGGCCGTAATGAAGTGGAAGAAAATCTGCGGCTTTTACGCCGACCGTGAGCGCGAGCACTTCAGCGCCTACTCGATCGCCAGCAACAAGCTGTTCAACGAGGAGCGGCCCGGGTGAGGCGCGACCGGATGACCCACGAGTTCGTCGAGTACGTGCCCGGCACCCTGGCCGAGGGCGTCCTGTACGTGTCAGTGCGATTCCGGACCGTTGTCCACCTGTGCGCGTGCGGCTGCACGACCAAGATCGCGACGCCGCTGTCGCCGGCCAACTGGCAGCTGGGCTTCGACGGGGAGTCCATCTCGTTGTCCCCGTCCATCGGCGCCTGGGGCCTGCCATGCCGGTCGCACTACTGGATCGAGGCCGGGACCGTGCGGTGGTCATCGCCGTGGACCGAGGAATGGATCCGCCAAGGCCGGGCTCGTGACGATCAGGCCCGCCGTCGCTACTTCGCCCAGCGCGCCGGCGAGCCGGCTGATGAGGCGTCCGCGGCTACCACGCCTAGGGCCTGGCGCAGATTCATCAGCTGGCTGCTGAAGCGGTAGACGGCTAGCGTGAGTACGCGGTGGCTGCCCTGGCGCGCTGGCCTCTCCCCCGACCGCCAGCCAGTCGCGAGTGCTGCATAACCGTGATTATGCAGCACTTCCCGGCGTGCCTCCCCGCCTTGGCTGGGCAGCGGTGACATGGTAGACCGGTGCTCATTGAGGTGCCCGTCCCGGCCTGCGCCGCTGTCGTCCCGGAAGGCTGGTGACGGGTGACCGGCGGTCCCGAGGTGACGACGGCGGCCGTCTGGGCTGCTGAGGTCAAGGTCGCCGGCAACGCGGTCCGGCAGCTCCTGGTACCCGCGTCCGGGCTCGGCCTGACGGAGGACGCCGGCGGCTTGCAGGTCGCGAGCGCCTACGGCCGCTGGGCCGCCCTGCGGGGCGCGGACGCGGCGCCCGGTGCCCCGCTGACGGCCCGGGTCCCAGTGGTGGCAGGAGGCCGGGCACGGGTGACCTGGTCTGGGTCCCGTGCCCGGCTCGA
>PLIQ01000266.1 GCA_003140115.1 Actinomycetota bacterium | reverse complement strand
GCCGAGGTACCCAACTTCTTCAAGGCGCTCGCCGAGAACCTTCAGATCACCGAGTTCACCCACCTATCGTTCGCCTCCAACGACACGGACGTCCTGGTGGTGACGCGCTTTGCCGCGACCGCTCCGGCGACCGGGAAGTCCGCCGCGATGGACATCCACCACTGGTGGCGGTTCCGCGACGGCAGGATCTACTTGTACCGTGGCACCGAGGACACCGCCTTGACCAAGGACCTGCTACACAAGGACTGACGATGCCGTCCGGTCGGCATGATGGTGAGCTACGCGCCGAGGTGCCGGGAGGCACGATCGTCGCGTGGCAGGCCGGCGCCGGGCCCGACGTGCTCATCATGCACGGCGGACCCGGCCTTTCGGACTACACCGCGCCGCTGGCCGCCGAGCTGACCGATGCCTTCCGCGTGATCCGGTACCAGCAGCGCGGCCTGGCTCCATCCCTCACCTGCGGGCCGTTCGACGTCGGCCGGCACGTCGCCGATGCGGTCGCCGTCCTCGACGCCGCCGGAACCGGACGCGTCTACGTCGCCGGCCACTCGTGGGGCGGCCACCTGGCCATGCACCTGGCGGTCCGGCACCCGGACCGGGTGGCAGGCCTGGTGGTCATCGACCCGCTCGGTGCGATCCCGGATGGCGGTGTCAGCGACATGGCACGGAACCTGACCAGCCGGATCCTGCCCGACCGGGCGGCGCGGGCCCGTGAGCTGGACGAGAAGGCCCTGGTCGGCCAGGGTGCCGCCGAAGACGCCCTGGAGAGCCTTTCCATCGTGTGGCCCGGCTACTTCTCCAGGCCCGATCAGGCCCCGCCGATGCCGCCGCTTGGCCTGTCCGTCGACTGCTACGCCGGGACGTTCGCGTCGATTCAGTGGCACTTCGAGCATAAGAGTCTCGAGGACGGCCTGCCGTCGCTGAGCATGCCGGCCCTGTTCGTGCTGGGCGCGGACAGCCCGATCCCGCCCGAGCACGGCATCGCCACCGCCGCGCTCATGGCCGGCGCCCGCTACCGGATCGAACCGGACTGCGGGCATTTCCCCTGGCTCGAGCGGCCAGGATCGGCGCGCGCGGCCCTGGCCAGTATCTGCCGCTGAACCCGGGCTCGTCCCAGGCGGGCTAGGGCACAGCGGCCTTCGCGGGCGAGCCTACTTGTAGGTGAACAAGTCGGCGGAGGTATCGACCGAGGTCAGCGTGCCGACGGTGACCGTGATGTCCACGGTCACGTTGGCGGTGCCGGGCGGGCTGCCGGTGCCGGGGCTGGCGGCGATGATCTCGGTGCTGGACATGTATCTGACCGTCGTGGACTGGACAGAGCCGAATTTCACGGTTATCCCGGGAGCGAACCCGATCCCGGTGATTATGACCCTGGTGCCGCCGAGCGAGGTCCCGCTCATCGGGTCGATGCCGGTGATGGCCGGTAGGTAAGTGAACTGGTCGGGACCGGTGGCAGTCAAGGGGACGCCGCCCACAGTGACCACGATGGTGACCGGGCCCGTGGCGGGGCTGGCCGGGCTCGTGGCGATGATCTCGGTGCTGGACACCACAGTCATGCTCGCGGCCGGGACCGAGCCGAAGGCCACGGCCGCCCCGGCGGTGAACCCGGCACCGGTAATCGTGACCGGTGTCCCCCCCGCCGGCGGCCCGCTGGCCGGCGAGATACCTGACACGGCCGGCACGTAGCCGAACTGGTTCGGGGCGGTAAGGGCCGAGGAGTGCGGGCCGACGGTGACGATGACGTCCACGGTGCCGGCCCCGGGTGGGCTGACGGCCGTGATCTCGGTGGCCGACACGACATCCACGTCCGTGGCCTGGACCGTGCCGAAGGCCACGCTTACGGTCGCCCCGGGGGTGAACCCGGCACCGGTGATCATGACCGTCGTCCCCCCGGCCCCGGGCCCGCTGGCCGGCGAGACGCCGGAAACGGAGGGTGGGGGCGGTGGTGGCGGTGTGAAGGTGTGTCCACCCCCGGTGCCGGTGCCGGTGCCGGTGCCGGTACCGGTACCCGTGCCGGTCACGGTGACGGTCCAGGGCCGCGGCGGGGACGTGAGGTAGATCAGCAGCTGAGCCATGCGCTTCCCGGCCACCGAGGGAGCGAACCTGACGGCGACCGTGCAGGTCCCGGCGGGTTGAATGGGCTGCGGGCAGGCGAACAAGGGTGACGAGTCCGCCTGGATAGCCTGGCCGGCCGGGGCGCGCCGGTCCTCGGGCAGGACCGAGAAGTCATCCCGGCCGGGCCCGCTGACACGTATCTGGCTGATGGTGACCGGCGACCGGCTGTCGTTGGTCATGGTGAGGTTCCTGGTCGTGCTGGACTTCACCGCCACAGCCGGGAAGGACAGCGCGGACGGCTGGAAGGACAGCGGGGCGGCAGGCGGGCCGCTCGCGTGGCCGAGCCAAGCCACGGCAGCGCCGACGCCCGCGAGCAAGGCGGCGAACACGGCGACGGCCAGTAGCGCCCGGCGGGCGAATCGCGGTCTGGTCCGGTACGCGGGGTCCTCGCGGCGGGGTGGCCGGTCCGCGGAGTTTTCGCGCCGACGTGACTTGCCCGGGCGTGTAAGCGTCCGCTTGGCCGACCGCCGCGCCGACTCCCGGCGGCCGGTCTGCGGGTCGCGCTCGGGAGCGAGCAGCCCGGCGGGAGCGCCCATCCGGTCGTAGAGGCCCAAGTGCGCGGTCTGCTGGCGCGCGGACAGAACCTGCTGGCGGGCCGGAAGGACCTGGCGCCGGGCCGACCGGGCCAGATAACCCGCGATGGCGTCGTCCAGCGCACCGTGCTCAAGCCGTTCGGCAAAGCCGGGCAGGCTGTCCCTGGGGACGCACAGGTATGCGGTCCGCTCCGGGCCGTTGGCCGCGAAGACGGTGAAATCCCAGGTCGCCGCGATCGGGTGGAGGGCGAACCCACGCCGGGCGCGCGGGCCAAGGCGCGGCGGCGTTTCCCGGGCTACCTGGTCACCGGGGCCGGGCCGGGGACCGTCGCCAGCCTCGGGACGGTCCGGACCGGCCGCCGGGGGGTCCTCGGCCGGCAAGGGCAGGGATCCGGCGACCATGGCGTCGGCGGCCCGCAGATCGGTGTCCGCCGCGTCCTCCGCTAGGGCCTGGCGTGCCGCCGCCCAGGCCAGCTCCAGATGCGACTGCGCCGAGATCGTCCCGCCCTGCGCGCGCGGCAGTAGCGTCCGCCGGGACGCCGCGTGCAGGTCGGTGCCGAACGCGCCGCGGTCCACATACCAGCCGTAGCGGTGGACCGCCGGGGCCAGCCGCACCTCCAGGCGCGGCGGGAGCAGGGCCCTCGCGCTCCGCCTCCGGATCGACATGGCGCAGACTCTGGTGCTCCCGGCCACGAACGCCGCCACCGCGGGCAGCAACTCCCCCGTGACGAACTCCCCGCACAGTTCGGTACGTCCTGGCCGGGGACGGATGAGAAGGCCGGGGGAATCGGCGCGTTCCATCAGCAGCATCAGGCCGGCCGCGAACGTCCTGGCGTATAGCCTGCAAACCGGTTCATTGAGCCCGGCCGGCATGGCCGCGCTGAAATGGGCCGAGTACCCGGCCAGCTCGATCCCGGCGGGGACCGCGCGGCGCAGCTCGGTGACCCCGGCTTCCGCCCAGGACCGGATCTCGCTGGTGAATCCCGGCCGGGTGGGTACCGGCGGCGTGGCGATCTCGGCCTCGGCGCCGTCCGACGTGATGACCCCGCCCCACGAACAGCGATAGGCGTTCGGGTCGCCGGGATCGAGCGCGCTGCCGTCCATGGCCAGGCGGTGGATCAGCGATCCGAAATGGACCGGCCCGCCCGCTCTGGATCGCACCGAAAATTCCAGTTCCAATCCCAGGAGGCCACCCGGGCCTGGCGTGACGCCGCTGGGGACCTGACGGCGCAATTCCCGTCCCGCACGGCGGTCGCCGTAGCCGGCCAACGCCAACATCGGGCATCCCCTCTCCGGGCACCAAGCCAGGCCAGGCCGGGCTACCCGGCGGCCGGGGGTCTGAGCCGCTGGGTCACCGAGTCCGGCGCGCCCTCCGCCGGTCCCAGTGCGGCCCGCGGCTGAGTGATCCTGCTCCTGGATTCCTTGTACTGCTCGTAGGCGAGCCAGAACTGCGGGCCCTGCTCGGCCAGGTTCTCGAAGACTTCCTCGCCTATGTCGACCAGATTGCCTTTCTCGCCCATCTCAGGTTTCCTCTCCGCCCATGGCTCCACCTATCCGGAGGGCCGGCCCCCGGCGCTGATACCTGCAAAGCCGCACCAATTGCCGCGCTACATGCACCCCTCGCGCTTGGACCGCCTATGGCTACCGGTTGCCTGTGGCTACTCCACGAATCGCTGCTGGCTTGACCATCGCAGAACCGGCAGAGGGCGGACTACCGCAGGACGACGTTGACGATCTTGCCGGGGACGATGACCAGCCGGGCGACGTCTGCTGCCGGGAACTCGGGGTGGCGGCGCAGCAGGTCGGCGATCTGGGCCTCGCTGGCGGCGGCGGGAACCTCGAGGGTGAAGCGGCGCTTGCCGTTGACCTGGACGGGCAGGGTCACGGTGGGCTCGGCGGCCAGGGCCGGGTCGGGCTGCGGGAACGGCTCGTAGACCAGCGAGGCGGAATGCCCCAGCCGCTGCCACAGCTCCTCGGCGACGTGCGGGGCCAGCGGCGCCACCATCAGGACCAGCGGCTCGGTCAGCGCGCGCGGTGCGTGATCCAGCCGGGAGGCATGGGCGGTCAGCTCGATGATCCGGGCGATCGCGGTGTTGAACCGCAGCGCGGCGAAGTCGTCCCGGACCGCGATGATCGTCTGGTGCAGCAGGCGGGTGGTGGCCGCGTCCAGGGACTCCTCCGCGTCAGGCGGCTGCCGCGGCTGCCGCGTCTCCCCCGTCGACTCGTCCACCACCAGGCGCCACAGGCGCTGCAGGAACCGGTGCATGCCGATCATGTCGTCGGTGCGCCAGGGGCGGTCGGCGTCCAGCGGGCCCATGGCCATCTCGTACAGGCGCAGCGTGTCAGCGCCGTAGGAGGTGTAGATCTCGTCCGGGCTGATGCCGTTCTTCAGGCTCTTGCCCATCTTCCCGGCGCGCCGGGTGACCGGCTGGCCGCGGTAGGCCCAGCCGTCCGGCTCGCGGGTCACCTCGGCCGCGGGCACGTACTGGCCGTGCGCGTCGGTGAACGCGTCGGCCAGGATGTAGCCCTGGTTGAACAGCCGGCCGAACGGTTCGGGGGTGCTCGCCACGCCGATGTCGTACAGCACCTTGTGCCAGAACCTGGCGTACAGCAGGTGCAGCACCGCGTGCTCGACGCCGCCCACGTACAGGTCGACGCCGCGCGGCCGCATCCAGTAGCGCTCGATGTCCGGGTCGACCAGAGCCGTCTGGTTGAACGGGTCCAGGTAGCGCAGGTAGTACCAGGACGAGCCCGCCCACTGGGGCATGACGTTCAGCTCGCGCCGGTAGCGTTTGGGGCCGTCGCCCAGGTCCAGGGTGACCTGCGCCCAGTCGGTGGCCCGGGCCAGAGCGGGCACCGGATCGCTGGCGTCGTCCTGCGGCAGCGGCCGGAAGTCGGTCACGTCCGGCAGCGTGACCGGCAGCATGTCCGCGGGCAGCGCGATCGGCCGGGCCGGATCGGTCTCGTCGTAGACGATGGGAAACGGCTCGCCCCAGTACCGCTGCCGGGAGAACAGCCAGTCCCGCAGCCGGTACGGTCCCCCGCTCGGGCCGATCCAGTTGCGTTGCAGGCGCTTGACGTGCTCCGGCCAGTCCACGCCGTCCAGGTCGGCCAGCAGCCGGTCGGCGAAGTCGGTGATGCGCAGCAGCCACTGCCGCAGCGGCCTGCGGTAGACGGGGTAGTTGCCCACCGCGCTGCGGCCCTCGTCCGTCACCTCCTCGTCGGCCAGCACGGTACCCAGGCCCGGGCACCAGTTGACGACCTGTTCGGCCAGGTAGGCCAGCCGGTAACCGTCCACGATGTCCCGCTGCTCGGCGGCGGACAGGGCGGCCCACGCCCGCCCGTCCGGGACCGGGCGCTGCCCGGCGGCGAACTCGGCGACCAGCTCGCCGACCGGCCGGGTCCGGCCCCCCGCACCCGGCGGGCCGGCGTCCGGGTCGTACCAGCTGTTGAAGATCTGCAGGAAGATCCACTGCGTCCAGCGGTAGAAGGACGGGTCGCTGGTCAGGATCTCGCGGCCGCGGTCGTGGCCCAGGCCCAGGCGGCGCAGCTGGCGGCGCATGACGGCCGCGTTCTGCCGTACGGTCACGGCCGGATGCTGGCCGGTGTCGATGGCGTACTGCTCGGCGGGCAGCCCGAAGGTGTCGAAGCCGAAGGGGTGCAGCACGTCGTGCCCGGTCATGCGCAGGTACCGCCCGAACACGTCGGTGCCGATGTAACCCAGCGGGTGACCGACGTGCAGCCCGATGCCGCTGGGATAGGGGAAGAAGTCCAGCAGGTAGAACTTGGGCCGCCCGGCCACCCGGGAGCGGAAGGTGCCCTCGCGCTCCCAGCGGTCCTGCCAGGCCAGCTCGATCTCGTTCGCCAGCCGCGCGTCGTAGCGGAACCGCGGCGTCTCCTCGTCCATCGGGCTCTCCTCGTCCATCGTGGGGCCGGAAACGAAAAAGCCCCTCACGCGTGAGGGGCTGCCGCACTGACCGATCGCGTCAGTGCGGCGCCACGAGGAGCAGGCAGGCCAGCTGGACCATGCCGGGAGTGTAACCCGCCAACCGAGCGGCCTTCCAGTCATTTGCGCCGGGCGGCGGCGGGCCGGCCGGCCAGCACGCGCCACGGCCGTTCGGAATCTGACATATTTCCGAACGGGCCGTGGTTCACCTACCTGGACGCACGAATCGCTGACTCGAAGGGAACACACCATGGCCGTTCAGCTTCAGAAGGTTCTTTACACGGCGGAGGCGGTGGTGGTCGGCGGGCGCCAGGGGCACGGCCGGACCACCGACGGCCGGCTCGAGGTTGACCTGTCGGTTCCGGAGGAAATGAGCGGGCCGGGCGGGCCCGGCACCAACCCCGAGGAGTTGTTCGCCGTCGGGTACGCCGCCTGCTTCCAGTCCGCGCTGCTGGGCGTCGCCCGCGGCCACAATCTGGACGCGTCCGGGTCGCAGATCACCTCCCGGGTCGGGATCGGCCCGACCGGTCACGGCGGCTTCGGGCTGGTGGTGTCGCTGGACCTGCACGCGCCGAACCTGACCGCGGTACAGTCCGCGGACCTGATGACCAGGGCTCACGAGCGTTGCCCGTACTCGGTCGCGACCCGGGGCAACATCGAGGTCACGCTTACCGTCGACGGGGTGCCGCTGGCTCAGGCAGCCGCGTCGGCAGCTAGCTGAGGGTCCTGCGCCGTCCGTGCGTCCAGGGTGGCGAGCAGCGCCCTGGTCCAGTCGCGGTAGCCGTCCTGGCTCGGGTGGAAGCAGTCGGACGCCAACTTCCCGGCCCAGGGCGGCTGGAAGTGCGCCGACACCGTGGCCACCGGCAGGCCCCGGCTGGCGGCCGCCTCGTACAGGGTCCGGTTGATCCGCGCCACGTAGGGCCGGCCGGCCCGGCCGATCAGGCCGCCGTAGCCGTCCGGCAGCGGTAGGTCGAGCACGATGGTGTGGTCGGGCACCGCCGCGAGCAGGGCGCGCAGGTCGGCGAACAGCTTGCCCGGGCCGGTGTACAGGATGTCGTTGACGCCGATGCCGCAGGTCACCAGGTCCGCCGAGGCGGGCAGCCGGGGTAGCTGGCGGTGCAGCACGTCGCGGATGAGCGAACCGGACGCGGACAGGTTGAGCACCTGCCACGGCAGGCCGGTGCGGCGCCGCATCGCGTCGAGGGCCTGGCCGACGTACCCGCCGTCCGGGCTCGGCGCGCCGAGGCCCTGCGCGGTCGAGTCTCCGAGCACGACCCACAGCGGCCCGGCCGCCGCGGTCCGCAGGACCTGCTCGTTGTGCTGCTGCCAGTGGTCCGCGAAGGCGACGCAGTCCGCGCGCATCGCCGTGACGCCGTCGGCCCACCGCCCGAACGGGCCGGCACGCAGCCCGGAGATCTCGGCGGCGTGGGTGCGGGTCAGGTAGGTCCCCATGGTGGCGACGACCTCGACCGGCGAGCGACGTCCGCCGATCCCGGTCCCGGTCCCGCTGAGCGGGCTCCGCAAGGTCAGACCCGAAACCGCCGGCATCCGCAGCATGCGTCGCCCCCCTCCGATATTTACGCGGGAAAAACGACGGTAAACGAGCGGGTAGACATCTGTCAACGCCCAGATGTCTTCGCAGGTAGATGCCTCACCGTAGCCCCCGATGCCCGTTTTGGCCAAACGGAAAGTGGTTTCTCGCCTACGCTGGCGACATATGGAACGGGTACCCGAGCGCATCGGGGTCGCGGGCGACTGGCACGGGAACACCGCGTGGGCGACCCGGGCGGTGCGCAAGATGGCCGCGCTGCTGCCGGCCGACGGGCCGCGGGTGATCGTGCACCTGGGCGACTTCGGCATCTGGCCCGGACCCGGCGGGCAGGAGTACCTGTCCCGGCTCGACGCCGAGCTGGCGGCGGCCCGCGCCGAGCTGTCCTTCGTGGACGGGAACCACGAGGACTTCACCCAGCTGGCCAGGCTCCGGCCGGGGCCGGACGGGCGGGCGCAGGTCACGGAGCGGATCTGGTACCTGCCGCGCGGGCACCGGTGGCGCTGGCACGGACGGGACTGGCTGGCCTTGGGCGGGGCGGTCAGCCTGGACCGCGCGGCACGGACCGAGGGCGCCGACTGGTGGCCCGAGGAGGAGATCACCCGGCTCCAAGCCGTATCGGTCATGGCGGCCGGGCCCGCCGACGTGATGGTCACGCACGAATGCCCGGCGGGCATCGAGCACGCGTTCCCGCCCGTTCCGTCCGGGTGGTCGCCCGCCGACCTGCAGCGCAGCGACGCGCACCAAAGGCTGCTCCGCGAGGTGGTGCTGGCGGTGCGCCCCCGCTGGCTGATGCACGGTCACCTGCACCTGAGCTACCAGCGGCAGGTCGACCTGGGCGGCGGGCCGATCGAGGTGACCGGCCTGGACCGTGACGGCGCGGACAGCGGCAACTGGGCCATCCTGGACGTCACCACCATGCGCTGGCTGCGCTTTGCGGGCAGGCCGATCAGGAACGCCCTGCGCAGCCTGGCGTCCCGCTAAGACGGGTCGATGGACCACGCCTCTTCGGGAGCGCTCAGCAGCTCGGCCGGCACCGGGTCGCTCGCCGTGATCGCCATCGGCATGGGCGCCGGCGGCGGGGCCAGGCTGACCGGGGTCGGGGCGATATGCGCGTGCCGGGGCAGGCTCGCGGTCCAGCGCTCGGTACACGACTGGGCGTCCTTGCAGTACCAGCGGACGTCGGCGCAAGCCTGGCCTCCGTCGGGCACCATCAGGCCGGTCGGCAGCGCGATCCCGCACAACGAGCACTGCGCCGACGGCAACGGACGATGCCGGTCGTCACGCTGCGCAGCCATCGATGGGTCCCCCCATGCGAACTGGCGGCTCATCGGACGACCGTTAGCTCTTGGGACTTCCCGGACAGGGTCATCGCCAAAGCTGGCGAGGCAGATGCGGCCATAATTCCTCCCACGGACACCGGTCACGGTGACCTTTGGCACCCTGTGTACTTCGGATACTACAGAGCGAAGTCACCGTGCAGGCTCCCCATCCAAATTAGCTACTTAGGCGGGGATGACTCAGGCAAAGTCGCAAAGTTCTTCGCGTCTGAACCGAAAGGTACGCAAACGAATAACCGGTTTAGCAGTGATCTGAGACGAATACGTGGCTCCTGGTGATCGGCGCGCGGGACCGGTCCGCCGCCCGGAGTAGATTCTGCGCACGGACCAGAACCGGAAGGAACGGCGTTGCCAGCCGACTACCAGAAGATCCGCGAGGAGAACATCGCCCGGTACGGCTGGGACACGGCCGTGCTAGACCTGCTCGGGCAACTCTATAGCGAGCGCACCCACTTCATCTTCGAGCTGATCCAGAACGCCGAGGACGCGGGCGCGACCGAGCTGGCCTTCGAGCTGTTCCAGGACCGGCTGGAGCTGCGGCATGACGGACGGCCCTTCACCGAAGCCGACGTCCGCGGCGTGTGCGGGGTGGGCCAGAGCGACAAGGCGGCCGACCTGACCGCGATCGGCAAGTTCGGCATCGGCTTCAAGTCGGTGTACGCCTACACCAAGAGCCCGCGTATCTACAGCGGCGGTGAGGCGTTCCGGATCGAGTCGTACGTCCGGCCGTTCCCGGTGGAGGCGCTGTTGGCCGGACCGCTGGTCGAGACCCTGTTCGTGTTCCCGTTCGACCATGACCTGGTGCCCGCCGAGGTCGCGGCGCGGGAAATCGCGGCGGCGCTGGGCGCGCTCCAGCCGCGGATCTTGCTGTTTCTGCGGACCGTGGAGCGGCTGCGGACCGGCGGGCCCGCGGCGGAGGCCTCGGTGGTGGAGCGCTCGGTTGCCTCGCAGCCGGGGGCGGAGCGGCCGGTTGCCGCGCGGCCGGTTGCCGCGCGGCCGGGGACGGCCCGGCACGTGACGGTATCCAGGGACGGGCGGCGGGAGGAGTGGCTGGCCTGGCAGCGTCCGGTGCAGGGCCACCCGGGGCAGCAGGTGGAGGCCGTGTTCCGGCTGGAGGGCGGGCGGGTCACGGCGGTGGGATCCTCGCCACTGACCGTGTTCTTCCCGACCGAGAAGGAGACCTTCCTCGGCTTCTTGATCCAGGGGCCGTACCGGACCACGCCGGCCCGGGACAACATCCCCGCCGACGACCCGTCGAACCAGGCGCTGGTGCGCCAGACCGCCGCGCTGCTGGCCGACGTGCTGCCGGAACTGCGCGACGAGGGCCTGCTCACAGCCGACGCGCTGCAGACCCTGCCGCTGGACGCGGAGCGCTTCCCGGCTGGCTCGATGTTCCGGCCGCTGTTCGACGCGGTGGGTGACGCGCTGACCGCCGAGGCGCTGATCCCGGTGGCGGGCGGCGGCTACGGCGTGGCCGTCGACCTGCTGCTGGCAGGCAGCCCGGAGGTGCTCGGGCTGCTCGACCCTGGCCAGCTCGGTGCGCTGAGCGGGGCGGGGCGGCCGGTCTGGTTCGCCGACGGGGCGGTCAGCGAAGGGCGCACGCCGGTGCTGTGGCGGTACCTGCGGGACGAGATCGGCGTCGACGAGGTCACCCCCGAGACCGTAGTGACGCGGATAACCGAGGCGTTTCTGGAGGAGCAGAACGACCTGTGGATCACGCGCTTCTACCGGTTCCTGGCCGGCTATCCGTCGCTGTGGCCGGCCGCTGGGGTCAAGCCGGTCATCCGGCTGGAGGACGGGCGTCAGGTCGCGCCGTTCGACGAGCAGGGCCGCCCGGCCGTGTACCTGCCCGGTCCGGTGCCGAGCAGCCTGCCCACGGTCAAGCGGGCCGTCGCCGACTCCCCCGCCGCCGAGCCCTTCCTGGCGGCGCTGCAGCTCACCGTGCCGGACGTGGTGGCCGAGGTGCTCCAGATCGTCCTGCCCCGGTACGACGGGCTGGACATCGCGGCGCTCAATGAGGCCCAGCACCAGGCCGACCTGGAACGGATCGCGTGGGCGCTGGACGAGGCGGCGGCCGGGCGGCGGGCCGAACTGCTCGAGAAGGTCGCGGCCACGCCGTTCCTCATCGGCGAGAACGCCGCCACCGGCGAGCAGGCGCTGCTGCCGCCGCCCCGGCTGTACCAGCGCTCCAAGGAGCTGGAGGCGTACTTCGAGGGCAACCCTGACGCGTGGTTCGCCCGCGACGGATACGGGCCGTGGCTGGTCCAGTTGCGCGCGATGGGCGTCCGGCAGGCGGTGCAGGTCCGCGCCCGGACCCCGAACGCCGCCGGGTACGTGACGATCACGGTCGACTTCGGGCGCAACGAGCGCGGGCTGGACGGGTTCGATCCCGCGGCCGAGGTCGACGGCCTGGGCTTCGCGCTGGCCCACCCCGGCCACGCCCGGTCCGAATACGTCTGGAACGTGCTGCTCGCGCCGAACCGCCGCCTGGTGGCCGGGGTGGTCGAGCGATCCGTGCTGACCTCGTTCAGCGACTCCACCGTGGCGGAGGCCAGGTCGGTGATGGGCGAGGCCGCGGCGCGCGAGGCCTGGCTGCCCGGCCGGGACGGGGCGTTCCACCGGCCCGGCGGGTTGTCGCTCGACGACCTGCCGCCGACCTACACCCGGGACGAGGGGCTGGCCCAGGCCCTGGGCATGCTCCGGCCCGCGGTCAGCGAGGCCGCCCGCCAGCTCGGGATACCAGCCGAGGTGCTGTGGGGGCTGAGCGAGCGGCCAGACCTGGTTGCGCTGATCGAACGCGAACTCGCGAACCGGGCCGCCGAATAGGGAGTATTGCGGCCCTGCCGTAACGTTCTCGGAACTGTCCGTGCGTAGGGTTCCGCCCATGAGCGTGGTTGAATCCAGCGGCGGACCGGCGCAGACTTCATCGGGCCGCTTCGGGTCGGCGTTGTCGGTGATCGCGCTGGTCGCCGGCGGCCTGATCCTGGCCCTGGTCGCCGTCGACGTGCCGCTGGCCCGCCTCGCGCACCAGAGCCTGAACGCCAACGGCGGCTCCTCGCCGGTCTGGTTCTCGGCTGCCCTCGGGGTCGTCGGCTTCGTGGTGGCCTCACGCAAGCCGCGTAACCCGCTCGGCTGGATCATGCTCGCCTCGGCGGCGGTCAGCTCGCTTAGCCAGGACGCCAGCTTCTACATGGTGGCGGACTACCGGCTCCGGCACGGCGGGCTGCCGCTGGGCTGGGTCGCGGTGCTGGCGCAGCCCGGCTGGGCGGTATCGATCGTGCTGAGCGGGCTGCTCGTACTGCTGTTTCCCGACGGCCGCCCGCCGTCACCACGCTGGCGGTGGGTCCTGTGGCTCTACCTAGCGGCAGCCACGCTGTATCTAGTCGGTGTGTTGATCGCGTCGGTCGGGGCCATCGCCGGTCATGACATCCGGGTCGACACCAGCGGGAACCTGATGGTGCTGAGTCATCCCACGGGTTCTTCGATGTGGTGGGGCGTGGTCGAGGGCGTGTTCCTCCCGGTGGTGGCCGTGTGCTGGCTGGGATCGGTCGTGGCCCAGGTGGCCAGCTACCGGCGCTCGTCCGGGATACGCCGACAGCAGCTGAAGTGGCTGCTGGCCGGATCGGCCGCCGCCCTGATCGGCGTCCTGCTGACCCTCTTCCTGTCGGGAATGCGCGGACTCCCCGGCCTGGCGGGAGGCATCGCGGGGGCCGTCGCGCTGCTGGCGATTCCGGTCTGCATGGGGGTGGCCATCATGCGGTACCGGCTGTTCGACATCGACCGGATCGTCTCCCGCACGCTCGCCTACGCCATCGTCACCGGGCTGCTGGTCGGGGTGTACGCCGGCATCGTGCTGCTGGCCACCCGGGT
>PLIQ01000187.1 GCA_003140115.1 Actinomycetota bacterium | reverse complement strand
ACTAGCTCGCCCCCGGATGTCTCGAGCCGGCGGAGCAGGATGCCGAGCCCGGCGTCCACGGCGACCTCGATGCGGTCATAGGGCCGTTCGGCGGAACCGGATCCGAGCACATCACGACGCGGCGTGGCCGCGACCGCGATCGCGTCGCGGCCGACGACGGTCACCGGCCCCAGCACTTCCAGGGTGAACCCGCCGAGCAGGCCGGACGGGCAGAACAACTCGGGCGGCGGCGGATAGGCGACGCCCACCTTGACCGGGAGCGGCGGAGGCCCGCCTACTTCCGGCGGCCGCCACGACCAGCCCCGCTCGCCGTCGTTTCCCTCGGCGGCCTCTCCCTCGGCGCCCCGGCCGGGAACCGGGCACTCCAGGCGCCACCGGCCACCAGGACCGATCAGCAGCACTCCGCGCCTCAGGTAGCGGCCGTCGTCTTGCCTCTGCCCCGGCCAGGCGCGGTACCAGCGGGACCGGCTCCCGCGCAACGGGCGCGGGAGCGGCTCCCGGCCGGTCTCGGAGCGCAACTCGGCCGACAGGGACAAGCGAGTCCAGTCGGCGCGGTAGAGCAACCCGATCAGTTCTGGCAGGCCGGCCATGGCGGCACCATCCGACGCAAATCGACTGGGGGGCGGGAACGCCACCCCGTTTGGTCAAATTATGCCCTGCGCCGGCCTGGGACCCGCACGGCTCGGGTGACGGCACTCGTCAGCGGGGCCGGAAACGGGTCCTGAGCGGCACGGATGTTCCCGCATGTCACCCACGGCGGCTGTTCCCCGAACTAGCCAGCCGCGCCAAATCACAGGTTTCCGCAGGCGAGGGTATGTATGTGGGCACGATCCGGGCATCGCGTACTCCTGCGGGCCGGGGGCGAGACGGCTCGCCACTTCAATCAGGGCGCCGGTGCGGGGATAGTCCGGCTGAGGCCGGAGGTGCGTTCCGGCCGGACAGCGCCGCGATCTAATCCGCTGCCGGGGACTTCTCAGACGTCATATCGGCGGCCCGGTCCAGCAGCGGTTGGCAGCGAAGGTTACGGGCGATGTGGCAGGCTTCACCGACGATTGCCTCGGCGGCTTCGGTGTTGTGGGTGCGGGTGAGATGCTGCGCGTAGTCGAGCAGGCCGTGGGCCAGGTGGTAGGGGGTGCTCAGCTCGCGCAGGCCGCTAATCGCAGCGGCGAGGATTGTGGTGGCGGCTGGGTCGCTGTCGCTTGCGGCCAGGCGGGTACGGGCCAGATCGCGTTCGGCCCGCTGCATCGGGACTAGATGCCCGGGCTGGCAGGAGTCGAGCAGTGCCAGCAGCTCGCGGGCAGCGGCAGCATCATCCAGCTCATGGGCAGAGCGGGCGGCCAGCGGCCATGCCCAGCGTAGGAACTCGTGGCCGATCCCCAGGGCGTCCGCGTGAGCAAGCGCGCCGCGGGCATGTCGCAGCGCGTCATACGCTCGGCCGTGGGCGGCCGCGGTGAACGCCTCCACGAGGCTAACCTGGGCCTTATCCTGGGGATCCTCGGTGGCGCGGAGGTCTCCCAATCCCGCAAGCATGGTCTCGGCGGTGGCGGTATCGCCGCGCAGCGCGGCGAGCCAGCCCCGATAGCAGGCGAGATCCTCGTCGCCGGCCAGGCCGTCGGCCTCGGCACTCTGGGTGAGTTCGGCCTCGGCGCCGTCCCAGTCACCAAGCATCACCAGCGCCTGGGCCAGGTTGGTGATCGCGACTATTAGTTGACCCCGAGCGCCAACCCGGCGCAGATGCGTGGCGGCGGCACGGGCGGCCTCGGCTGCGGCGGCCGGGTCGGTGACCGCCAGCGGGTCCGCCAGATCGGCCAGTGCTCGCCCCAGGGCGAGATTGTCGCCGGCCTGGGTGGCGAGGCGTGCCGCTTCGCGGAAGTATGAGGCCCCCTCGAAGCGGCGGCGACCGGCGAAGTTGAGGAAAATTCCGCGGGTCACGAATAGGCTGCCGAGCGTATTGGTGTCCACGTCCAGAGCCTGGCCGAGGGTCAGCCCTTCGGTCGAGAGCCGGTCCGCGTCGGGTGAGCCGGCGAACACCTCCAGCATTGCCAGTTGGTCCAAGGCGCGCACTGTGTCAGCGTCCGGCTCAGCGCGCAGCACCTCCACCGGGGAGAGCCAAACGTCGCTAACCGCCGAGCCACTGGATCTGGACTACCAGCACGAGATCATCAGGCGGATAAACCAGGAACCTGACCAGGCCCCCGCCGCCCGGGCCGAAATGCAGTGAGCGCAGCGGCATAGAGGCGTCATCACGCTCGTCGCGGCGGCGCTGGTACTGCACCGGATCCGCGATCACGGCCGCGTCCAGGAATGCCGCCAGGGATACTCGCGCGGCCCGGGCGCAGGTCGGCGAACTCCTGCTGAGCCGGGCCATTCAGCTCCCACCGGTACACGCGTCAGACGCCGAACTGGGTCCGGATATCCTCCCGGCTCATCCGCTGTTCCGCAGGCGGCGGACCCTCATCTCGGTAGGCGTCGATGCGAGCGAGGAACTCCCGCTGCACTTGGGGTCACGCCAGGCGTCCGCCTCGAACCACCAGCGCTTGACCGTCTGCACCAGCGGTGTCACGTCACCTTGCGCACGGGCCTGTCCGAACGCCGCATCCAGATCCTCGTCGGACCGCTGGAGGACGTCGCCATCGGCGCAGGCGGCCAGCACGGCCCGGATCGCCGTCGGCGTCCAGGCCGGGCGAGGCAGGACCTCAGGTTGCCTGGCATGCGGCGCGGTCATCAGCAGCTCCCCTGTGGGTCGCCGTTTCGCCCAGCGTAAGCGCGTCCACCGACAGACAGCAGCGACATAACGTTCCCGGCGCGCGAGTCTGCGGGTGAGATCGCCGTGATCTGCTTTCTCTGCACTCAGAGGTGGACCATGTCCTGCCCGCGGACCCGGAGGCGCCCTCTCGCACCCGCAGCCACGTAATCAACGCGGCGTGCTCCTGTCTAGCGATGGCTGCGGAGGTCGTCCAGGAAGCTCCGGGCGGCGGAGACGGCGTCGGCGGTGCGGCGGACGGTCTCGGTGGCGGTGCGGGCCACGGTGCCAGCCAGGCCGGGAATGGCCGCGGTGTAGTCGGTGAACGGGTTGCCGGTTTCCTCCACGACGCGGGTACCGGGCGGGATGTGCACCCGGAACTCGTCCGGGTCGCCGGGTTCGGTGCTGATGTCGTCAAGTTCCCACCAGGCGTAGGGCGCGTCGCCGATGTAAGCGATCAGCCGGAGCAGGCAGCCGGTCTCGGCGTCCACGATCGCGTCGGCGGGGAAGTAGGTCAGCGGTCCTGCCAGGAACCCGGTGCCGCCGCCGCGGGTCACCCGGAGCTGGCGGGCGCGGCGGCCGCGGTAGGTGATGTCCCGGGCACCGGACAGCCGGCAGCGGAGCAGCCAGCCCGTGTAGATCAGGTGTGCGGCCTGTGTCCCCAGCGGCGCGGCCGGGCCGGTCAGGATCCGGTCCGGGAAGACCCGCCAGTAGCGCTCGCCGTCGCAGGCGTTCACCCGCAGGCCGCTCCGGTCAGCGCCGCGCAGGTAGTCGACGCGGTACCGGTCCGGGCCGCTGACGCGCAGCCGTGCGTCGGTTCGGGTCACGGTCTTCCCGCTGGGCGACGCCTCGATGAGGCTGCCGAAGCCGCCGAGGCCGGCTGCCCGGACGTCCTGCGCCATCCGCGCCGTCGTCACGGCTAGGTCGTGCCACTCGCGCACCGTGGCGCCCAGGTCGCGGGGTTCGCCGGTGCGGTAGAGCAGGTACAACAGATCGTCGGGCGGTGAGCCGTCTTCGGCGGCGAGCACGTCCGGGTCGGGTGACGGCATCGCCGCCTCGGCGTGGCCGGAGTCCGCGTCGCGGCCCGGGAAATGCGGCGCGTGCTTGATCAGGGCGCCGAGGCCGCCCGCGGCGAGGTCCANNCGGCCGCCGCGGGCGGGTTCATCGTCACGTCCGTCAGCTCGGTGACGGCGAGCAGCTGGCCCCGGAACCTCTCCTCGCGGCGGAGCAGGATACCCAGCTCGGCGTCGACGGCGGCCTCGACGCGTTCGCGGAGCCGGTCGCCGGCGCGGGGCGTGGCCGCGATGGCTATCGCGGCGCGGCCGCAGGCGGTCACCGGCCCGAGTATCTCCAGGACGTAACCGTCGAGCAGGTCCTGCGGGCAGAAGAGCACGGCGACCGGCCGGCCGTCGTCGAGGCCGACCTCGGCCGACGAGGGCTCCGACCGGCCGGACGCCCACCAGGTCCAGCCACGCTGGCCGTCGTTCCCCTGGACCGGCCCGTCCTCGTCCTGGTGCTCCATGCGGTAATGGCCGCCGGGCGCGATCAGCAGCGCCACGCGGCCGGACTCGAAGCGCACCTCGGCGGAGAGGGACAGGCGGGTCCAGTCGGCCCGGTGGAGCAACCCGATCACTTCTGGCAGGCCGGCCATGGTGGCACCATCCGGGGCAAGTCGGCTGGGGGGGCGGGAACGCCACCCCGT
>PLIQ01000510.1 GCA_003140115.1 Actinomycetota bacterium | reverse complement strand
GAGGTCCCCACCACGTGATCGGGCAGGCCGTGCCGCAGCAGGCCGCCGGTGGCCCGGCCGATCTGCGCTCGCACGTGCTTGCGCAGGCGGCGCACGTCCTGCGCGGGCGGCGGGTCGGCGGGGATCCAGTCCCTGGTCAGCCGGCCGGCGCCGAGCGGGAGCGAGGTCACCGTGTCGGCCTCCTCATCGATGCCCGACGCCACCTCGAGCGACCCGCCGCCGATGTCGATGACGAGCAGCCGCCCCGAGGACCAGCCGAACCAGCGCCGGGCGGCCAGGAAGGTGAGCCGGGCCTCCTCGTCCCCGGTCATCACGTTGATCTGGGCGCCGGTCTGGTCGAGGATCCTGGCCAGGACCTCCTCGCCGTTCTTGGCGTCCCGGACCGCCGAGGTCGCGAACGCGATCAGGTCCTCGACTCCCTTGTCCTCCGCGATGCGCAGCGCCTCGACCACGACGTCGCGCAGGCTGCGCTCGCCCGACCGGGACAGCGAGCTGTCGTTATCCAGGTGATCCGCGAGCCTGAGCTCGGCCTTGTGGGAGAAGGCCGGCATCGGCCGGGCCCCCGGGTAGGCATCGACCACCAGCAAGTGCACGGTGTTCGACCCGACGTCAAGCACCCCAAGTCGCATACCTTGACGCTACCTCCGCCGGTGCTCAGGAACAGCCTGGCGGCGCCCGCGCTGTCGCACCTGATGGCGATTCATCCGGGCCGCAGATACGACTTTTGGTGGCTTTTCAGATAATTTATTCCGAACGACCAGTACTGGGTGCGTGCACCCGGGAGTCGTTTTACGGGACGGAGGCCCGGCATGCGGAACGGCGAGGTGTCGTACTGGTGGCAGGCCCGCGGCGTGCCGCCCAGGCGGCCGTCGCTGCCGGGCGGGACGCAGGCCGACGTGTGCATCGTGGGGGCCGGTTACACCGGGCTGTGGACGGCGTACTACCTCAAGCGGGCGGACCCGGGGCTGCGGATCATCGTGCTGGAGGAGTCCTTCGCCGGGTTCGGCGCCTCCGGGCGCAACGGCGGGTGGGTCACCGCGGCCCTGCCCGGCTCGCGTGCCCGCTACGCCATGCACCCGCGCGGCGCGGGCGGCGTCCGCGACCTCGAGCGGCAGCTTCGGGAGACGGTCGACGAGGTGGCCCGGGGCTGCGCGGCCGAAGGGATCGACGCCGGCCTGGGCAAGGGCGGCTCGCTGTCCGTCGCCACGTCCGCGGCGCAGGACGCCCGGCTGCGGCGCCAGCTGGAGCACGAACGGGCCTGGGGCGATGGACCACTGGTCGTTCGGTATCTGAATAAAGACGAACTGGCCGAGCGGGCGACGGTGACCGGGGCCACCGGGGCCCTGTATTACCCGGACTGTGCCCGGGTGCAGCCCGCCGACCTGGTGGCCGGGCTGGCCGAGGTGGTGACCGGGGCTGGCGTCCTGCTGTACGAGGGGACCCGGGTGACGGCGATCACGCCCGGCCGCGCGCACACCGCGGCGGGGGACGTGCGCGCGCCGTACGTCCTGCGCGCGACCGAGGGGTTCACCGCGGGCCTGCCCGGCCAGCACCGGACGCTGCTGCCGATGAACAGCTCGATGATCGTCACCGGTCCGCTCAGCGACGCGGCCTGGAAAGCCGTCGGCTGGGACGGCTGCGAAACGCTCGGCGACGAGGCGCACGCGTACATGTACGCGCAGCGCACCGCCGACGGCCGGATCGCGCTCGGCGGCCGCGGCATCCCTTACCGGTTCGGCTCCGGCCTGGACCACGACGGGGCGATCGCGGCCTCTACCGTGGCTCAGCTGGGCCGGATCTTGCGCCGGATGTTCCCGGTGACGGCCGAAGCGGGGCTGGAGCACGCGTGGTCCGGCGTGCTCGGCGTGCCGCGGGACTGGTGCGCGACGGTCATGATGGACCCGCGCACCGGCCTGGGCTGGGCCGGCGGCTACACCGGCCACGGGGTGGCGGCCGCCAACCTGGCCGGCCGGACCCTGGCCGACCTGGTGCGCGGCGTGCCCAGCCCGCTCACCACGCTGCCCTGGGTGGGCCACCGCTCACCGCGCTGGGAACCGGAGCCCGCGCGCTGGGCCGGGGTCCACGGCCTGTACGCCCTGTACCGCACGGCGGACCGGCTGGAATCGGCGGGCCGCTCGTCGCGGACGTCGCTGCTGGCCCGGGCGGGCGACCTGATCTCTGGTATCCCGCACTGACCCAAACGGAAGCGGCCCGGCGCCGCAGCGCCGGGCGTTTCCCGCGAAGCTCCCCCGGATGACCCGGAGGCGGGTTAGAAGATCTTCTTGGTGCTGGTCTTGAACGCGATGGTCCCGTGGCTGGTGTAGCCGATGACGTACGTCTTCAGGTGCGAAGAATAGGGGATCGTCCCGAACCGGCACTGGGTGTTGTTGTGACCCATGGCCACCGCGCCCAGGTTGCTGGAGTGGCTGCCGCTGGAGTTCGTCGCCACGATGACCGCTCCGACCGCGAACTGGCTCTTGGTGTCCTTGGCGCAGACGTTGACGTAGATCCCCTTGCTCGTCTTCTTGTAGTTCCCCCAGGCCTGGATTCCGCTGTGGCCGGGGAAGGAGAGCTTATGCGTGCTCGAGTGCGCGATCGAGGTGGTCGCAAAAGCCGGCAGCGCGCTGGCAGCGAGCATCGCCGCCGATGCGGCGATGACAGAGAGTCGGCGCAGCATGGATACCTGTACCTCCGTGTGGTCTTTGCGGGAGAGCCAAAGGTAGCAGCATCTCCGGGGCCAGACAACAAGGCACACTGTAACGGCACCCGCCTGCCCCGGTAAGCCGGCGTGCGGGCTGTCCGGCGTGAAGGAGAGTGGACGTGAAGGCGCTGGTGTTCCGGCACAACCTGGCCCGCGAGGCGGCCGCGACCATCGGCGGGCGGGTCGACCGGCACGCGTTCGTGTCCCGGCTCGCGCCGGTCCGCATCGAGGACGTCGACGAGCTGCCGCTGCCGGCGCCGGACTGGGTCCGCGTCCAGACCACCTTCTCAGGCCTGTGCGGCTCGGACGTGAAGCAGATCCTGCTGAACGGCTCGCGGGACAACCCGCTCACCGCGCTGGTCTCCTTTCCGCACGTGCTCGGGCACGAGGTGGTGGGGCGCCGCGCGGACACCGGCGAGCGGGTGGTGCTCAACCCGTGGCTGTCCTGCGGGCCCCGCGGCATCGACCCGCCGTGCGAGGCCTGCCAGGCCGGCCGCTACCCCTGGTGCCGCAACTTCCGGTCCGGCGACCTGCCCGTCTCGATCCACCTGGGGAACTGCGCCGCGGCCTTCGGGGCGCACGCGGAGCGCTTCGCCGCCCACCCCACCCAGCTGTTCGCCATCCCCGACGGCGTTTCCGACGAGGCGGCGGTGCTCGCCGACCCGGTCAGCGTCTCGCTGCGCTCGATCCTGCTCGCGCCGCCGCCGGACGGCCAGCCGGTCCTGGTCTACGGGTCGGGCACCCTGGCGTTCGCGGCGGTCGCGCTGCTCCGCCACCTGTATCCCGGCCGCGAGGTGTGGGCGGCGACCCGGCCCGGCGCCCGGGCCGCACTGGCCACCCGGCTCGGCGCGCACGCGGTGCTGTCCTGCGCGCCGGACGAGCTGGTGGCCCAGGTCGCCGAGCGCGTCGGCACGACGCCGCTGCGGCCGTGGAGCAAGCACGACTGGCTGCAGGACGGCCCGGCCGTGGTCTACGACACGATCGGCTCGACCGAGACCGTCGAGACCTCGCTGCGGCTGCTGGCCACCGGCGGCACGCTCGTCATCTCCGGCGTCGAGCCGCCCAAGCGCTTCGAGTGGACCCCGCTGTACTTCAAGGAGCTGCGCGTCATCGGGTCGAACGGGTTCGGCATCGAGGAGGTCGGCGGGGTGGCCAAGCACTCCATGGAGCACTACTTCGACTTCGTGGCCGGCGGCCTGGACCTGACCCCGGTCATCACGCACCGCTTCCCGCTGGACCGCTGGGACGAGGCCGTGCTGGCGATCAAGGACTCGCGGCGCTCCGGCGCGGTCAAGGTGCTGCTGGAGCCCCCTGCGACGTCACGCGACGCCAGCTGAGCGTCAGCACGACGGCCACCACCGCGCCGATCCCGCCGCCCACGGCGATGACCGAGGACGGGCTCACCACCTCCGCGGCGGCGCCCGCCGCCACGAAGGCGGCCCCCTGGGCGACCACGACGCCCATGCTCGCGATGCCGAAGGCCTGGGCCCGCCGCTCGTCCGGCACCCTGACCACGAACGCGGTGTTGACCGCGAGCTGGTAGACACAGGTGGCGGCCGCGGCCGAGAAGATCACCAGCGAAACGGCCAGGCCCGGGCGCAGCGCGATGAGGACCAAGGTGGCGCCGGTGACCGCCGCCAGCGGCCCCATCAGCGTCAGCCGCCGCCGGGGGCTGACGAACCGGCTGAACAGCGGGGTGGCGATCGCCGTGGCGGCGGCCGTGGACGCCAGCACGAGCCCGGTGGCCACCGGGCCGCCGCCGAGCCGGGCCGCGTACGGGGCGGCGATGCCCTGCGGGATCGTGTACAAGACCACCAGCCAGCCCAGCAGCACGAGGGTCCGCAGCGCCGGGTCGCCGAACACCAGCCGNNCCCCCGGCGGCCGCGCCGGTCACCTCGGCGGTCAGGTAGGTGGTCTGGATCACCGCGGTGCCCAGGGCGTAGCTCTCGCCGGGCAGGATACCGGGGGTGATCGACGCGCGGGCGGCCTCGAACGGCGAGGCGAACATGGTGGCGGCGAACAACAGCACCACCAGAGCCGCCACCGGCGTGCCCGGTACGGCCATCGCGGCGACCAGGATGGCGCGGACCGCGTCGCAGGCCACCATCACCGTGCGGCGCGGACGACGATCCGCCAGGTCGGCCAGGAACAGCCCGCCGATCACCCACGGCAGGTACCCGGCCGCGTAGGCCAGGGCGGCCAGCAGCGGCGACCTGGTCCGGTCGTAGACCAGCACCGCCAAGGCGACCAGGGCCAGCCGATCGCCCGCCGCGGACAAGATCACCGACAGCCACAGGGCGCGGAACTCGCGCACCCTGAAGACGTCGCGGAACGTGGCCATCCGGCCGGCCTCCCTCTCCCGGCGGGAGTCCCCGACCGAGCCGGCAGGGCCGACCCGGCCTTCGCCAACCCGGGGCCTGCGGTGCAGTGGCCGGTCAGGTCCAGGTGTTACCGCAATACGGCTCCGGTTACTCGCGCCGCCTCTATGCACCATTCACCGTCCGCCGGTCGCTGAGCGCAACAGGACGAGGGTGCTTTAGTCACGAAAATAGCCAGATGTGACCGTATGCACACAGTCACATCTGGCTATTTCGGTCTATTGCCCTAGTTCGTCGTCCGTGTCCGGCTACGGGCTCAGCCTTCGGAGCCTAGGCGAGGTCGAACCGGTCGAGGTTCATGACCTTGTTCCACGCCGCGACGAAGTCGGTCACGAACTTCTGCTTCGCGTCGTCGCTCGCGTAGACCTCGGCGAGCGCGCGCAGCTCGGAGTTCGACCCGAAGACCAGGTCGGCCCGGCTGCCGGTCCACTTGACCTCGCCCGTGGCGGCGTCGCGTCCCTCGAACGTGTTCGCGTCCTGCGCCACCGGCTGCCACGTCGTGCTCATGTCGAGCAGGTTGACGAAGAAGTCGTTGGTCAGCGACCCGGGGCTGGCGGTGAAGACCCCGAGCTTGGACCCGTCGTAGTTCGCGTCGAGCACGCGCAGGCCGCCGACCAGGACGGTCATCTCCGGAGCGCTCAGGGTCAGCAGGTTCGCCTTGTCGAGCAGCAGGTACTCGGCGGGCAGCCGGCTGACCTTACCCAGGTAGTTACGGAACCCGTCCGCGGTGGGCTCGAGCGCGGCGAACGACTCCACGTCGGTCTGTTCCTGCGCCGCGTCCGTGCGGCCCGGCGTGAACGGGACCTCGACGTCGAAGCCGGCGTTCCTGGCCGCCTGCTCGACCGCCGCACCGCCGGCCAGCACGATCAGGTCGGCCAGCGAGACGTACTTACCAGTGGCGTTGAACGAGGACTGGATCCCCTCGAGAACGCGCAGCACGGTCGCGAGCTGGTCGGGGTTGTTGACCTCCCACCCGTTCTGCGGCTCCAGGCGGATGCGCGCGCCGTTGGCGCCGCCGCGCTTGTCGCTGCCGCGGAACGACGAGGCCGAGGCCCACGCGGCCGAGACGAGCAGGGAGACGGGCAGGCCCGAGGCCAGGATCTGGCCCTTGAGGCCGGCCACGTCGGCGGCGTCGATGAGCTCGTGCGTCACCGCCGGCACCGGGTCCTGCCAGATCAGCGTCTCGGCCGGGACCTCCGGGCCGAGGTACCGAACGATCGGGCCCATGTCCCGGTGGGTCAGCTTGAACCACGCGCGGGCAAAGGCGTCCGCGAACTGGTCGGGGTTCTCCATGAAGCGCCGCGAGATCTGCTCGTAGATCGGGTCGACCCGCAGCGAGAGGTCGGTGGTCAGCATCGTCGGCGGGCGGCGCAGCGACGGGTCCTCCGGATCAGGGACGGAATCCGCCCCGGTGCCGCCCTTCGGCTGCCACTGGTGCGCGCCGGCCGGGCTGCGGGTCAGCTCCCACTCGTTTCCGAACAGGACCGGGAAGAAGCTGTTGTCCCAGGCGGTCGGCGTGGGGGTCCAGGTGACCTCGATGCCGCTGGTAATCGCGTCGCGTCCCTTGCCGGAGCCGTAGCTGCTCTGCCAGCCCAGGCCTTGCTGCTCGAGCGGGGCCCCCTCGGGGTCGGGGCCGACTGCGCTCTCCGGGCCCGCGCCGTGGGTCTTGCCGAAGGTGTGGCCGCCCGCGATCAGAGCGACCGTTTCCTCGTCGTTCATCGCCATCCGGCGGAACGTTTCGCGGATGTCGCGGGCCGCGGCGAGCGGGTCCGGGTTGCCGTTCGGGCCCTGCGGGTTGACGTAGATCAGGCCCATCTGGACGGCGCCGAGCGGTTCGGCGAGCTCGCGGTCGCCGCTGTAGCGCTCGTCGTCCAGCCAGGTCGTCTCCGGACCCCAGTAGACGTCCTCTTCGGGCTCCCACGTGTCCACCCGGCCGCCGCCGAAACCGAAGGTCTCGAAGCCCATCGACTCCAGGGCCACATTGCCGGTCAGGACGATGAGGTCGGCCCACGAGATCTTCTGGCCGTACTTCTTCTTGACCGGCCACAGCAGCCGGCGGGCCTTGTCCAGGCTGACGTTGTCCGGCCAGCTGTTGAGCGGCGCGAAGCGCTGCTGCCCGGCGCCGGCTCCGCCGCGGCCGTCGCTGATCCGGTAGGTGCCCGCGCTGTGCCAGGCCATCCGGATCATCAGCGGCCCGTAGTGGCCGAAGTCGGCCGGCCACCAGTCCTTGGAATCCGTCAGCACCTCGGCGATGTCGCGCTTCACCGCGGCCAGGTCGAGGCTGTTGAATGCCTCGGCGTAGTCGAAATCCTCGCCCAGAGGGTTCGACACGGCAGGGTTCTTGGCCAGGATCTTCAGGTTGAGCCGGCGCGGCCACCACTCGCTGTTAGCGTCACCCGCGGTGGGGTGCACGCGGCCGGGCAGGACCGGACATTCCGCGGCCTCCGGGGTCGGGCCTTCGGCGACTACTGGATCATGGTTCTCGGACATGTGCTTCCTTCCGGATATGGCGGTTCACGGTGCTCAGGTACTCCGGGCGGTGGAACAGTCGGGGCACAGGCCCCAGTAGATGACCTCGGCCTCGTCGATCGAGAAGCCGTGGTCGTCGGAAGCGGTCAGGCAGGGTGCCTCGCCGACCGCGCAGTCGACGTCAGCGACGACACCGCACGACCGGCACACGACGTGGTGATGGTTGTCCCCGACGCGTCCCTCGAACC
>PLIQ01000158.1 GCA_003140115.1 Actinomycetota bacterium | reverse complement strand
GGCGTCGCGCATTAAGCAGAAGATCGTTAAGCTCACGATTGGCTAGATAAGCGCCAGATGCGTTATTACTGACGTTGGGTGGGGATTGGCGTGTTGCGGGAGCTCCGACCCGGGGAACCCCGGCTCATCGGACCGTACCGGCTGGTCGGGCAGCTGGGTGACGGCGGCATGGGCCGGGTCTACCTAGGCCGCTCGGCGGGTGGCAGGCCCGTCGCGGTGAAGGTCATCCACAGCCACCTCGCCGCTGATCCGGACTTCCGGATCCGGTTCCGGCGGGAGGTCGCCGCGGCGCGAAAGGTCAGCGGCCTGTTCACGGCCATGCTGGTGGACGCGGACGTCGATGCCCCGGAACCCTGGTTGGCCACCGCCTACGTCCCCGGGCCGTCGCTGCTGGAGGCCATCCACGACCACGGGCCGCTGCCCCTCGACTCGGTGCTGGCGCTGGCCGCCGGACTGGCCGAAAGCCTGGCCGCGATCCACGCCGCCGGCGTGGTGCACCGTGACCTCAAGCCCTCCAACGTGCTGCTGGGCCAGGACGGGCCGTGCGTCATCGACTTCGGGATTTCCCGTGCGGCGGAGGCTACCTCGGTGACGCGCGCGGGCTTCGTGCTCGGCTCGCCCGGCTTCATGTCTCCGGAGCAAGCCGAAGGCCTCGAGGTCGGCCCGCCCACCGACATCTTCAGCCTGGGCGCGGTCCTGGCCTTCGCTGCGACTGGTAAGCCGCCCTTCGGGACCGGGTCGACCGCCGCGATGGTCTACCGGATCGTCTACGCCAACCCGCACCTGGACGACGTGCCCGACGGCGTCCGCCCGATGATCGCGCGGTGCCTGGCCAAGGATCCCAGCCAGCGGCCTTCGGCCACCGAACTGCTGGCCGAGGCGGAAGCCGTCCAGCCGATGACCGGCTGGCTGCCCGACCCCA
The DNA here is from genome assembly GCA_003140115.1 of Actinomycetota bacterium. The sequence goes on along the minus strand of PLIQ01000158.1, from coordinate 58,331 downwards.
TCATCAACGCGTTCCCGGACGCTCCCGCCCCGGCGGTCGCCGAGCAACTGCCGCTGACGATCGAGCCCGAGGAGCCGCCCACCGGCCTCGCGACCATTACCGGGGACCCGGTCCCCATCGTTCCCCACGCCCAGGCCGTGCCCGCGGAGGCCGAGGCCGTACCCCCGGCCCCCGAAGCGGCAGCCCCGGCGGCCGAAGCCGGGCCCGCGGAGGCCGAATTGGCCATCCCGNNCCGAAACGGGACCCCGGGACCTCGAAGCTGCGGTTCCGGAAGCCGACACCATGGCCCCGGAAGCCGACACCATCACCCCGGAGACCGAGCGGGCACCCGCCGAGGCCGAGACCGCTGCTCGCGAGCCTGCCGCGGCGATCGATCCGGCGGCCGCCACCGACGTCACGTCAGAGGCCGAACCACCGGCGGCGGTCATCCCGCCGCCGGTCGCAGCCCTCCCGGGCAGGCCGCGACGCCGGCTGGCGCATCCTCGGGTGCTCGGGACTGCGGCTGCGGTGATCCTGATCGGTTCCGCCGCGACCGGGCTGGCCCTGAGCGGCTCCAGCCATCCGTCCGCGTCCCAGGGGAACGAGCCTGCCGCCGCGGCCGCCGCGCTGCCCGGCACATCGACGTCCGCTCAGACCGCGAGCTCTCAGCCGTCACCGTCAGCGTCAGCGTCGGCGGCCAAGTCCTCGCCGCGTTCCTCAGCCGCGTCGTCCAAGCGGCCCAGCGCGCATCCGACGACCCAGAACCCGGTCACGCAGACGCAGACGACGGCACCGGGATCCGTCCCGTCGTCGACCAGGTCCACCCCGAAATCCTCGCCGAAACCCAGCCCCAAGCCGACCAAGAAACCGACGCCCAAGCCGACGCAGCCCGCGGTACCCAGCGTCAGCGTTAGTGGCGCGGGTCGGGACTCCTGCGCGGCCATCGGCTCCCTGCGTTCCTCCTCCGGCGCCTCGGTGGAGTACACCTTTGTCAACAACAGCTCGGTGAGCGTGGCGGTCGGCTCGATCGACTCCGCCGGTAACGTGTCGTGGCAGTCGACGATCAGTCCGGGTGCGGAGTTCTCACCCAGCGCTGAGGTGGGTCAGTACTGGGAGGTCGCGGTATCCGGCGGCGGCTGCCTGACCGTCCTCGACGTCGACGGCGGAGGCCAGGCCGTCATAACGTAGCTCCCGGTATACCTCACCCGTCCCGCTGGCCGCGGCTCACGCCTTGCGGGCCTTCCAGACTTCCTCGCACGGCCACCGCCGGGCCCACTCCAGGGTGACGTGCGGGTACCTGGTGGTCGCGTCCGGGCCAGGCTGGAGTTCGAGCAGGTCCTCGACCTCTAGCCCGCAGCCGCGCAGCAGCCGCATCATCTCGCCATGCCCCAGGTGGAACTCGACCGACTCGTCGTCCGGCCATTCGAACCGGCGCATGGCGAAGTAGGGCCGCAGCAGCCGGTCCGTCGCGGGCTGGCCGTCTTCGTCGGGCACGGCCAGCATAAGCAGCGACGAGTTCACCAGGAAGATCAGCTGACCGCCGGGGCGCAGCAGCCTGGCCGCCTCGGGGATCCAGGCGTAGGGATCGCACCAGATGCTGGCGCCGTACTCCGAGATGGCCAGGTCGAAACGGGCGTCGGCCAACGGTGCCTGCTCGGCGCTGGCGTGGATCAGCGGGTACCGCAGCCCGAACCGGTCCTGCAACTGGCGGGCGGTGGCCAGCTGTGCCGCGGAGTTGTCCAGGCCGACCGGCCGCGCGCCGCGGCGGGCCAGCCACGCCGACACGTACCCGGTGCCGCAGCCCAGCTCGATGCTGTCCCGGCCCGCCAGGTCGGCGGGCAGCATGCCCACCTGGGCCTCCGGGATGTTCCAGATGCCCCAGGACCGGTCCCGGCCACAGCCGCCAGCATGGTCCCGGTCTGCCACGCAGTCAACTGAATACCGGACCCCGGACAGCCGGCCCGCAGCGCAGCATCACCCGGCATAGCCCGCTCCGGTAGGCTGCGCGCCGGGCTAGGTGATAGTAGGAAGCGAAGGTGCGCTATGGAGCCTGAGGAGTTCCGGGCAGCTGGTCATGAGCTGATCGACTGGATTGCGGACTACCGGACCCGGATTCCGCAGCTGCCGGTTCAGGCGCAGGTTGGACCCGGTGAGGTAGCGGGGAAGCTGTCGGCCCGGGCTCCGGAGGAGGCCGAGCCGTTCAGCCGGGTGCTGGCCGATCTGGACGCCGTCGTGGTCCCGGGCGTGACCCAGGTTCAGCACCCGCGCTACTTCGGCTGGTTCCCGTCCAACGCGTCCCTCGCCTCCGTGCTGGGCGACCTGGCCACCTCGGGGCTCGGAGCGCTCGGGATCACCTGGCAGTCCGCTCCCGCGCTGACCGAGGTCGAGGAGGTCGTGGTTGAGTGGCTGCGCGAACTGACCGCGTTGCCCGAGTCGTGGAAGGGCGTCATCCAGGACACCGCCTCCAGTGCGTGCCTCGTCGCCCTGCTCGCCGCGCGCGAGCGCGCGACGAACTATTCCGAGGCCCGCGGCGGGATGCAGGCCGAAAGCGCCCCGCTGACCGTCTACACCACCGAGCACGCGCACTCCTCGATCGCGAAGGCGGTGGCCCTGGCCGGCTTCGGCCGCGACAACCTGCGCTTCGCCGACGTCGACCCGGTCACGTACGCCATGCGCCCGCAGGCTCTAGCCAAAATCCTCGAGGAGGACGTGGCCGCCGGCCGCCGTCCGGCCGCCGTCGTGGTCAACGTCGGCACGACCGGCACCACGGCCGTGGACCCGCTCGCGCAGATCGTCCCGCTGGCCCGCCGGTACGGGATGTGGGTGCACGTCGACGCGGCGATGGCGGGCTCGGCGCTGCTGCTCCCGGAGATGCGCTGGCTGATCGACGGCGTGGAAGGCGCGGACTCGCTGTCCTGGAACCCGCACAAGTGGCTGGGCACGGTGCTGGACTGCTCGCTGCTGTACGTGGCCGACCCCGCCCACCTGATCCGGGTCATGTCCACCAACCCGTCCTATCTGCGGTCGGCCGTTGACGGTGAGGTGACCCAGTACAAGGACTGGGGCATCCCGCTCGGCCGGCGCTTCCGTGCCCTCAAGCTATGGTTTCACCTGCGCCTGGACGGAGCCGAAGCCATCCGGGCCCGGCTGCGCCGGGACCTGGAGCACGCCCGCTGGTTCGCCGGGCAGGTCTCAGCCACGCCCGGCTGGCGGGTCCTGGCCCCGGTCACCCTGCAGACCGTCGTGCTCCGGCACGAACCAGTAGGCCTCGTCTCGGACACCGGTGCTGTGCTAGACGCCGACGCGCTGAACGCGCACACGCTCGCCTGGGCGGACTCGATCAACCGCTCCGGCGCGGCCCTGGTCACCCCGTCGCTGCTCGACGGCACCTGGTCGGTACGGGTCTCGATCGGAGCCGAACGCACCGAACGCCCCGACGTCGAGGAACTATGGCACCTGCTCCAGCAGGCCGCCGCGACCACCTGAGTCAGCGGGGCGACGGAGCACGGCAGGCCAGGTCACGGTTCACCGGTTTCATGCTCCACTGGACCGCGGTCACGGTTCCCCCGCCGGTCAGCGGGGCCAGGCCGCAGTTCTTCTTGGCCCGCGACAGCGTTGTGGCGCCCGGGATCCAGTCCGGCAGGCGGTACAGCGGGCTGGTCGCGCGGACGGTCCCCACGATCGGGTCCCATTGTTTGGGCGTGGAATAGATGCCCACGTTGGCGCCGATACGCCGGAAGTAGGAGACCATGCCTTCGAGGTCGGCGCGGTTGTTCGCGCTGCTGGACTCCCACGAGTTGATCGTCTCGACGTCTAGCCACCACCGGTAGCGGCCCGGGTTCGGCACGCCGCGGGTCTGCGCGTCCAGTTCGGCCAGGTTCCATCCGTACTGCCAGGCGCACGCCGGATTGTTCGCGCCCGTGCAGGTGCCGTACGGGTCGCTGACCGGCTCGCCGCCCAGGGGATTGTTATTGGTGGCCGGCCAGTCGGTGACCCCGTGATTGCCCGGGTTGGCCGTGTTGACGTACAGCGACACCCGCGGCTGGCTGGTCGTACCCGACGAAGCCTGGGCCCAGGTGATTTCCGTGGTCAGGCACGGGTTTGTCGTATTGGCCACGCCCTCGTTCACGGCCACGATGCCGAACGCCTGGCCGGAGGGGAGCGGCTGGCCGCATTGCGGATACGACACGTCGTTCCCGGTCGGCGTACTTGCCGCGTACGCCGCCGCGGCCGGGACCATCATGGAAGCCGCGAGGACCACCGCGGCGGTCATGCCCGACCGCATTGACTAGCCCCTCTCCCGCGACCGCTACCACTGTGGCGTCCGCCAGATCATAGCCTGCTGGTCGGCCGGGAGGTGGTCAGGGACGCGAATACAACAGTGGAACCGAGGTAATGCCCGGTGGCATAGTCGAAAACGCCACCGCACGTTATCAGCCGCAGGGCGGCATAGTCGGTCGCGCCGTAAATGGCTCTCGTCGGGAAATCGGATTTGAGGTACTGACGCACGCCGGTGACCCGGAAAATGGCCGTCATCCCGTCGGCGAGCGTCACGTCGATGGTGTCGCCCGGATGCAGGGCCCCGAGGCGGAAGAAAACCGCCGGCCCCTGATAGCTATCGACGTGACCCTCGATAACCGACGCGCCGATCTGGCCCGGCGTGGCCGAGTATTTGTACCACGCGGCCTCGCCCGCGCTCGTGACCAGCGACGGTACCTGGATCGTGCCGTCGGCGTTGAGTCCCAGGTGCAGGAGGTTCGAGGTCACGCCGATGGCTGGGATATCGACGGACACCGGCACGGAGCGCCGCAGCCAGGGCCCGTGACCGGCCGGTGCGATGGCCCCCGCCGCCCCGGCGGATGGCTGCGGGGCGTGCCGCTGAGACAGGAACACCACGCCCACGGTACCGGTCCCGGCCAGGATGAGCAGGACCCCGAGGACGCCGGCCATCCGCGCCCAGGGGCCGATCGACCGAGGCGGGCGCGCGTATCCGCCCTCGGGCCACGAGGACACGACGCGAAACCCGGCTATCCGCGGCCACCTCGCACCCGCCAATGCGACCTCCCTCCCCGCCGGCTCCGCGCCCTTTCTACTCAAGTAGCCTAATATTCCGGTGGTGAGCACGCCATTGGCTGTTTGTCCGGCCGGACGCGCTTACCGCGTTATGGCCGCCGGTCTTTATGTCCGGTTCGTTCTCCGGCCGGCGCGGTCAGCGACCAAAGGCCGGCCACGCGTTTGCTCTTCCGGCGCCGGTTTCTGCGGGCGGCGACCGGGAAATGGTCATTGCCGAGAGCATGAGGAGGTTCGATGAGGGTGCGCACAGCCATCGCGTGGACGTCGCATCGGGTCCGGTACACAGCCGTCGGCTGGGGCCTGACGACCATGATCGCCTGCGTCGCGCTCTCGGCCTGCACCTCGAGCGGCACCCCTGTGACGGTATTCAGCGGCTCGCCGAGCGCCAGCTCCAGCGCGACCTCCAGCGCGACCTCCACCGCGACCTCCACCGCGACTGCCAGTACCTCGGCCAGCGCGAGCGCCGGTGCGTCGGCGAGCGCCAGTACGTCCGCCTCCGCGAGCTCGAGCGCGAGCGCGAGCTCCTCGGCCAGGCCGTCGACGTCGTCCAGCGCGAGTCAGAGTCCCTCAGCCAGTCCATCGCCCAGCCCCTCGTACACCCCGGTCCCCAATGGTGCGCCGGTCACCGGCGGTGGCGGGACGGCCGGATTCCAGGACGCCGGGCTCGCGGTGGTCGGTGGCTTGGCGATCGTGGCTGGTCTGGGTGGCATCGCCTACCGCCGCCGGATAACTAGGCACCGTTGACCAGGAACCGCTGACCATGTGCCTGCTGGGATGCTGATCGCGGCCGCCGTCTGCCCGCATCCGCCGCTCCTGATCCCCGAGGCCACCGGCGCCCCCGGTCCCGACGACGCAGAGGTCGACCGGCTGCGGGCGGTGTGTCACCAGGCCGTCGCCGCCCTCCTGACCGGACGCCCGGACCTGATCGTGGTCGCGGGCGGCGCCGGACGCACAGCCGAGTACCCCCCGGACACGCCGGGCCGCCTGCACGACTTCGGCGTCCCGTTTACCATCGGTCGGGGCAGCCAGGACGCCCCCGCCCTGCCGCTCTCCCTGACCATCGGGAAGTGGCTGCTCTCCCGCGCCGACCCGCGGACCAGCGCGCCGCGGGCCGTGTGGTGGGGGATCGCCTCGGACGCGCTGCCCGCCGAGTGCCTGCAGCTGGGGGAGAAGCTGGCCGCGCTCGCGCCCCGGGTTGCGCTGCTGGCCATGGGCGACGGGCCCTCCCGCCGGGCCCGCGCCGCCCCGGACGCCGCCGATCCCGAAGCCGACCGCTACGACGACCAGGTGGCCGCCGCCCTGGCTGCCGCCGACCCCGCCGCGCTCGCCGCGCTCGACCCCGGCCAGGATCGCCCGCTGCACATCGCCGGGCGCGCCGCCTGGCAGGTCCTGGCCGGCGCCGCGGGCCAGGACGCCTTCCACGCCGAGCTGCGCTACGCCGGCGCTCCGTTCGAGGTGAGCTACGTCGTGGCCAGCTGGCGCCGGGCACACTAATGGGCATGGGCACGCACGTCATCGCCGTGGTCGGGGCGACCGCCACCGGCAAGTCGGGGCTGGCCGTCGCGCTGGCCCGCGCGCTCAGCGGCGAGGTCGTGAACGCCGATTCGATGCAGCTCTACCAGGGTATGGACATCGGCACGGCCAAGGAGCCCGCGGCCGCCCGGCAGGGTATACCGCACCACCTGCTTGACATCTGGCCGGTGACCCGCACCGCCAACGTGGCCGACTACCAGAAGCTGGCCCGCGCCGCGATCGACGACATCATCGCCCGCGGCCGGATCCCGGTGCTCGTAGGCGGCTCAGGACTGTACATCCGTGCGGCTCTGGACGATCTGGATTTCCCCCGAACGGACGGGGTGACCCGCAGCCGCCTCGAGGCCGAGCTCGCCGGGGTGGGCGCCGCGGTGCTGCACGCCCGGCTGGCCGGGCTCGACCCCGCCGCGGCCGGCGCCATCCTGCCCACCAACGGCCGCCGGATCGTGCGGGCCCTCGAGGTGATCGAGATCACCGGCCGCCCGTTCACCGCCAGCATGCCCACCTACGATCAAGGCCGCCCCGCCGTCCAGCTCGGCCTCACCTTGCCCCGCCCGCAGGTCGACGAGCGGATCGCGGCCCGGGTCGACCGCATGTGGCACGCGGGCTTCGAAGCCGAAGTGAGGGTTCTCGTGCACGAGGGCCTGCGGGACGGCAAGACGGCCGGCCGCGCCCTGGGCTACCAGCAGATGCTGCGCCACCTGGACGGCGAGCTGACCCTGGCCGAAGCCCGCGACGAGACCGTCAAGGCCACCCGCCGGTTCGCCCGGCGCCAGGAGTCCTGGTTCCGGCGCGACCCCCGCGTCCACTGGCTCGACGCCAGCCAGCCCGCGCCAACCCTGCTGGCCGAGGCGCTGCGCCTTACGCGATCCGCCGCCGCGCCAGCTCCTTGATGTCCCGGGGCAGCGCGTCCGCGGCGAGCAGCCGCGGCAGCAACTCCGGTTCTATGGTCAGAGCCCGGAAGGTCAGCGCCACGGTGACGTCGTGATCGGGCCGGTGCACGATCTCGATCTCGTCCCCGGCCTGGATCGGGCCCGGCTCGATCACCCGCAAGTACGTGCCGGGCCGGGCGGCCAGCGTGAACCGCTTGATCCAGCCGGCCAGTGCCAGCCAGCCCTGGAACGTCCCGCACGGGACCCGCGGCAGGGACGCCTCCAGGACCACGGCCTGGCCGATCCGCCAGCGCTCGCCGATCAGCGCGCCGTTGACGTCGGCGCCCTCGGTGGTGAGGTTCTCGCCGAACACCCCGTTCGGCAGCGGCCGGCCGAGCTCGGCCGCCCAGAAGTCCAGATCCTCCCGGGCGTAGGCGTAGACCGCCAGGTCGGGCCCGCCGTGGTTGCGCACGTCGTAGACGCGGTCCCCGGCCAGCCCGACCAGGCCCATGCCCTTGGCCCGGGGCGCCTTGACCATGACCGGGCCCGCCACCGGCCGCTTGTCAATGCCGGTGAGCTTCATCGTCTTCCACGGGTTGTCCCGCGGCTGGCCGACGTTGACCGAGATGACCTTCATCTGACCATCACATCTGACTCTTACATCTGATTGGCGAGCCGGTAGGCGCGCTTGGCGTTGTCGGCGCAGAGCATCCGGGTCAGGCGCACCACGGTCCGTTCGGAATAATGGTCTTCCTCCAGCCCCGCGGTGAGCAAGCCCGACAGGGCGGTCCGGAACAGCGCCGCCGCCAGGTAGTACAGCTCTGGCAGCCCGAACGCGTCCGAGGAGTACAGGAATTTGCCGAACGGCGCGAGCTCCAGCGCCTCGGCCAGCAGGGCGGGAGCGCGGCGGCCCAGGTTGTGCGTGGCCAGGCCCGCGTCGACGTACACGTGCGGGAAGACCTGGGCCAGGTAGCCGGCCTCGCGGTGGTAGGGGTAGTTGTGCAGCAGCATGACCGGGGTCCCGGCCGGCTGGATCGCCCGCAGCAGCGGGGTGAGCAGCAGCGGGTTGCAGCGATGCAGGTCGACGTCGCTGTCTCCGTAGCCCACATGGAACTGCACCGGCAGCCCCAGGTCCACGCCGCACCAGATGAGGAACCGCTGCAGCGTCTCGTCGGCGATCCGGGGCGGGTCCGTCTGGGCCGCCAGCCAGCGCCCGGCGGCCGCCGTCACCTCGGCGTCGGACGGCCGCTCAGGGTTCAGGTCCAGCCCGGTCCGGTAGGCGGCGATGGACTTGACCCCCACCACCCCGACCGCGGACGCCGTGCGGGCGGTAAGCGCGGAACGTACCGCGTCGGCGAAACCGGCCGCGCCGATCCCGGCCGCGACCACGTCCTCGGCCACCCGCTCGAGCCGGACGATCTCATGCGCGGTCGCGCCCGCCAGCCCGCCGAGCTCGGCCGGGGAGGTGAGCGGCTCCGGGGTGAAGCCGGTGTCCACACACAGCGCTGACATCCCGGCCGCCGCCAGGAAGCGCTTGCTCACCTCGGTGGTGCCGAGCTCGGCCCGGCGGAGCACGTAGTCGGGCAGTTCGGCGTGCGGCGGCAGGCCGAGGACCGGCGGGCACAAGCGGCGGAACGCGAATCCGGCCTGCGAGTCGAACATCGAGCCGCCCGGCCAGTGTTGGCTAGTACTGGTCGCGCCCTCGTTCAGCATCGACTCCAGCGTGGCCTGGTCCGCGTCGCGGACCAGCACCCCGTGACAGTGATGGTCGACCAGGGCCTGTTCCGCGACGCAGCCGAGCAGTTCCGGCACGCTGTGTTTCTCCTCCCGCCTCCGGGGCTGTACCCCTTTGGCTCGGTCAGGATGCCTCGACCTGGGCCGGCACCTCGGCGGCCTCGCCNNGCCAGCCAGACGCCCGCCGTAATCGGGAACCACCTGCCGTCACCGGTCGGGTACGGCCATACGTTCCGGTACAGCGTGTAGCCGAGCACCACCAGGCCCGCGACCGGAATGATGACCTGCCACATCGGCACCGCCAGCTTCCGCCGGACGAACACCAGCATGATGCAGCCGATCGAGGCCAGCACGTAGACGACCAGCAGGATCAGCGTGCCGATGGTGCCCGACCACAGGAAGCTGTCGAACGCGGTGGCGTGGAAGGCCGCCGTGTAGATGATGATGATCAGGGCCGACATGGCGGTGATCACCAGGGTCGCGTTGGCCGGCGTCCCCCAGCGCGAGCCCGCGCCGACCCCGCGCGCCCCGGCGGTGTCCCGCGACAGCGCGTACATCAGCCGCGCCGCCCCGACCGTGGAGGCCAGGCAGCAGCCGAACGCGCTGACCGTGGTGCCGAGCGTGATCACGTCGCCGACCCAGTGCCCGACGTAGGAGGCGCCCAGGTCGCCCAGCAGCGACGGCGAGTTGCCGAAGTTGGTGACGTCGGCCTTGCTCGTGCCGAAGCCCATCATCTCGACCGCGGTCACGACTACGAAGTAGACGCCGCCGAATACCGCGACGCCGAGGATCGCGCGCGGGATGTCGCGGGTTGGGCGCTTGGCCTCCTCGCCCAGGGTGGCCGCCGCCTCGAACCCGGCGAAGGACAAGAAGCCGAACACCACGCCCAGGAATATCGCGGAGACGCCCGTGCCCGGCGTCGGCTGGAACACGCTCAGGGTGAAGTGCTCGTGGCCCGGCGCGTTCCCGGCCAGCAGCCGGACCAGGACCACCGCGGTGACGATCAGGATCAGCGCCACCGTGGTGCCCTCGACGCTCAGCAGCACGCTCGCGCCACGCCGGGCCGGGATCACGGCCAGCAGCAGCACCAGCGCCAGCACGACCGAGATCAGGATCCACGGCGCCCAGGTCGGCGGGTTCGGCCAGGCCCCGACCTCCTGCAGGAACGCGGTGCCGAAGATGCCGGCCGCGCTCGCGGTGACCACCGCGTAGAACGTGTAGGTGCCGAGCAAGCCCCAGCCCGCGACCACCCCGGCCCGCGGACCGAGCGTCGCGCCGACGAACGCGTAGGCCGAGCCGGAGTGGTGGAAGTACTGAGTCAGCCGGACGAAGGAGTAGGCCACGAGCAGCACGCCGACGGCGGCGATGAGGAAGGTCAGCGGCACCGCGCGGCCCGCGGTCTGGGCGCTGGCCTGCGGGTTGATGTTCGCGGCCATGCTCGGGGCCATGAGCGCGACCGACAGGCCGATCGCGGCCCAGACCGACAGTGAACGCTTGAGCCCCCGCGTGCCCTCGACGGCCATGTCCTCCTCCTTCACCGTTTTCCGTTCCCCATAGTGTCCCTCCGGCCCCGATGACACGGAAGGGGCAAAAGGTACGAAACATCGATCAGGCCAGGCGTTTCTATTACCTGCCCGTGGTCACCGTGGTCTGACCGCGACTGTCCGGAAAAGCCCGGGTGAACCGTTTTGCCCAGTTGCGCGTCACACAGGGTAGGAGTCAGATGTCAGGGGGTGACCTACAGTGACTGGTGCCTACCCGGTGCTACACGTGGGTTCCTTCGGGTCCGCAGGTCCCGTCCAATCGACGCGTCCCCGGGTCCGTACGTTCCGCGGCATACCCGCGTCAGTGCCCGAAGCGCGCAGGTTCGTGGCCGAACTGCTGGCCGGCTGCCCGGCTCGCGAAGTCCTCATGACCTGCGTGTCCGAACTGTGCGCGAACGCCATCGCGCACGGCGGCTCGGGGAACGGCGGCATATTCATTGTCGAGGTCGACCTGCCCGGGCCCGGTGTCGCCCGGATCGCGGTCACCGACGAGGGCGGCCCGTCCCTCCCGGTCGCCGGGTCCCTCGACCTGATGGCCGAGGGCGGCCGCGGCCTAGCCATGGTCGCCGCCTGCACCAGTCGCTGGGGCTACGCCGACGCCCACCCCGGCCGCACCGTCTGGGCCGAAGCCTGCTGGCCCGTCCCCGTCCCCATCCCTGCCCCCCGCCAGCCCTCCGCCCGTGAAGCCGCGCCCCGCCAGTCGTCCCGCCGTCGCCGCCTCCGGTTCCCCGGCTCCTCCCCGCTTCCCCCGGACGACCGTCCCCCCGATCCTGCTGCCTAAAAGTTCCACACCACCCGCCGGCCCAGGACGTCGGGGAATTTCCTCTCGGCATAGCGCTCGTACTCTCCGATGTGCTTGGCCATAGCCTCCTCAGCCGCACCGGGGTCTTTCCGCTCCAAGGCATCAAGGATGCCGCGATGCGCGCGCAGTATTGCCGTCCTGCGGTGTGCGGGATAGTCGATGCCCAGCATGGTGCCGTCAAGGATATCGGCGAGCGCATCTACCAGATAGCCGAAAAGTGCGTTGCCAGAAGACCAGGCAATAATGTCGTGAAATCTTTTATTTGCTTCCAGGAACGTGGCCTGGTCATCGAGGCCCGCTTCCATCGCTTTGACCGTGTCTGACAGTTCAGCAAGAGATTCAGCCGTCATCCGCTCCGCCGCGAGCCTCGCCATCGTCGGTTCCAGCGCGACGCGCGCCTCCGCGACCACGCGGTATGGTGCGTCGGCGAATTGCAGCAGCAACATGAGCGACGTCGCCAGGCTGGTGGCCTCGGGCCGTTCGACGACCGGCCCACCGCCCGGGCCTGGCTTCAGCGAAATGATGCCCTGGAGCTCCAGAAATCGGAGCGACTCACGTAGCGTCCCGCGGCCGACCTGATATTCCTCGAGCATGACGCGTTCGGGGGGAAGCTTGTCGCCGGCCCCGAGTGACAGCCGGTCGATGTCGCGGACAATACGCCGCGCCACGATCATTGCCGTCTTCGGCCCGTGGGACTCGTTTGCCATACCGGTCAATCCTCTCGTTGGCACCGGAAGGCCCGGGAGCCCGCTTTCCGGCAACAATGATAATGATACGTCATTCCGAGGGTCTGGCTTGGAGGCTGCCCGCGAGGCAGGAAACGGGCATCTGAGCTGTGATCATCTCAGATCGGTGATCGCGCAGCCGGGCAGTCTGGCTCTGCGCATGGGTCGGCGTGTCGGCCGGGAGATGGGCTGGCGTGATATCAGCGGTCGGCGGCTGACATCCGGTCGTGGGTGTCAGCGGTGATTCCGCTATCGCGCAGCACCGCCTTGCGCACCTTTTCCGAGGGTGTCTTCGGCAGGGCGTCGACAAACCGCACGAAACGCGGAATCGCGAAGCCCGGGATCTTGCCTTGGCAGAAATCCCAGAGCTCGTCCGCGCTGAGCGGCCCGCTGGCTACCACCACGGCCAGCACCTCGTCCTCGCCGGCATCGACGTCGGCCGGCACGCCGATGACCGCGCATTCCGTCACCGCCGCGTGGCCAAGCAGGGCCTGCTCGACCTCATAGGAGCTGATGTTCTCACCGCGCCGGCGCAGCGCGTCCTTGTACCGGTCGACGAAGTAATACCAGCCGTCCTCGTCGCGTCGCAGCGCATCGCCGGTGTGGAACCACAGATTGCGCCACGCCTTGACGGTCTTCTCCGGCATGCCGTAGTAGCCGAGGCTGCACGTCCACGGGTGCTTGTACCGCACGACGAGTTCGCCGATCTCTCCCGTCGGCACCTCGCGGTCGGTCTCCGGGTCCACCAGCCTGATCTCGAACCAGTCCGAGGCGACCAGGCCGGCCGCGCCGGGCGGCCGGATCTCGCCGTACGGCGAGAGGATGGGCGCGCACGTCTCGGTGAGCCCGAAGGCGTCGACGAACGCCTCGATATCGAAACGGGCCATGAACTGCTTCAACACCGACGACGCGGTCGGTGCGGCGTATACGCAGCGCAGCGAGTTGTCGGTGTCGTCCGGCCTGGGGGTGGCCTTCCAGACGAAATCCATCATCACGCCGATCAGGTTGGTGACCGTCACGTTGTTCGCGCGCAGATGGTCGACCCAGCGGCTGGCGCTGAACTTCGACCGCACCACGACGGCCGCGCCCGCGACGAACGCCGGGTACGCCGCCATGAACTGCGCGTTGCCATGGAACAGCGGCGTGCAGGTCAGGTAGGTATCGTCGGGCGTCAACCGGGTCAGGGACATGACCTCCTGGCCGAAGAAGTACATCTGGGCGTGCGGCATCGCCACGCCCTTGGACGGGCCGGTGGTACCGGACGTGAAGAAGATCGAGGCCAAGCTGGTCGGATCCGGATCGGGCCACGACCGGGTGAGCGTGCCCTGCACCAGTTCGTCCCAGCGCGACGCCTGCCAGCCGTTCGCGCGGAGCAGCTCGATAGCCGCCTCGGCCGAACCGGTGTCGATGATCCAGAACTTCTCGATCTGACGCGCGGACGGTTCGACCGCCACGAACCGGTCGGCGAAGACATCGTCGATGACCGCCCACCGCGGCTGGACGGTCACGATCTGGTGCCGCAGAAATTCGCCCTCGTAGGCCGTGTTGATCGGGACCTCCACGAACCCGCCGATCGCGGTCCCGAGCCAGCTGCGCACAAACCGGGACGAGTTGGCCGCCATGATCAGCACGCGATCACCCGCGACCGCGCCGGCCTCGTGCCACCCGGTGGCGACCCGCTCGGCGTCGGCCAGCACCTGGGCGTAGGTCCACTGTCCGCCCTCCTCGGGCGTGATCAGGCACGTCGCGGTCGGCCGCTCGGCCGCGTGGCGCCGCAGCACCGTGGCCAGGCTCCAGTCACCCGGGTCGGCGAAGGCCGGATGCAGATCCTTATATTCGCGCGTCATCGTGTCCATTCCCATCGGCCTAGTACGAGCGCGGCAGTCCGAGAACCTTCTCGGCCAGGTAGGCGAGGATGAGCTCGTTGGAGATCGGGGCGATGCGCTGAACGCGCGCCTCGCGCCAGTAGCGCTCGACGTGGTACTCGTTCGTGTAGCCGTAGCCGCCGTGGAACTGCATGGCGCGGTCGGTCGCCTCGAAGGCCCAGGTCGACGCCAGCAGTTTCGCCTCGTTGGCCTCCTTGGCGCAGGGCATGTCGTTGTCGTACAGCCAGGCCGCCTTGCGGATGAGCAACTCCACCGCGTCGAGCTTGGCCAGCGACTCGGCCAGCGGGAACTGGACGCCCTGGTTCATGCCGATCGGGCGGCCGAAGACGTGGCGCTGCTTGGCGTACTCCACCACCCGGCGCAGCGCTACCCGCCCCATGCCGAGACAGCCTCCGGCAACGATGATGCGCTCGGCGTTCAGCCCCGCGAGGAGGTACTTGAAGCCGCGGCCCTCCTCGCCGATCCGGTCCTCGTCCGGAATGAACAGGTTGTCGATGAACAGCGTGTTCGTCGAGATCGCGTTGCGGCCGAGCTTCGGTATCGGCTGAACCCTGATGTGCGCCGGATCCATCGCCGGGAAGAACAAAGTCATGCCGTCGGTCGTCTTCGCCCCGGCTGAACGTGCCGCCGTGCGGGTGATCAGCAGCAGGCGCTCGGCCTGCTCGGCCCGTGAGATGAAGACCTTCTGGCCGTTGACCAGGTAGCCGCCGGGCACTTTCTCGGCAAAGGTGGTGATGCTGGTCGTGTCCGTGCCCGCGTCCGGTTCGGTGATGCCGAAGGACACCTGCAGGTTGCCCTCGGCCGCCGGCCGCAGGAAGCGCTCGCGCTGCTCTTCCGTGCCGTACTTGACGATCGGCTCGAGGCCGAACAAAGGGACCTGGACGGTGGTCCCCGCGTTGAGCGCCCCGCCGCTGCCGGTGACCTCCTCAAGCAGCAACGCCGCCTGCTGGACGCCGGCGCCGCCGCCGCCGTACTTCTCCGGGATGCACATGCCGAGCCAGCCGGCCTGCGCCATGGCCTGGTGGAAGTCCCACGGGAACTCGTGGTCCAGGTCGTGCCGCATCCAGTACTCGTCAGGAAACTTCGACAGCACCTGGCGCAGCGACATGCGGATTTCCCGCTCGTCGTCCGCGCTCATCATCTCGATCACACGGGGCTCCCGGTACTAGCGGATCGCATATTCATGCCTATCATTCATATCATATGGGCCCGGCCTCAGATAGCAATGCCTAATGCTCGCCGGTCCGGGGGTGCCGGCCAGTGCCGGGGAGCGGGCGCCGCCGCGTCAGGCTGATCATTGACCTAGAACGATGCATACCATTATCATCGGTTCGTGCCCGATGCCGATACATCCCCGGCCATCCTGGTCGAGACTCAGGGTGACGCCCTGTGGATCCGGTTGAACCGGCCGCGCCGCCGCAATGCCTACGATGCCGAGATGGCCGGCCTGATCGTCGACGCCTTGCAGGGGGCGAACACCTTCCGGTCCGTGGTCATCACCGGCGTGCAGCGAAGCTTCTGCGCCGGCGGGTCGTTGTCGACGTTGGGCGCGCCGACCCCCGGAGGCCTGCGCGGCCTGTACGCGGCCTCGCTGCGCATGTTCGACGCGATCCGCTCCTGCCCGCGGCCGGTCATCGCCGCCGTCAACGGCGCCGCCGCGGGCGGCGGCAACGAGCTTGTGGTCGCGTGCGACCTGGCCATCGCCGCGCGCTCGGCGACGTTCGGCCAAACCGGCCCTCGGGTCGGCAGCGCGCCGGTGACCGGGGCCACGAACGTGATGTCGGTGCAGATCGGCGAGAAGCGCGCGAAGGAACTCAGCTTCTTGTGCCGCCGCTACACCGCCGAGCAGGCGCTGGACATGGGACTGGTGAACAAGGTCGTCGACGATGACGAGCTTGACGAGCAGGTGCGGAGTTGGTGCGCGGAGATCACCGCGCTCAGCCCCCGCTACCTGGAGATCGCGAAGGTCAGCTCCAACATCTGGTGGAACAGCGCCCGCGACTCCTTCACGAACGGTCTTGGCATGCTCATCCAGGCGATCGGAAGCGACGACATGGTGGAGGGGGCCAATGCCTTCCTCCAGAAGCGGCCGCCGAAGTTCGAGCTTCATGAATAGCCAGCTGATCAAGGGAGGTGGGCCCTGCCCATGAAGCCATACCGCACCGTGCTCACGGTTCCGGGTCATAAGCCGGCGTGGTTTGACAAGGGCGTCGCGGCCGGCGCCGACTGCCTGTGCCTCGACCTCGAGGACTCCGTGCCCGAGGCGGAGAAAGAAAACGCGCGCCAGGGCATCGCCGAAGCCATCCGGCGCATCTCAAGTTCGCATCCTAAGGTCGGCCTGTTCGTCCGGCCGAACGCGCTTGACACCGGCGCGACCGGCGACGACCTTTCGGCCGTGGTCGTGCCCGGCCTCACCGGGGTGTTCGCGCCGAAGGTGGGCAGCGCGATCGACGTGCACAAATACGATGCGCTTGTCGACTATTTCGAGCACCGCAACAAGGTGACCGGGATCGAGTACATCCTGCCGATGGAGACCATCGAGGGCATCCAGCACTGCGAGGAGATCGGCCGGGCGTCTCCTCGGGTCGGGGCGCTGATCGGGCCTACCGCGGAGCACGCCGATATCGCTCGTGCCGTCGGGTACGAATGGACACCGCAGGGCACCGAATCCCGCTATCACCGCAGCCGCATCCTGCTAGCGGCGCGAGCGGCAGGCGTACATCCGCTGACGGCCCTCTGGGAACGCATCCGTGACCTGGACGGGCTTGAGGCATTCTCGGTCGACAGCAGGAAGATGGGTTTCCGAGGGCAGATCGTGCTTCACCCGACTCACGTTCCGGTAGTCAACCAGGTCTACACCCCGCCGGCGGCGGACATTGACTTCTATCGCGGTCTGCTCAAAGCCTATGCCGAAGCGGCAGCGCATGGCGAAGGGGCCGTGATGTACGGCGACATCCACATCGACAAGGCGCACGCCGACAAGGCGCGTGAATGGCTCCAACGTACGGACGCGCTAGCCGACTTGCATGGCGGTCTGTGAAAGCGGAGCTGTGAGAGGAGAGCTGCTATGCGCGGACTTTATTTCGAGGAAATGGAGGATGGTGCGCAGTTCACGCACCCCTTCACCAGGACGGTCACCGAGATGGACAACGTGCTGTTCACGTCGTTGACGATGAACGTGGCGCCGATCCACCTGGACGAGGAGTACGCCAAGGCCAATCTCCCGCAGGGGCGACGCCTGGTGAACAGCCTTTTCACCGCGGCCCTCATCGGCGGGATGATCGTGCCAGACCTCACATTCCGCACGACCATCGGAAACCTGGGGTACGAGAAGATGACCTTCCCGAATCCGGTGTTCCATGGGGATACGCTGCGCGCGGAGTCGACCATCCTACGCAAGCGTGAGTCGAAGACCCGTCCGGAGGCAGGCATCGTCTGGTTCGAGCACCGCGGTTACAACCAGAACGACCAGCTTGTCCATCTGTGCCACCGCACCGGAATGATCATGAAGAAGCCGGCCGACGCGCCCGCGGTCACCCCTTGATCAGCTTATCCAGCGCCGCCGGGCCGCATGCCGATCCACGGCCCGGTCATTCTCCTCGCCATTGGGGTGAGCGCTTCTCGGCGAAGGCCGATGCTCCCTCCCGTGCGTCAGCGCTCGAGCGCACCGGCTCTGAGTAAGCCGATTGGCGACCGAAAAACTCACCGGCGGGCCAATCGAGCCCGCGACTCAGAATCTGCTTGGTCGCCCTGACGGCCAGCGGCCCGTTGGCCGCGATTTTCTTCGCCAGTGCCACCGCCTCGTCGCGCGCTGCGCCGTCGTCGACCAGCCGATTCACCAATCCGATCTCGGCGGCCCGCGTTGCGGTCAGATTGTCGCCGGTGAGGGCGAACTCCATGGCCCATTGGAACCCGATGCGCTGCGGAAGGCGCATCAGGCCGCCGCCCGCGGCGACGAGGCCGCGCTTGACCTCGGGCAGCGCGAACACCGCGGACCGCCCGGCCACGACCAGGTCGCAGGCCAGGACCACTTCGAAACCGCCCGCCACTGCGAATCCCTCCACCGCCGCGATCAGCGGCTTATCGCTGCCTCGCTGGGCGAGCCCGGCGAAGCCCCGGTCAGCCACGACCGGCCGCTCCCCGGCCAGGAAGGCCTTGAGGTCCATGCCCGAGCAGAACGCCGGGCCGTTCCCGGCGAGCACGCCCGCCACTAGGTCGGATCGGCGGTCGAGCTCGTCGAGCGCCGCTCCGATCGCGTTCGCCATCGCCTCGTTGATCGCGTTGCGCACGCCCGGCCGGTTGAGCGTGATCGTCATGACGCCGTCGGCGACGCCGACGAGCACGATGTCCTTGGCCGGCCCCGGGCTCGTCATCGTGGCGCCATCCGGATCGCGCCGTCCAGCCGGATCGTCTCGCCGTTGAGATACGGGTTGCCGATGATAGCCAGCGCCAGGTCGGCGAACTCTTCCGGCCGGCCCAGGCGCCGGGGATGGGGCACCGAAGCCTCCAGCGCCTCCTTGACGTCGGGGCGGATGCGATCCAGGATCGGGGTGTCCATCACGCCAGGAGCGATCGTCGCGACCCGGATCAACTTACTAGCCAGATCGCGCGCGGCGACGAGCGTCATGCCGACTATGCCGGCCTTCGACGAGGCGTAAGGGATCTGCCCGATCTGTCCCTCCCAGGCAGCCACCGACGCCGTGAGCACGCATACGCCCCGTTCGGACTCGATCGGCTCGGCGCGCGCCATCCGGACCGCGGCGAGCCGCAGCACGTTGAAGCTGCCGATCAGGTTCAGCTTGATGATTTCCTCGTAGGCCTCAAGCGACCCTGGCTCGCCGTCCTTCTCGATCACCCGGACGCGAGCGCCGCGACCTGCGCAGTGCACCACCGCTCGCAGCGGCCCGAGTCCATTGGCCAGGTCCAGCGCCTCGTTCATCTGCCCGGTGGACGTCACGTCGGCGGCAGCGAACCTGGCCCGTGGACCAAGCTTGTCCGCGACCTCCTGGCCGCTGGACGTCGGCAGGTCGACGATGGTGACAAACGCGCCCCGGCTCACCAGCGCCTCGGCGGTGGCGCGCCCGAGACCTGAGGCGCCGCCGGTCACTAGCGTCGAGCGTTCGGCCAGATCCACTATCGCGCTCCTTGCCGGGTCGTGCCCCCGCAGCCGGGTTCGGCTACGGCACAATTTCTGCTTATGATTATACTGTCAATCAACCGAGCCGTTCGACGATCATGGCGTTGGCCATTCCGCCCGCCTCGCACATCGTCTGCAGGCCGAACCGTCCGCCGGTGGCGTCCAGCTGGCCGAGCATCGTCGTCAGCAGTCGGACGCCGGACGCCCCGAGCGGGTGTCCGAGGGCGATCGCGCCACCGCGCGGATTGACGGCCGCCGGATCGGCATCGAACTCGCGCAGCCAGGCCAGCGGTACGGACGCGAAGGCCTCGTTCACCTCGATGGCATCGATATCGCCAATGGTCATCCTGGCGCGGTCAAGCACTCGCCGCGTGGCTGGGATCGGGCCGGTAAGCATCAGCAGCGGGTCGTCCCCGCAGACTGCCGACGCGACCACGCAGGCCCGCGCGTGCAGGCCGAGCTGATCCGCGCGTTCCTCGCTCATCAGGAGTAGTGCGGCGGCGCCGTCGGTGATCTGCGAGGAATTGCCGGCGGTCACCTTCCAGGCCAGGTGCGGGAAGCGCTCACGCATCTCCCCGGTGCCGAACACAGGCTTCAGGCCACCCAGCCGTTCGGCCGTGGTGTCCGGACGGATGGTCTCATCGCGGCTGACCACCGTGCCGTCCGGCCGCAGCACGGGCACGATCTCCGCGTCGAACTCGCCCTCGCCGCTTGCCCGCGCCGCGCGCGCATGGGACTGCGCGCTGTAGGCGTCCAGCTCTTCCCGGGACAACCCGAACTTGTCGGCGACCAGCTCCGCGGACACGCCCTGCGGCACGAGGTCCCCGTACCTCGCGTGCACGCCGGCCCCGAACGGGTCGGCGCCCATCCGCGCCGAACCCATCGGCACCCGGCTCATCGATTCCACGCCCGCCGCGATGACGATGTCGTAGGCTCCGGCCACGATGCCCTGCACGGCGAAGTCCACCGCCTGCTGTCCGGACCCGCACTTGCGCTCGATGGTCACCGACGGCACGTGGTCGGGAAAGCCCGCGGCCAGCCAGGCCATCCGGCCTGGCGTCGCCGACTGCTCGCCCGCCTGCCCGACGCAGCCCACCAGCACGTCGTCCACCCGGCCCGGATCAAGCTGGCTGCGCGTCACGAGCGCCGTCAGCACCTGGGCGAGCAGGTCGACCGGGTGCACGCTGGACAGGGCCCCGCCTGGCCTGGCCCGGCCCATGGGCGACCGCACCGCGTCTACTATTACCGCTTGGCTCATATGGCTCCCTATCATTATCATGTTTATGGTAACCCTCTCGCGCCGCCAACGGAAGCCGGGTGGCCCCGGCGAAGCAGACTGCCAGCACGGGCGGAAGGCCGCGACCGCGGTTGCAGCTTGACGAAAGGCAAGATCCTTAGTATTAATATAATAAATTCAGGAGAGGCCGGTGGCTCTGTGACTGCCGAAACCGACGACGACCACGCCACGCAGCTGGCGGCCGTCGCGGCGGACATAGCCCGCCGCCGGTACGGTCCGCTGGCGGCGGGCTGGGACGCCGACCGGCAGGCGTTCCCGCTGGAGGAGCGGCGCTATCTCGGCGCGCAAGGGCTACTCGGGATCTGCCTGCCCGAGCATCTCGGAGGCGCCGGCGCCCCCCTGATCGATGCGCTGATCGTCATCGAGGAGCTGGCGAAGGAATGCCGGCCAGCCGCCTTCCAGGTGTTCGAGGCCAACACCGGCCCGGCCCGGGTGCTGTCGCTGATCGCCTCCGAGGAACTGCAGCAGCGCTTCCTCCCGCGCGTCATCTCCGGGGACATTTCCATCGGGCTGGCGATCTCTGAGCCAGACGCGGGCTCGGCGGCGACCGACCTGAGCACGCGGGCGAAGTACGCCGACGGCAATTACACCGTCAACGGCGGAAAGCGGTGGACCACCAACGGCAGCGAGGCCGACGCCTACCTGGTCTATGCGCGGCTGAACGACGAGCCCGGCGCCAAGGGCATCGGGGCCCTGATCGTGGAAGCCGACCGCCCGGGCGTCAGCTTCGGCGCGCGCGAGCGGCTCATGGGTTTCCGTGGCATCCCGTCCGCCGATGTCAGGTTCGACGACGTCGTGGTTCCGGCTGAGAACCTCGTCGTCGGAGCGGGGGCCGGGTTCGCGACCCTGTTCAAGGCGTTCTCCCTCGAGCGGCTCGGCAATTCCACCATGAGCCTGGCCATCGGCCAGGCCGCGCTGGACCGGACGATCTCTTATGTCCAGGAGCGCACTCAGTTCGGCAAGCAGCTCATCGAGTTCCAGAGCGTGCAGATGACCCTGGCGGACATGGTCATGCAGGTGGAAGCGGCCCGGCTGCTGGTGTACCGGGCCGCCAGGACGGCGGGCACCGGGCTGCCCGACCCGCTCGAGGTCTCGCTGGCCAAGTGCACCGCCAACGAGATGGCCAAGCGAGTCTCGGACCTGGCCATGCAGCTCCATGGTGGCAACGGATACACCGAGGAGTACGGGATCGAGCGGCTGCACCGGGACGCGCACGGCTGGGCGCTGGCCGGCGGAACGCCGTCGATGCAGCGCATCCGCATCGTCTCGGAGCTCCTTGGCCGCCGGTTCGACCAGCGCAAGTAGGAGGCACGGGTGAACACGGCATGGTGAACGCGGCGGCGAGCGGTCCGCTGGCCGGGCTTTCGGTTCTCGAGCTCGGCACGATGTACGCGGCGCCGACAGCCGGGCGGATGCTGCGGGACTTCGGCGCGGTAGTGACCAAGGTGGAGGATCCCGCCGCGGGCGACTACGCGCGGAACTGGACGCCGCAGAAGGACGGCTTGTCGCTAGGGTTTTCCCGGCTCAACGCGGGCAAGCGGTCCGTCGGGATCGACCTGCGCGAGCCGGACGGGCGGGATCTTGTCCGGCGCCTGGCGGCCACGGTCGACGTCGTCCTGGAGTCGTTCCGGCCGGGCCGGCTCGAGAAGTGGGGCCTCGGCTATGACGTGCTCGCCGTGGACAACCCGGGCCTGATCCTGACCAGGGTCTCCGGCTGGGGCCAGACCGGCCCGTACCGGGAACGGCCGGGTTTCGGCACCGTCGCGGAGACCGCCAGCGGGTTCGCCTTCGTCAACGGATGGCCAGATAAGCCCCCGACGTCGCCGCCCTTCGGGTTCGCTGACTCCATCGCCGGCATCGCCGCGGCGATGGGCACCGCGATGGCGCTCTACCAGCGCGAGCGGACCGGGCGTGGTGAGGTCATCGACGTGGCCCTGTACGAGCCGCTGATGTTCATCGTGGGCGACATGATCCTCAAGTACACCGGCCTGGGGGAGGTGCAGGGCCGGGTCGGCAACGGCACCGGGTCGGCGTCGCCGCGCGGCATCTACCAGGCCGCCGACGGTGCCTGGCTGTCGATCGCCGCGTCCAACGAGGTCATCGCCAGGCGGCTGTTCCAGGCGATGGGCCAGCCCGAGCTCAGCGACGACCCGAGGTTCGCCACGAACCCGGCGCGGATGGCCAACAACGACGCCATTCAGCACCTGGTCAGCAGCTGGGTGGCGGCCCGGCCCCGGGCCGAGGTCCTGAAGATCCTAGATGAGTTCGAGGTCGTTTCCGCGGCGGTGAACGACGCGCGCGACATCGTGGCCGACCCGCACTTCCGCGACCGCACGCTGGTCGAGCTCACCGGCAGCGACGTGCTGGGCTCGGTGCTGATGCCCGGGCCCGTGCTTCACCTGGCCTCGTCCGCGGGGCCGAGCTACGACGGCGTGCCGGAAATCGGCGAGCACACCAGGACCGTGCTTACGGAGATGCTCCAGCTGACCCCGGCCGAACTGGACGGCCTATCCGGACGGGGCATCATCGGGCCGTCATGACCAGCGTCGACGGCTGGTCAACGCCAGACCCGGGCTCGCCGGCCGACGCCGCGCAACATCGCGTACTGGCGCGCCCGGGCGGCGGACGGCGCGGCTGGGTCGATGCCGTACGCGGCCGGGTCCGCAACCGCATCGTGCCCGGCTTCGAACCGCACGGCTACGGCGCCGAGACGGCCGGCAACTACCGTTCGGCTCTGTTCGTCGAGCGGGTCTTGGCCGACGGCCACGCCGACGTGGTGGGCATGGCCCGGGCGTACATCGCCGAGCCGGCCATCCTGACAAAGGCGCGGGCCGGCGGGTGCTCGTCGTGGCCCAGGACGACCACCTGCCGCCGCTCAGCGTGGCCGACCATCTCAGCGCGCGCGGCCACGACGTCACGCTGATCTACGCGACCGCTGGACCCGCCCCGCTGCTGGACCGGTACATGGTCGGCGGCATCCTGGCCCGGCTGTTCAAGCGGGGCGTGACCTTCCGCTTCCTCGAGCAGGTCGTCGCGGTCAGGCCCGGCGCGGTGCGGGTGGCCAACGTCTACTCGCGGCGGACGGAGGAGCTCACCGGCTTCGACTCGGTCGTGCTCGCCTGCGGCGGTGAGGCCGACGCCCGGCTCTACCAGGAACTGGCCGGGCAACGGCCCGATGTACACCTGCTCGGCGACGCGTTCGCCCCCCGGCGGCTGGTCGCCGCGACCCGGCAGGCGTACGCCCTGGCCAAACCCTTGCAGCAATAAGAGCAGTGGTGGGGGCGGGGACGCCGGAGAGCGGCCAGCAGCAGCCCAACGGACCCGAACGGCGACTATGAGTGACTACCGCGGCGTGGAGTCATGCCGACTTTGTTACCTATGATATGGAACATCTCGCCCTCGTATGGCTGAACCGGGGCACAACCATAGGAGTGGACGTGGCGCAGCGCACCGAGAAGGTTGCCGAATCGGTTGCACGTCAAATCTTGCAGGACATCCGGCGCAACCGGCTGGGGCCCGGTTCGATGCTGCCGCCCGAGAGCACCATGGTGGAGCGCTTCGGGGCGGGCCGCGGTTCGGTGCGTGAGGCACTGCGCATCCTCGAGGTCAACGGACTAGTCACGCTGAAGCCGGGCCCCCGCGGCGGCCCGGTCGTCGCGCCACACGACCCAGGCAACTTCGGCCAGATGATGACCTTGCACCTGCAGCCGCTTGGCGCCACCTACCGGCAGCTACTGGAAGCGCGGCTGGAGTACGAAGTCGTGCTGGCCCGCAAGGCGGCCGAGCAGCCAGGGGAAGAGGCCGGCCGACTCGTCCGTGAGTCGCTGGCACCGAGCCAGGACGGGAATGACGAGCAGCGGTACGTGTCGGCGACCAGCGGGTTCCATAGCGCCGTCGGCAAGGCATCAGGCAACCCGGTTCTCGCTCTCGCCGCTGACTCCATCTATGCCATCTGGTCCGTCCGCGTCACCGAGGTGCTGTATCCCGCGGACGAACGGGCGCAGGTCATTACGCACCACGAAGCGATCGCGCGCGCCATCGAGCGGCAGGACCCCAAGCGGGCCCAGGNNAGAATGGACGACGTCGTCGACTGGAAGTAGTCGCAGCCACTACCCGGTGGCGAAGCCGCGGTAGTCCGCGGCGGTGACCTCATCGCAGATGCGGCGATAGTTGCCGACCCCGCCGAGATACGGCATGAACACGCGCGGCTTCCCGGGAACGTTCGCGCCCAGGTACCACGACGCCGCCTTCATCATCAGTGTCCGGGCCGCGGTGTCATTGACATGCGCAACCCACTGCTCCTGTGCCTCAACTTCCGGCTCGGTACTCGCCAGATCGCGCTTGCGCAGGTACTCGATGTGTTCGCCAATCCATTCGACGTGCTGTTCGATCGAGACGACGACGTTGCTCAGCACCGACGGGCTGCCCGGTCCGGTGATGAAGAAGAGGTTGGGGAAACCGGCGCTGGCCAGGCCCAGGTACGTATGCGGGCCGCCGGCCCAGTCGTCGCGCAGCGAACGCCCGCCGCGGCCGTGGATATCGACGCGCAAGATCGCCCCGGTCATGGCGTCGAAGCCCGTGGCGAAGATGACCGCGTCCAGCGGGTACTCCGCCGCCGAGGTGCGGATCCCTTGCGGCGTGAAGTCCTTGATCGGCTCGCCGCGCAGGTCGACGAGCCGCACGTTCTCGCGGTTGAACGTCTCGTAGTAGTCGGTGCCGAGACACATCCGCTTCGCGCCGACCGGGTAGTCCTGCGCCGTCAGGGTCTGGGAGGTCTGGCTGTCGCGGACGATCTGGCGGATCTTGCCGCGGAGGAATCCGGCGAGCGTATCGTTCGACATCTGTTCGGTCGTCAGATCGTTGAAGCTACCCACGATGTCGTTGCCGCCGAACGCCCAGCCTGCCTCGTAGCGCTGCTGGATGAGCTCGGGCAGGGCGGTCGCCGCGGGCTCGTCGTAGTTCACCCGCAGCGTGCCATTGCCGCTCCAGCGCGCCTGCTCTCGCAGCTTGGCGTAGTCCGCCTTGATCGCGGCGATTTTCTCGACGGTGAGCGGCGCGTTGCGAGCCGGCATCGTGAAGTTGGGCGTTCGCTGGAAGACGACCGTCGCGGCCGCCTCCTGCGCGACTAGGGGTATGACCTGGACGCCGGACGAGCCGGTGCCGATGATGCCGACGCGCAGCCCGCTGACGTCGACCCCGTCGGCTGGCCAGTCGCCAGTGTGGTACGTCCGCCCGCGGTAGGCCTCCAGGCCCGGGAACGATGGCACCCGGGCCTGGGAGAGGCAGCCGGTCGCCATGATCACGAACCGGGCGGTGACGGTCGATCCGTCGCCCAGCCCGACGGTCCACAGCGCGCTGCCCTCGTCGTAATCGGCGCAGACCACAGGAGTCTGCAGTTGGATGTCAGGACGCAGATCGAAGCGGTCGGCGACGTGGTTGAGGTAGCGCAGGATCTCTGGCTGGGTGGCGTACCGTTCCGTCCACTCCCACTCCTGCTGCAGCTCCTCGGAGAAGGAGTAGGAGTACTCCATGCTCTCGACGTCGCAGCGCGCGCCCGGGTACCGGTTCCAGTACCACGTGCCGCCGACACCGTCCCCCGCCTCGAAGACGCGGACGGTAAAGTCCGCGTTCCGCAGCCGGTAGAGCATGTACAGGCCGGCGAAACCGGCCCCGACAACTACCGCGTCAACGTCGGGCGTGCGAGTTTCGTCCACACGCGGTATTCTACTCGAAACTCATATGAATGAATAGCATGAATAGCGGCTCCCGGAGGCGCATCGTGAAGTTCGGTCTGGCCATCATGAACGACTTTGCGCCGGGCACCGTGCCGGCCGACCGGATCGTGCAGTTGCGTGAGCAGGTACGAGCGGCCGCGAAGTCCGGCATCGATTCGGTCTGGGTGCTGCAGCACTACTTGGGCAACATGCCGACCCTGCAGCCACTGCCACTTCTTTCCGCGCTCGCGGCGGACGCGGGGGACATGCGGCTCGGGACGAACATGTTCATCCTGCCGCTTCGCCACCCGGTCGGGGTGGCTGAGGAGTTCGCCACGCTCGACCACCTGACTGGGGGCCGGGCCGTCGCCGGCTTCGGCATGGGATACCGGGAGAACGAGTTCGCCGCTTTCGGAGTCGGGATGGACCAGCGGGTCGGCCGCTTCGAGGAGAGCGTCGAGCTCGTCCGCCAGCTGTGGACGGGTCGGCCGACCAGCTATCACGGCAAGTACTTCACCCTGGACGAGCAGCAGATCAGCCTCCCGCCAGTACAGCCAGGGGGCCCGCCCATCTGGATCGGCGCCGGACCGCACCGCACCGGTGCGCGTCGCGCGGCGCGACTCGGCGATGCATGGATCATCCCGCCGCATGTCACCCCCGAACGACTGCAGGTACTGCTCGGCCACTACCGCGAAGAGCGGGAGCTGGCCGGCCGCGGCCAGGCCAGCGATCTCGTCGTGCGCCGGGAACTCGTCCTGGACGAGGATCCGGAGCGGGCGCGGTCGACCGGCGTCGCGGCGCGCTCGGCGCTCACCCGCAAGTACGCCGAGTTCAACACCCCGGATCGCACACCCAGCTACCGGCACCTGCAGTCCGACGCCGACGCGGCGGAAACGGCCGACCAGTCCTACCTGTTCACCGACCCGCCGGGTGCCGTCGCGGCACTGCGGGCGCTGGCCGACCAGGGCATCACCTATGTCGTGCTCCGGATGCAGTGGTACGACCTGCCGCACGAGCGGCTCTTGCAGACGCTGACGATGTTCCGCGAGCAGGTCCGCCCGGCGTTCCAGGAGACGTCATGACGTCCGCTCCTGCGGGCGAAGCCCTGCGCTCCCGTTTCCCGGGCCTCGACCCCGGGTTGGCGATGTTGCTCGAGGCGGCGCGTGCGGCCGCGCTGCCGCCGCTGACCGCGCTCAGGCCGGACGAGTTGCGCGAGCGGGTCTGCGGCGGAGATCGTCTGTGCGCGCCCGGCCCGGACATGTCCGACGTCGCGGACATCGCCCTGCCGGGTGGGCTCCGCACGCGACGGTACGCGCCGCATCGGCTTCGCACCGAGNNTCCGACGGCTTCTGCCGGATGCTGGCCGACGGCCTGGGCTGCGAGGTCCACAGCGTCGATTATCGCCTCGCCCCGGAGCATCGATTCCCAGCGGCCGTCGAGGATGCGCTAACCGCCGTGCAGTGCATCGGGGACGGCCGCCAGGTGGTCGTCGCCGGAGACAGCGCGGGCGGCAACCTCGCCGCGGTCTGTGCCCAGCAGGTGCACGACGTGCCGTCAATCGGCATCTGCGGCCAGCTGCTCGTCTATCCGGTGCTCGACTCCGACACCACGCGGCCATCGTACTTGCGCAATGCCGGCCTGGTTCTGGGTCCGGCCGAGATGACCTGGTTCTTCGACCACTACGCCCCCGTGGCCGCCGAGCGCGCCTCGCCCCGGCTGGCGCCACTGCGCGCGCCGGACCTGCGCAGCCTCCCGCCAGCGGTCATCGCCGTGGCCGGTCATGACCCGCTCTACGACGAGGGCGTGGCGTACGCGGCGGCGTTGCGGGCCGCCGGGCTACCCGTCGAGTTGCTCGACTTCCCGGCACTTGTGCATGGCTTCTTGCGCTTCACCGGTCCGGTCCCGGCCGCGGCTGACGCAGCCGCCGGGATCGTCGCCGCGGCCGCTCGGCTGTTCCGCGACTGACGCCGACCGCAGCGGGCGGCGCCGGCTGACTAGCGGCTGCCGCGCCAGGCGAGCGACCCGCCGTCGATCAGCACCGACGCGCCGGTGATGAACGACGCGTCGTCAGAGGCCAGGAAGCAGACCAGTTTGGCCACCTCCTCCGGTCGGCCCTGCCGCGGGATCAGGTGTGAGGCGGTCATGAACTTACCGATCGCCTCCTTGTCCGCTGCGGTCGCGATGAACTCGGCGGCCATCGGCGTATCGATGCTGCCCGGGCAGAAGCAGTTGCACCGGACGTCGGGCGCCAGCTCCACCGCTGTCGCCTTGGTGAGCTGGATGACGCCGCCCTTGGACGCGACGTAGGCCGGTGACCCTGGATAGCCGGTGACGCCGCTGACCGATGCGGCGTTGACGATCGCCGGGCCCCGGGTGGAGCGGCGCAGGTGCGGGGCGGCGAACTTCGTAGCGAGCCACATTGCCTTGAGGTTGATGCCGAACACGAGGTCCCAGACCCTCTCCTCGAGCGTCTCGATCGTCGGGTTCTCCGCGAAAGCGGTATCGATGACGCCGGCGTTGTTCACCAGAACGTCCAGGCCGCCGAACTGGTCGACAGCCGCGTCGATCATCTGAGCGATCTGGATCGGCTGCGTGAGGTCGGTGCGGATGAACTCCGCTTTCGCTCCCTCGGCGCGGACGAGTTCCGCAGTCTCGCTGCCAGTAGTCTCATTGATATCCACCACGGCCACAGCCGCGCCGCGTCTGGCGAATTCCACCGCGATCGCGCGCCCCATGCCCTGGCCTGCCCCGGTGACGACGCAAGAACTGCCTGCCAGCTGACTCACGCCTACGCGCCCAGCGCGATCGACTTCAGCTCCCGGTAGCTGGCCAGGCCCTCCGGCCCCATCTCCCGGCCGATGCCGGACTGCTTGTAACCGCCGAACGGCGTGCCGAAGGCTTGCGGCGCGCCATTCAGGCTCACCATCCCGGTACGGATGCGGCGGGCGACGGCGAGCGCCCGATCGCGGTCGGCCGACCATACCGACCCGGACAGGCCGTAGATCGAGTTGTTCGCAATGCGCACAGCTTCGGCCTCGTCGTCGTAAGGGATAAGGGCCACGACCGGGCCGAAGATCTCCTCCTGCGCGACCCGCATCGCGTTGTCGACCCCGGTTAGCAGGGCCGGGCAGACATAGTAGCCGCCGCCAAGATGGTCCGGCCGTCCGCCGCCGACGACTCGGGCGCCCTCCTGCGCGGCCAACGACAGGTAGCCTTCGACCCGCTGGCGCTGCCGCTCGCTCACGAGCGGGCCGATCTGGGTCTGCGGGTCGAACGGGTCGCCCACCGGCAGGGCGGCGAAGGCCGCGGCGAGCGCGTCGCCGACCTCGGTGTGCCGCGCCCGTGGGACGAGCACCCGCGTCTGCGCGATGCAGGCCTGGCCGTTCACCATCATCGCCATCGGCAGCAGCGAGCGGACAAAGTGCTCTGGGTCGGCGTCATCAAGCATGATGGCCGCCGACTTGCCGCCGAGCTCGAGGGTCACCCGCGCGATCCGCTCGGCGCACAGCGCCATGATCCGTCGGCCGGCGGCGGTGCTGCCGGTGAACGCGATCTTGTCCACGTCGCGGTGCCGGACCAGGTGCTCACCGACCTCCCGATCAGCCGGGACGATGCTGAGTACGCCTTCGGGCAGGCCCGCCGCGGCGAGCGCGTCCGCGAGCAGGTAGGCCGTGAGCGGCGTCTCCGGCGGCGGCTTGAGCACGACCGAGCAGCCGGCCGCCAGGGCCGGGGCCGCCTTCAACGCGGGCGTGCTCAGCGGTCCGTTCCACGGAGTGATCGCACCGACCACGCCGACCGGTTCCCGCACTACGAGGCTGTGGTTCGTGCCGTCGGTGCGCGGCTCGTCGGTCTGCTCGGCGTCGATCAGTCCGGCGTAGTAACGCAGGTGCCGGATCGGGTTCGGGACATGCGCCCGCTGCGCGAACCAGCGCGGGCAGCCCAGCTCGCGGGTCAGCAGGTCCACGGCTGCGTCCCCGAGATCCTCGATGTAGTCGGCGGCCGCCCGCAAGACCGTGGCCCGCTCGCTCGGGCTGCGGTCGGCCCACACACCGGCGTCGAAGCTGGCGCGCGCTGCCGCGACCGCGGCGTCGACGTCAGCGACCCCGGCGAGAACCACGCTGCCGAGTACCTCACCGCTCGCGGGATTCACAACCTTGTGCTCGCTACCGTCGGCGGACGGTACCCAGCGCCCGCCGACGAAGACCTCGGGACGGCTGTACAGGTCAGGTGACGGCGTCATCGGTGGCCCCTAATCTATGGTAATGAAACTAAGCTATTATATCGATCGTGTCAGCGTCAACGGCGCTGCACCCGACCGGAGGAGAAGACCTGATGCGTGCCGCCGTCCTGGAGAAGTTCGACACACCGCTGGTCGAGCAAGACGTCGACATATCAGACGTCGGTCCGGACGAGGTGCTCATGCGCGTCGTCGCGTCCGGCATCTGCCATTCCGACCGCAGCGCACACGTCGGTGCCCAGGACCGGCCCCTGCCGCTGATCCTGGGTCACGAGGCCTCCGGCGTCGTCNNGAGATCCACGCGTTCGTCGGGCTCGGCGGCTTCGCGACGCACATGCTGGTGTCCGAGCGGGCCGTCGTGCGGCTGCCCAGTGAGATGCCGCTGGATAAGGCCGCGCTGCTCGGCTGTGCCGTCCTCACCGGAGTAGGGGCGGTGCGCAACCGGGCGCGGGTCGCCGCTGGCGAGACCGTCGCGGTAATCGGCTGCGGGGGAGTGGGGCTTAACGCCGTCCAGGCTGCCCGGCTCGTAGGCGCGTCGCGGGTCATCGCCGTCGACCTCAACCCAGCCAAGCTGGAGCGCGCCCGCCAGTTTGGCGCAACCGACATCGTCGACGCCTCGCAGGCCGACCCGGTCGGCTCCGTGCTCGCCCTGACCGGCGGTGGCGTCGATCACGCGTTCGAGATCGTCGGACGTGGGTCGACCGTTGAACAAGCGTTCGCGATGACCGGCGTACGCGGCACGACGACGGTGGTCGGGGTCGCCCGGCCGGACGACATCGCGCGGCTGTCGCCGGTCATCTTCATGGCTACGGAGAAGCGCGTCCAGGGCAGCCGGATGGGCTCAGGCAACTTCCGCCTGGACATCCCGCTCTATTGCGACATGTACCTGCGCGGGCAGCTCAAGCTCGATGAGTTGATTTCCGAGGTCATCGACCTGTCCGAGGTGAACCGGGGCCTGACGGAACTGGACGGCTCGGACGGTGCGCGCAGCGTCATCCGCTTCGACTGACCACCCAGCGGACAGCCGGCGCCGGGTCAGGCCGTGAAGCCGCCATCGACGGTGTAGACGGCACCGGTCACGAACGACGACTCCGGGCCGCATAGCCAGGCCACGAGCGACGCCACGTCTTCTGGCGTACCGAGTCGGCCAGCCGGATGCTGGGCGACCAACGTCGCAGCGCGCTCCGCGTCCATGCGCTGCGACAGCAGCGGCGTCTGTACGTAGCCGGGACAGACAACGTTGGCGCGAACCCCTCGACCGGAGTACTCCAGCGCGACACTGCGGTGCAGGCCGATCAGTGCGTGCTTCGCGGTGACGTAGCTTGGCACCTTCGCATGGCCACGCAGGCTCAGCACACTGCCGAGGCTCACGATCGATCCGCCGCCGGCCGCGAGCATGGCGCGCAGCTCGGCGCGCACGCACAGGAAGACGCCGTCGAGGTTGACCGACATGAGCCGCCGCCACACGGCGAAATCGAGGTCGGCGACCGGTCCGCCGTCGTCGGGCACCGCGGCCGAATTGACGGCGGCGATCAGCGGGCCGAGTTCTCCGGCGGCTCGCACCATCTCGGCCACCGATGACTCGACGCTGACGTCCGCTTCGACCGCGAGCGCCGGCCCGGCGCACCGCGCGGCAACCTCCTCGGCCCGCCTCAGGTCGCGGTCGCAGACGACGACCGCGAAGCCGTCGGCGGCCAGCCGCAGCGCACAGGCTGCGCCGATCCCGGAACCGCCGCCGGTGACGAGGGCGACCGATGGCGAGGCCATCAGCTCGATCTCGCCAGCGTGATCGCGCGTTCGGGACAGGCGGCGACCGCCTCTTTCGCGTCGGTCAGCTGGCCGTCCGCGATCGGCATCGCCGAGCCGCGCAAGGTGACGAAGCCCTCCTCATCGTCGCTGAGCAGGTTCGGCGCGGCGCTGTAACACCGACCGTGCCCGGTGCAGCGGTCTGAGTCGACGCGTAGTTCCGTGGCCATGCTCTCCTGCCTCGCCGAGTGCCGGTCAGCCACGGCGGCCTGCTTCGAAGAAGGCGCCGCCACCGGCGTAGTCGCCGGTCGAGAACGGCGATTCGGCGGCGATGGAGGTGTAGCCGCCATCGACGATCAGTGTGTGCCCGGTGACGAACGCGGCGTCGTCGCTGGCCAGGTAGCTGACCGCCGCGGCGAGATCTTCGGGCAGTCCGGGACGATGCCCGGCGGCGTCCCGCGCCATCAACTCGCTGACCTTATCCAGCGCGGTCGCGTTACCGAGCACCAGGTCGGCGGTCATCGCCGAGACGATCGCGCCGGGCATCACCGCGTTGACCCGGATGCCATAAGGACGCAACTCGGCGGCGACCGACCGCATGAGCCCGATAATGCCGGCCTTCGCGGCGCTGTACGCATGGTTGCCGACGCCGCCCATGACCGCGGCCGGACTGGTCGTCGCGATGATGACGCCGGAGCCCTGCGGGCGCATGACCCGCGCGGCATGCTTCATGCACAGGAACACGCCGCGCAGGTCGATCGCCCAGGTCGCGTCGACCGCCGCCATGTCGGCCGTGTGGATCGGTCCGTACGCCCCGAAGACGCCTGCGTTGGCGAACATGACGTCCACCCGGCCGAACTCCGCCACGGCCAGGTCCACGGTGGCGGCGACGTCGGCCTCGGATGACACGTCCGCGCGTACCGCGCGGGCCTGGGGGCCGATGTCCTTCGCCAGCAGCTCGGCGGCGCCGCCTTGGATGTCGGCCAGCACGACGCGGGCGCCGTCCTGGACGAGCCGGCGGACCGTCCCCGCGCCGATGCCGCTGGCCCCGCCGGTGACGACGGCTACCCTGCCTTGCAGCCGGGCCTCGCTCATCGTGGGCTCCTCAATTCTCGTCCGCCGGTGCCTGCTCGGCACCCGGCCAGCGCACCGGCAGATCGTCGGTCAGCGACTCGCCGAGCTCACTCACCGGGACGGCGTAGGCGAACTTCGGCGTACGGCTCCCGAAGCGCCACACTCCCTCCTCGCGCTCGTAGTCGTCGTAGTAGCGGATCGCGGCGTGGATCGTTTGCCCGGCGATGTCGAGCTCGGCGTGTGACAACACGATGCCGGTCGCGTGGTCGTCACCGACGAAGCGCACGGTATGCCCGCGCGAGGTGTGAATCGTGCGGCCGTACGTCGAGCGGATGGCCCGCAGCTCGTCGACAACCTCCTGCCGCCCGGCAATCTCGCCCAGCCTCGCCTTCTCGGCGAACATCGCGAGCAGGCCGGCGTAGTCGCTGTCGTCAATGGCGATGCAGTAGCGCACGGCCAGGTCCTGAATCTCGAGGCGGTCTTCGATACGGCGGATCCGCTTTTCGGCGTCGGGCGCGGTCATCTCGGCTCCTTAGACAGGTACGTCCTGAGCGGCTTCGCGGCAAGTCTAATACTGATCATCATTAGACTAAAATAGTTCTAGCCGAGGATCACGCGAGAAGCCGGTAGAGGTGATCGCCTTGGCTGGAGTCCGCAACGCCGCACTGCACCAGGCTAGGCGGCTACCGCGCTCCTTGACGTCTCCAAATCTATAATTATGATTAGATCCAATATGGACGCCGCGTGAAGGAGATGCCGTGACCAACCGCTCGACCGGGAACCCGGCCATCGCGCCAGCGGGCTGCCCGATCACGCACACCGACTACCGGGTGGAGCGGCCGATCTTCGGGCACTACGCACAGCTCAACGCCGAGCGCGAGCAGAGCGATTTCCTGCTCAACGACTCGACGAAGGACCCGTTCTACATGATCCAGCGCTTCGACCACGTGCTCGAGGCCATGCAGATGCCAGACGTGTTCAGCAACAACATCGTCAACGCACTCGACCCGTTCATGGAGGTCCGGTTCCTGCCGAACAACCTCAACCCGCCCGAGCACACCCGGATGCGCAGGGTGCTCAACCGGTGGTTCTCGCCGGCCGCCGTGCGGCGGATCGAACAGCAGGTTTATCAGCGCTGCAACGAGTTGCTCGAGGAGCTCGCGCCCAAGGGCGAGTGCGACGTGGTGTCGGAGTTCGCAATCCGGTTCCCGACCGAGATGTTCCTCCTGACGATCGGGCTGCCGGTCGAGGACGGCGCGAAATTCACCGAGTGGGTCGAGGCGTTGTTCGCCGGGTTCTTCGGCGGGCCGGACCCCACGCCAGCCGCCAACGCGATCACCGCCTACTTCGTCGACGCAATCGCGGACCGCAAGGCGAACCCGCGCGACCCCGAGTGGGACTTTATCTCCCGGATGCTGCGTCCGGACCTGGTGGGGGACTGGCTCACCGCGGATGACCTGCTGCTCATGTGCATGACGCTGATGACCGCCGGCCTCGACACGACCCGCTCCGCGCTCGGCTACATCTTCCAGCACCTCGCGCGCGACGAAGAGCTGCGCCACCGGCTCACCGCGCACCCCGAGCTCGTCCCCAAGGCCGTCGAGGAATTCGTCCGGCTCTACCCGCTGGTGATTCAGGACGGCCGGCTGGTCATGCAGGACATCGACTTCCACGGGCTGAAGCTGAAGCAGGGGGACGTCCTGTGGCTGGGCATCGGTTCGGCCAACCGTGACCCGCGCAAGTTTGCGAACCCGGACGAGTTCGACCTCGACCGCCCGGGCCTGAGCCACCACCTCGGCTTCGCGGCTGGCCCGCACCGCTGCCTCGGGATGCACCTGGCGCGGCACGAACTCGTCATCGCCGTGCAGGAATGGCACAAGCGAATCCCTGACTACGCCATCGCCGCCGGGGCCGAGCTGCGTGAACGCGGCGGGCAGCTCGCGCTGACCAGCCTCCCGCTGCGGTGGACCCCCACTGCGTGAGCACACCCACGCCGTGACCACCTCGCTCTAGAGCCTTAGGGCTGGCCACCGTCGACGCTCAGCACCGCCCCGGTGGTGTAGCTGGAGGCGTCGCTGGCCAGGTAGATGGCCGTGCCGACGATCTCGGACGGCTGCCCGCCGCGGCGCAACGCGAACCGCTGGGCCCGGGCCGCGAAGGCGTCCTTGTCCCAGGACCGGCTGACGTCGGTCAGGAACGTGCCGGCCATGATCGCGTTACAGCGGACGGCGGGGCCGAACGCATGCGCGATCGCCACCGTCATAGCATTGAGCCCCGCCTTGGCCGCCGCGTAAGGCAGTACATCGGGCCGTGGCCGGACCACTGCCATGCTGCTGATATTGATGATCGATCCGCCCGCGCCCGCCGCCATCCGGCTCCCGACCAGCGCGGCGAGCCGGAACGGCCCCTTGAGATTCACCCCGATGACCTTGTCGAAGAGCTCCTCGGAGATGTCGGTGAGCGAGTCGTAAAGCGGGGAGGAGCCGGCGTTGTTGACCAGGATGTCGACCCGCCCGAACCGGTCATACGCCGCGTCGGCCAGCTCGCCGATCTCGGCCCAGTGCCCCATGTGAACACCGAACGGGAAGGCCTGCCGGCCAGTCAGCTCGGTGATTTCCTTGGCGTACTCGGCGCACTTGGCGGCGTCCCGGCTCGCGATGACGACGTCTGCCCCGGCCCGGGCGAAACCCTCTACCATCTGGCGGCCGAGGCCGCGGCTCCCGCCGGTGACCAGCGCCACCCGCCCGGTCAAGTCGAACAGTGCATCAGTTCCGTCCGCCATCATGACTGCCTTCCCGGCGCCCGAGGGCGCTGATACTTTCCGACTTGACACGCTACGGCTGCCTCACAGCATAATTCATTGTTATAGTTAGCATGGATATTATTTGGAGGCGACGACGTGACATCACCGGAGGCGGGCCTCTTCGAGCTACCGGAGCGCTACCGCGAGCTGCAGGCTGAGGCGCACGCGCTGGCCTCATCGGTGGCCGGTGTCGCGGCGGAGGCGGACGAATCCGACTCGGTGCACCCGCAGGTCCGTGCGCGGCTCGCCGCCAGCGGGCTGGCCGCGGTCACGGTACCTGCCGAGTTCGGCGGCCGATTCGCGCGCGTGGACTCCCTCGCTGTGACCGTGGTGCGCGAGGTCCTGGCCGGGGTCAGCGCTCATCTGGATTCCATGTTCGCCATGCAGGGCATCGGCAGCTACCCCATCGTGGCGGGCGGCAGCGACGCGGTGCGCAAGCGGTGGCTCCCCGCGGTCGCCGGATGTGAGGCCATCGCCGCGCTGGCGCTGACCGAGCCGGAGGTCGGCTCCGACCTGAAGGCGATCACCACCGCGATCAGTGAGCAGAACGGCGACCTGATCGTGGAGGGCCACAAGTCATTCATCACCAACGCCGGCGACGCGGACTTCTACTGCGTCCTCGGCCGCGAAGGCGCGGGCTTCTCGCTGGTCCTGGTGCCTGCCTCGCAGCCGGGCGTCACCGTCACGCACCCGCACCAGATCATCGCGCCGCACGTGCTCGGCGATGTGGTGCTCGAGGGCGTGCGGGTGCCAGCCGATCACCGCATCGGCCCACCGGGCAAGGGCTTCAGCCTGGCGCTGGCTACCCTGGCCACCTTTCGGGTCTCGGTGGCCGGCGCGGCGGTCGGGCTCGCTCAGGCAGCGCTGGAGGAGGCCGTCAGGCATACAAGCTCGCGGGAGCAGTTCGGGACGCCGCTGGCGCGACTCGGGCCGGTGCCCACCATGCTGGCCAGGTCCTGGACCGACATTGAGATGGCCAGGTCACTGACCTACAGAGCCGCTGCGGCTGCCGCCCGCGACCCGCTGGCCAACCTGCACCTGTCGTCGATGGCCAAGGTCGCCGCGACCGAGATCAGCGGTCAGGTCGTCGACCGTGCCGTTCAGGTAATGGGGCGCTTCGGACTGGTCCGGGGCAGCCTGATCGAGCGCCTGTACCGCGAGGCGCGGCCGATGCGGATTTACGAGGGCGCCACCGAGGTGATCCTGGACTCGCTGGCCAGGCAGCTGATCAAGCGCTACTCAGCTGGGAGCGAGCAGTGATCATCGATGCGCATTGCCATGTCTGGCCTGACCACATAGCGCCTGCCGTGCTGGCTGGCCGACCGGCCGGCCTGGATGCTCGGCACGACGGCACGATAGCAGGGCTCCGGCGCACCATGGATGTGGCGGGCATCGACCGCGCGGTCTGCCTCGGCGTGGCGCACGCGGCCCGGACGGTGCAGCGGACGAACGAGTTCATCGGCTCGATCGACCGGACCCGGTTCGTTCCCTTCGGCACCGTGCACCCGGAGCTGTCGCCGGCCGTGAACCTGAAGTCGCTGCGGGACAACGGCATCAGCGGGGTAAAGCTGCACCCGCTGTTTCAGGACCTGTCGCTGTCCGACCCGCGCGTCATCGACATCGCCGCCGCGCTGGCGGAGGCTGGCGTCACCGTGATTACCCACGTCGGCGCCGGCGGCGACACCGATGCCAACGACCGCGGCTCGCCCCGGTCCCTGCGGGTGCTGCTGGACGCGGTGCCCGGCCTGCGGGTCATCGCCTGCCACTTCGGCGGATACCACCGGCTGGATGAGGCGGAGGATCTGCTCGTTGGATCCCGTGCCGTCCTGGAAACCTCCTGGCCGCCGAGCACCGCCGGGCTTGATCCAGCTCGTATCCGTGAGATCATCAGCCGCCACGGCGCCGACCGCGTCGTCTACGGGTCTGACTGGCCGATGACCGACCCGGCGGCGGAAATCGCCGCCATCCGTGCGCTCGGCCTGCCGCCCGAGGACGAGGCCGCCATCCTTGGCGATAACCTGGCCGCCCTGCTCGGGATCTTACTGTGACCGTCACCGCCCGGCTCAGCGCGGTGCGCAGATCACTGCGCACGTCGACGGGGAGTCCGGCCGCCACTAACGCAGACGCCACGCCGCGTTGACGATCTTCCATCCGTCCGGCATGTCGATCAGGTGCAGCAGATCGACATAACGGTGGCAGAAGCACTGCACGCTCGCGACGCCGCCGCTCAGATAGTCGATTCTGATCTCGATTCGCCGGTCGGCGGCATCCTCGCGGCGTCCCTCTCCATCGGCGGTCGCATCGATCATCTCCTGCGCCGACAGCGTCTCCAGCGCATCCGGGTCTTCACCCTCGATTCCCCGGCAGCGCTTCACCAGCTCAGGATGAAGTGCCCGTTCCATCCGGCCCGCCTCGCCCTCAAACCACCCCTCCCACGTAATCCATGACGACCGAACGGACCGCATCCTCATCATCAGCGACAGCCATCTCGCTCTCCTTTGTCCCGGACTTCAGCATCGAAGTGTTTAGCAGGTCCACGGTGCTCGCCACTGGGCGGTCAGTGGGAGTGTGATTTCACCATCGGGCACGTTAGCAGGCACGCTGAATGCCTCCGGAGTCGCGGCCTCGATCCCGGGGTGGTTGGCCCACGATCGCCGGTAAGCTGCGCCGACCGCCCATCAGCTCGCGGCGCGATAAGGCTGACTTGGCCGCCAGGATCGGTTATCTCGTTTTGAGAAGTGAAAGGTGACCGGAGGTTGTGCGGTCGCCCGGCGGAATAGTATCCGGGCCAAACAGCTGGCCGCTTTCCCAAGGCCCTCGACGCCGCTGGCGTCGCGCCAGGCGGAGGAGCTCTCCGGTTACCGCGGTGGTTTCGGGCTTGGCGGTGATCTGGTGGTACCGGAGCACAACCAATCAACCGCGAAGCCCGGATCACGATAATTCTTGCCCATAACCGGCAAACGTACGAAAGGACGCCCGGCCGGCGCGGCGATGCAACCGCAGCCTGGGGGACGGAGCACTCAGAGCCCGGTAGGGGAGGACACCAACTCTGCCCACAGCCAGCCTGCCCGCCGGCTGGTCGTCGAAGCCACGATGAATCTGTGATCACCATGGGCAGTCCGCGGCTGCTGCAGCGTGGGGTTTGCTAGCGATGAGCTGAGAGATTCCCGCTGCGGTAACGTTCCCGGAACGATCCGGGCATAGCGTTTGCCTCATGGGCGAGACGGAGCCCGGCCCAGGCAGGAAGCAGGCCGGCCCTGCGCGCCGTCCTCCGCCCAGGATCCCGGCGCATGTGGCAGCCTGACCCCGGAGATGGAGCGGGGGACACGCGTCGCGCCCAGACAGGCTCTGCGCGCCAGTCAAGACCGGGTTCGCCGTCGCGGTTGTCACCCACGTTAGGTTGCTGCGACCATTGGTTGGCAGACGGCCGGTATCTCAAATATGAGATACTCTCAACGGTATGAGTAGCGAGCAGAGCCTATTCCCTGGGGCTCCTGGGACGCGGCTGACTCCTGTGCAGCGACCGGGCGAGCCGCCGTCGAGCGAGCCGGAAGCCGGACTGCAAACCGGACCGGAAGCCGGGCTGCCGGTCATGCCGGGCTTCCGGGAGATGACCCTGCGCCGCCGGGCGGATGAGCAGACGGCCCGGATGGCCGAAGACCGCGGCCGCCTGGTCCGCGAGCTGGCCGAACAGCGGCAGGCAGCCGGCCTATCCCAGACCGAGGTGGCCGCGCGGATGGGAACCTCCCAGTCCGCGGTGGCCAGGCTCGAGTCCGGCACGGCCGACGTACGCGCCTCCACGCTCGAGCGCTACGCGGCCGCCGTCGGCGGCCAGATCACCTGGAAACTCGACCGCCCCGCGGAAGGAGTCAGCGAATGACGCACGGAGCGGTGCGCGCGCACCTGCCAGGAATCCCGCCCCGGCCGGGGGAGCCCGGCTGGCCTGGCACCCCGCTCACCCCGGGCTGGCCGTCCACCCCGCCGTCTACCTCGCCGCCCGCCCGGCCCGAGCCGACGCCGGCCTCGCCGGTCCGAGTGTGGCTCGACCCGCTCGCTGACTGGCAGGCCAGCCTGTACGAGCGGCTGCTGGCCAAGCGGATCGTTCTGGCCTCCGGCATGCTTGACGACGAGGCCGCCGCGCGACTCTCGGCCCAGCTCCTCACCTTGGACGCCGAGGGAGATGAGCCGATCCGGCTGGAGCTGCAGAACCTGCGCGCCGAGCTGGCCGCCGCCCTCACCGTGATGGGGATCCTGGATGTCTTGCGCGTTCCGGTGCACGGGTGCGTGAGCGGCGAGATCAGCGGTCCCGCGCTTGGCGTGCTCGCATCCTGCGCGCAGCGGACCGGCTACCCGAACGCCACCTTCACTCTGGCCGAGCCGAGGCTCGAGTTCGGCGGCACCGTCACCGCGGTCACCGCGCGCGAGCAGCAGGTGACCCGGATGCTCGACACGCTGTACTTCAGGCTGGCCGAGGTCACCGGCCGCGAAACGGACGAGATCCGCGAGGATGCGCGCCGCCGCCGGTCCCTGACCACGGCCCAGGCCATCGGCTACGGCTTCATCCAGGGCCAGGAGACGACGTCCAGGCCCGACCCGCGCTAATCCAGCGGCGGGAACGCTCTCCCCAGGTCAGCTGTATCGCGCCAAATGATCCAGCGCGTCCAAAAAATAGCCCTCTGTACACACTCGCTCTCAATAGGTAACATCGAAAACGCGGGATGACCCCGTACGAAGTAGCAGGGATCGGCGAGGACCATGACATCTGGTCCGAAAATAGGCTGAACTGGGGCTTGTGATGAGCACAGAGAGTGATCGATCGAGTGATAATCGTGATCAAGAACCCGGATCGGCCGAAGAACCGCAGCGTGCGGGCACCTCTGGCTGGCTCTGGTCGGACCGGGCGGCGCCGTCCTGGTCGGTGCCGCCGGGCCTGATCGCGCCGCGGGCCGCGGTCCCGGACGCGGAGCGGCCCGAGGTCACACCGGCGGACGCGGAGCGGCCCGACGTCACGTCGGCGGAGGCCGAGCCGGCGAGGGACGACGATGACTTTCCCGGCGTGGCCCGTCCGGCCGGCTGGTTCCTGAACTCTCCGGCCAGCGGCCCGGCGGATCACCCGCAAGCCGCCGACCTGGAAGAAAACGTCACCGGCGAGTGGTTCGCGTCACCCGCGCCCGAACCGGGCGAGTCTCCCCTCTCCTGGGACGAGGGCATGGAAGACCCCGAGCTGGACGCGGTGCCGCCTGCGCCAGGCAGCGAGGAGCCCATCCGGGCCGCCAGCGCCGTAATCGAGCCCGCCCCCAGCAACGTGAACGCCCCCAGCAACGCGAGCGCCCCCAGCAACGCGAGCGCCCCCAGCAACGGAACCGCCGCGAGCAACGGGAACGGGTCGGCGCCCGCAGGCCCGTGCC
Source organism: Actinomycetota bacterium (assembly GCA_003140115.1). The sequence goes on along the minus strand of PLIQ01000158.1, from coordinate 16,767 downwards.
CCTCCCGGCGGTCCTTCCGGGCCGCCGAACCCGTAGTCAGCCCGACCCGGGCGCTGCGCGGCAGGCCCGGCGGCCCGGGTCTGCCGCCGAGGCGCCCCGGCCCGGGGGCGCGGAAGGCGCCGGTCGACCTGTCCCCGTGGCAGACCTTGCAGCGTCTGTGGAATGAGTCGGAGATTTCCTGGGACCAGCGCCCGGCGGACGCCGGCCACCAGCCTCACCCGCTCGTCGTGGGCCGCTCCGAGCCCCGGCCGCGGCCGCCGGCCTCGCACCCCAACCAGCCGCCACCGCAACCGCCGCAGTACGCCCGCCCGCCGCAGTACGCACGCCCGTCCCAGGAAGCATGGTCCCCGGAGCAGCCTCGGCCGCTGATCCCACCGCCGCGGTCACCGCACTGGTCACCACTGCGGCAGCCCGCAGGCCGCCACATCAGGTCCGGATCGCTTCCCCCCGACCCGTTGAACAACGCCTGGCCAGGCAACATGCGGGTCCCGCTCAGCGCGTCGGTCTTCGCCGACCCCCGCCCCGAGGCGAGGCCCGACCCGCGCGCCGAGGCCGGACCCGAGGCCTGGAGCGAGGCGGAACCCGAGGACCGCGCCCAAGCCTGGTCCGACCCGCGCGCCGAGGCCAGCGCCGGAGCCCGGACCGAGCCATACGCCGACTCCTACACCGACTCGTACACCGACCCGCACACCGGCCTGATGACCGAGCCTGATGACCAGCCGCTGGCTGACTACGACACCTGGCGGGCCCCCAGCGCCGCGCCCCCCTTGTGGGACCGCCCGTCCGACCAGGCAGATCCGCATTCCGGCGGTCACCGGCCCGGCGGGAATGGGACCCTGCTCCTGGAGCCCGAACTACCCGGGACCTGGCGGCCCGGCACTCGCCGCGGCCGGATTGGCCGGCGCACGGCCACCATCGCGGTGCCGGTCATCGTGCTGGTCGCGGTGGCCGTCCTGGCCGTCGCCCTGCTGACCGGCCACAGCCCGAAGTTCGGCCCGCTCGCCTCGAGCCAGCAGCCGAACCCGGCCACGAATCAGGGCACCACGGCGCAGTCGGCGCTGACCATCGGCATGTACCCCGGGCAGCAGCAGCGTGGCGTCTTCCAGACCGTGAACCGCGTCGTGGCCTCGGGGAACACCATCGTGACGATGGGCTCCCAGACCAGCGACGGCGTGGTCCGGCAGCAGTTCTTCGTCTCCGTCAACGGCGGCGCCTCCTGGCGCCTGGCCCCGGTGAACGCGCCCGGCGGCGGCCAGGCCCCGCTCGGGCATCCGGCCGCCCGGCTGGCCGGGGGTTCCGCCGGCTGGCTGGCCGTCGGCCCGCAGGCCATCTGGACCAGCAAGAACGGCCTGTCCTGGACGCTCGCGTCCACCCGGACCATCACCCCGATGCTGAACGGCGACGCGATGTGGGTGCTGAACAGCACGTCCGACGGGTTCCTCGCCGCTGGCGTCGCCGCCACCGGAAGCCACACGACGCAGGCCGTGATCTGGAGCTCCCGTGACGGGGTGACCTGGCAGCGCAAGACGGCCGCACAGCTCGGGCTGGCCGGACCCGGCGAGACCGTGCAGAGCATCTCCTACGTGGCCTCGCGCGGCACCGCCACGGTGATCTCCGGCCAGGTCACCAGGGACGGAAGCACCTACGCCGGCGTGTGGCTGAGCACCGACGGCGGCTCGACGTGGACCCGGGTGACGGTCCCGGCCGATCACGGAGCGGCGGGCACTACGATCACCGGTCTGGGCTCGGACGCGTCCGGCCTGCTCGCCGTCCGGCCCGGCCTTTCGGCGAGCGGCACCCCCGACGCGGTGGCCTATTTTTCACCGAACGGAACGGCGTGGCAGTACGCGGGCACCATCGGAGCGGCCGCGGGCTGGAACCCCGGCCTGGTCAAGGGCAGTGACTTCGGCTTCGTCGTCGCCGGGGCCAGCGCGGCGGGCCAGCTCGTGGCCTTCACCGCCGCCGGCGCCGGCGGGACCTGGCAGCAGACGGGATCCCTGGGCGATGCGGACACGCAGTCCGTGGTCGGCGCCACGGTAGCGTCGGCCGGCACCATCGTCGCCGTCGGATACACCTCGCCCAGCAAGCTCAGCCAGCAGCCGGTGTTCCTGATGGCGAGCGCGACGGGCAGCGTGCGTCCGGTCCCGCTGGCCGGCCTCCCGGGCGGCATCATCCCGGAACTGGCCGTCAACGGCCTGGCCGTGGCCGGGGGCCAGCAGATCGCGGTGGGCAGCACGGAAGGCTACCCGGCCGTGTGGCGCAAGGCCTCCGGCGGGTCCTGGGCCCTGGTCACGTCGCTCTCGCAGGTCTCTGCGGCCACGGGCCTGCAGGCCCTGACCGGGGTGACCCACGGGGTGTCGGGCTGGCTCGCTGTCGGCGCGCCGGGCCCGGTCGTCATGACCTCGGCCGACGGCACGACCTGGCAGTCCGCCGCCGGCCCCGGCTCCATCACCGCTGACCTGGCCGGCGTGTCCGCCGTCGCGGCCGCCGCGGGCCCGCACGGATACGTCATCGTCGGCAAGCTGGTCGCGCCGGGCGGAAGCTGCGTGGCCGACGTGTGGTGGACGCCGGACCTGACCTTCTGGACCCGGGCGCACGACGTGAACGACACCACCGGCTCCAGCCAGGTGCTCGCGGTCGCCGCGGGCGCGCGTGGTTTCGTGTCCGTCGGGTCGCACAACGGCCAGCCGGCCGTGTGGACCACCACCGATGGCACCACCTGGACCACGATCGTCCTGCCCGACCCGGCCGGCGCCTCGTCCGCCGTGCTGCAGCAGATCGCGATCAGCGGAGACCGCGTGGCCGCCCTGGGCCAGGCCACCACCCCGGCCGGCACCGTGCCGATCGCCGAGCTCTCGGTCGACGGGGGCGCCAGCTGGCGGCAGGTGCCGTTCAGCTCGCCGGGACCGGACACCACGTTCACCGCGCTGACCGCCAGCTCTGGCGGCTTCACCGCCGCGGGCCAGTTCGGCGAGTCCGGCCAGCAGCAGGTCGCCGCCTGGACCTCGGCCGGCGGGACCTTGTGGACGCCGGCGCCGATCGGCGGCCTGACCGGATCCCAGACGGGCGGCAGCTACCAGATCAGCGCGCTGGCCCCGTCCGGCAACGCGGTGACCGGCATCGGCTCGCTCGCCACTCAGGCCAGCCAGGAGGTCTTTACCGTGACTCTTCCCGCCCGCTGACCCCAGCAGCCCCAGGAGTGATCCTGGAGGCCGATTTCATACCGCCGGCAGAGTATCGCTGCAGTGCGGCCGCAGCCCGCGCGGGTGTCCTGTGCGCAGGACCATCACCCGACCGCGAGGAGGCGGACACGTTGAAATCCAGACTAGGCAAGATCATGATCGGTGCAGCTGTCGGAGCGGGTGCGCTCGGCGTGGGGTTCGGCGGCAGCCTTGCTGTCGCCAACGCCGCGACCACCCACTCCACCCCGTCGTCTACGACATCGTCCACCACGTCGACCACGGGAGCGACAGCGGCCAGCGCCGCGTCTGCCAAGGCTAGTCCCTCGCCATCCGCCTCGCATAAGGCCACCCACAACTGCCAGAACATGAAGAACGGGCAGGGCCCGCGGGGCAAGCCGGCGAGCAGCAGCACCGGCAGCTAAACCCTCCGGTGAGCGGCCGGTCTCTCCTCCCGAGGTCCGGGAGAGGCCGGCCGTGCCGGCCCGGGGCTGAGGCAGGAGTTAAAGCTTCATCTCCGCGACACCCTGCGCCACCGCGCATGGCGCGCACAGCGAGACATCCGCCTCGCCGACTTTCCGGCTCATGACCGCCTGGCCGTCACACACACCCGCGTCAGAAGGGTGTGCGGTGTCGCAGCGGCAACCGCAATTGCGCCACTGCCCGGTCATCGCCGCACGGCCGGCCTCGACCGCGCCGCGGACCGCCGGCTCGATCTTGTCCAGGGCCTCGTGGGTGGCATCTGAAACCCGCCTCGACCACTCGCTCAGGGCATCCCTGGCGGCTTGCCAGGACGCACGGAACTGCTCGGTCGGCTTGCTCGCGTTACCATCCACGACTCTAGTTTCTCACCCGGCGCGGGATGTGACCAGAGCCGGGGGCGGCAGGCCGCGCAGCGAGGCGTCCAGGATCTCGGCCACGTGGGCCACCTCGTCACCGTAGTCCGACGCCGCGTGCACGTAACCGGGCGGGGCAGCGACCCGCGCCGGGCTCATCGCCCGGCGCTCAGCGGCGCGGGGACCGGGTCGAGCGGGATGAACCGCTTGAGCTTGGCTGGCCCGCCAGGCCGTTCGAACCGTTCGACGATCTCGACCGTCACCTGGGGCCGCTCCAACCCGGCGCCGGCCAGGCTGGCCGCGACCCCGCCCCGGAGGCCGTCGAGGCTGACCGGGGCCGAGCAGCGGACGGCGATGGCGGCGCCGGCCAAAGTCTGCCGGACCTGGTACTCGACGATGCCCGCCTCGCGGCCGAGCGCCGTGCGGAACAGGCGAGACCCCGGTGCGGCGCGAGCCCCGCGGCGCGGGCCACGTCCGCGAGCTGCCGGGCGGCTGACGAAGCGGCGCGCCCGTCGTGGGCGTCGGCGGCCGACTCGGTCAGGTCGATCAGCACGAAGACGCTCACGGCCGCGGCGTCCATGCCGATCAGCGCGGCCGCCACCTCGGCCAGCGTGTCCGCACACTCTGCCGCGTGTCCCGCATGCCAGGCCAGGACCGCCTCCCCGTAGCGCGTGTAGAGAAAGAAGTACGCCCAGTCGCGACCGTCCAGCCCCTGCCGGGCCCGCCCGAGCAGGCGCTCCGCCTCGCGCAGGTCGCCCGTCTCGGCCGCCGCCAGGCCCCCGCAGGCCAGGCCGAGCGCCCGCCGCTTGGGCCCGCCGATTACCCAGGCCGCGAGCTCACGCGCGGTGGCCGCCGCCGAGGTGAAGTCGCCCGCCACCCAGTGCACGAACGTCTCCAGCTCGATCAAGATCGTGTCCCTGAAGGCGGGATTCGCCGATCTGGCCTGCTCGAACAGCGCAGCGGCCTCCGTGCTGCGGCCCTGCAGCGCAACCGCGGCGGCCAGCAGGCTCAGCGCCATGGTCAGCCGGTAGGCCTTCGCGTCCTGCTCGGCGATCGCCACCGCGTGCCGGATGGCCGACTCGGCGTCAGCGAAACGGACGCGCAGGATGTTGCTATAGCCGAAGGTGACCAGACCCTGCATCGCGACGAACCGGTCCCCGCTGGCCTCGGCCGCGGCCACTACCTGCGCCGACTCCTCGGCCATGCCCGCGATGTCGCCGCGCAGGTAACGGATCCAGCCGATCTCTCGGCGGGCCAGCAGGGCTTGGCGTCGCGCTCCCGCCGCCTCGTACAACCTGACCGCTTCGCGGCAGGTCTCCTCCGCCTCCGGCAGCTCTCCGGTGCCCCAGGCCAGGAAATTGGCCAGGCGGAACTTGACCGTCGCCCGCCGGGCGTCGTCGGCCGAGTCCGCCAGCAGCCCGTCGATGGCCCGCAGGGCCCGGATGGCCGTCTCCGTCCGGGTTTCCGCCCGATGGTCGACCACCCATTCGGCCCGCCAGTACATCGCCTCGAGCACGTCCAGCCAGCGCGGATCGGCGGGCGGGAGGAGGTCGACCAGTTCGGATAGCAGGTCGAGCGATTCCCGGAACGCCTCGCGCTGCTCAGCCTGGCGCATCGCATCGAGCAGGACCCGGACCGCTTCGGTGTCGCCGGGCTGCGCAGACCGCGCGAAATGCAGCGCCGCCTCGGCTAGCCGGCCGGAATCCAGCAGCGACCGGGCCGCCTGGCGATGCAGGACCCGTTTGCGCGCCGCGCTGACCTGCCGGTAGATCACGTCGCGCAGCAGCGGATGCTGGATCTCGTAGATCAGCTCGGCGGCCCGCTGCCGCTCGGCCACGGCGCGCCCGGCGATCAGGGTGGCCAGGATCGGATCGAGCCGCTCGGCGGTCAGTCCGGTCAGCACGGCGAGCTCGGGCAGCGGCAGCGGGCGGTCGACCACGGCCAGCAGGCCGAGTACCGCCCGCATAGCGGTGTCGGCTCCGCGGGTCCGCGCGGCCATCCGTTCGGCCAGGCTCTCGGGCAGCCGGTGCAGGCTCGGTGCGGACAGGTCCGCGTGCTCCTCGAGCAGCGCGCGCACCAGGCTGATGACGTACAGCGGATTTCCGCGCGCCCGCTGATCCACCCAGTCGACGAGCGCGGCGGGCGGCGGCTGGCCGACGATCGTCTCGGCCAGCTCCCTGGTCGCATTCCGGTCCAGGGGGGTCACCTCGAGCCGCCGCAGGAACCCATCCTCGTCCAGTTCGAACAGGGCCTGCGCCGCGACTTCCTGGCCGGCCAGGTCGGCGGGCCGGCTGGTGGCCACGACGAGCAGCCGGGTGTCGTCGAGGTGCCGGGCGAAATAGCGCAGCGCCTCCCATGAGGAGGCGTCGGCGAAGTGCACGTCGTCCAGGACGGCGATCACCGGTGCCTGGGCGGCCAGGTTCCGCAGCAGGGCGGCCAGTCCCTGCAGCAGCCGCGGCAGCGGCGGCTCCCGGTCGGGAAGGGATCCCCGGATGACGGCCACGCGGTGGAACAGGCTGGCCAGGTCGTCTAGCAGCCCGCTGCACGCGGCCGTCACCTGCGCGTCTGATCGTCCCCGCAGCAGCGGGTCTATGGCCTCGGCCCACACCCCGAAGGCCGCGGTCACGCCCAGCGGGTGGGCACGGGCGAACATGCCAGCCGCCTCCGGGTGACGGCTGAGCAGTTCCCGGCTTAGTCGGCTCTTGCCCACTCCGGCCTCGCCCGACAGCAGGACGACGCGGAACTCGCCGACCGCGGCCCTGGCGAACTCGTCCTCCAGCACTGCCAGCTCCTCGCGGCGGCCCACGAACGGCATCTTGGCAGCTGGCATCGGCCCGATACCCTCCGGACCGGTCAGCGCGGCGCGGCGACCGGGGGCGGCAGGCCGCGCAACGAGGCGTCCAGGATCTCGGCCACGTGGGCCACCTCGACGTGCTCGCCGCGGTCGGCGAGCGCGGCCGCGATCTGCAGCGTGCAGCCCGGGTTGGCCGAGATGAGCAGCGGCGCGCCCGCGTCCAGCACCGCCTGGGCCTTGCGCGCGCCCAGTTCGGCGGCCGCCTCGGGCTGCAGCAGGTTGTACACGCCGGCCGAGCCGCAGCAGTTCCCGGCGTCAGCCAGTTCGACCAGGCGGAGTTCGGGGATCGCGCGCAGCAGTTCCCGCGGCTGCCGGGTGATCCGCTGGGCGTGCGCCAGGTGGCAGGCATCGTGGTAGGCGGCCGTGACCGGCAGCGGATGGCGCGGCGCGGTCGGTCCGAGCTCGGTCAAGAACTCGGTGAAGTCCCGGACCCGGGCGCTCAACGCCGCCGCCCGCCCGGCCCAGCCCAGATCCTGCCCGTCCCCGCCGAGCAACCGCTTGTACTCCTTCATGGCCGAACCGCAGCCGGCCGAGTTGACCACGATCGCGTCCACCCCGGCCTGCTCGAACGTCTCGATGGTCTGCCGGGCGAAGGCCACCGCCTCGGCCTCCCGGCCGGCGTGCAGCGACAGCGCCCCGCAGCAGCCCTGGCCGCGCGGGATGATCACGTCGCATCCCTCGGTCGCGAGCACTCGCGCGGTCGCCGCGTTCACCTGCGGGAAGAACACCGACTGGACGCACCCGGTGAGCATACCGACGACCGCGCGCCGCGGCCCCCGGGCCGCCACGCGTTCCGGCAGCCGGCCCGCGCCGGAGGCGCCAGCGCGCCCCGCGGCCGACGGCGGCGGAGCCAGCCGCAGCGCCGCGCCGAGCACGGGGGACAGGCGTCCGGGCAGGCTGCTGCGAGCCAGCCGCCGGTCAAGCCCGGTACGCTGCGCCGCCTTCAACGGCCCGGTCACGGCCCGCAGCCGCCGCGGATAGGGGAACAGCGAGAAGATGGCCGCCCGTGCCGCACGCTCCCGCAGCCGCGCCGCCCGTCCGGCGAGCACGGCGGGAACACCGGGAACGCCGGGAATAGAGGGAACGCCGGGAACGTCGGGGAGCGCGGGCGCCGGCTCGGACCGGGCCTCTTCGGTCCAGACCCGGGCCGCCTCGATGAGCTGGTCGTACTGCACGCCGGACGGGCAGGCGGTCATGCACGCCATGCAGCCCAGGCAGCGGTCGAAGTGCTCGGCCGCCGCCGGGGTCATCTCGGCGCCCTCCAGGATCTGGTTGACCAGGTAGATCCGGCCGCGTGGTGAGTCCATCTCCTCGGCCCACAGCTGGTACGTCGGGCAGGCCGGCAGGCAGAACCCGCAGTGCACGCAGTCCTTGACCACGCCGCGCAGGCGTTCGGTCTCCTCCATCAGCTGCCCCCTAGGCGGCCCGGGAACATGCGGTGGCCCGGATCGAACTGGTTCTTGACCGCGCGCATCAGGGCTTCCCCCGGCAGCGGCCCGTAGGCCCCGGCGGCCGTTATCACCGCCGGCGGCGCGGCCAGCACCGCCACGCTGCCCCGGGGTTCACTAGAAAGGCCCAGACGGTCGCGCAGCGTCCGTACGAACCGGATGGTGTCCTCCTCGGAGACGCCCGGGTCCAGGCAGGCGTACAGCATGCCCGCGCCGGCCGGCCCGCTGACCATGGGCCGCAGGCCCGCGCTCGCGCCCGCCGCGGCCAGCGCCTCGAGCACGTCGGCGAGCCGGCTGAGCCAGAAAGACACCCGGACCACGGCGGCGGGCGAGCCTGCCGCCGGCACCAGGTCCCACGACCGGAACGGCCCCTCGGACCGGGCCACGGTCGGCGTACCGCCCGCCGACGCGATCAGCTCGGACATCCGGCTGACCCGTTCGGTCACGCCAGACTCGGTGCCTTCCAGTAGCACGCCCATCCGCAAGAACGCGGCCGACCAGGCCAGCTCCACCGCCGAGGGCACCAGCGCGGAACCGGCCGCCGCGGCCACCGCCGCCGCCACCCGGGCTCGCCCGGACAGCCCGTAGTCCGCGGTAACCCAGGCCGCCACGGCCGGCCGCGGGTGCAGCCGGAACGTCGCCTCGGTGATCAGGCCCAGCGTGCCCTGCGAGCCGGAGAACAGCTTGCCCAGGTCGTAGCCGGCCACGTTCTTGACCACCTTGCCGCCCGCGTGTGCGACCACGCCGTCGGCCCGGACGATCGTGATCCCGATCAGCAGGTCCCGCGGCGCCCCGTAGCGGAACCGCCGCGGCCCGGCCGTCCCGGTCGCCACCACGCCACCCACCGTGGCATCCGCCGGTACGTCCAGGACTAGCTCCTGGCCGGCCGAGGCCAGCACCGAGGCCAGGTGCCCGATGGTGGCGCCGGCCTGCACCCGCGCCACCAGATCACCGGCCGCGTGCTCAAGGACCTGGTCCATGGCCTGCAGGTCGATGACCAGGTCACACGCGGACGGCGGAGGACCCCAGCCCAGCCCCGTCCCGGCCCCCCTCGGTACGACCGCCAGGTCAAAAGCGGCCGCCGCGCGTAGCAGCGCCGACGCCTCCTCGGTGCTCGCCGGGAACGCGACGAACGACGGCACCACGCCCCCGATCGCGTCGGCGGCGGAGTCGGCCGACCGCACCACCGGGCACGCCGCGACGAGCGCGTCCCGGATCGCGGGCACCATGGTCCGTTCGGTATCCATCAGAAGATCTCTGCCTGCCCGGCCGCCACGGCGGGATGCGGCGCCCGGCGGCGGCCCGGCACCTCGCCGCACAGCCGCGGCGTGGGGAAGATCTTGCCCGGGTTGCACAGGCTGGCCGGGTCGAACGCGCACCGGACCAGCTGCATGGTGTCCAGGTCGGCCGAGGTGAACATTTTGGGCATGTACCGGGACTTGTCCACGCCCACGCCGTGCTCGCCGGTGATCGAGCCGCCCGCCTCCAGGCACGCGTCCAGGATCTGGCCGGACACCTTCTCGGCCGCGGTCTCCTGCCCCGGCACCGCGTCGTCGTACAGGACCAGCGGGTGCAGGTTCCCGTCCCCCGCGTGGAACACGTTGGCCACGCGGATCCCGGCGGCCTCCGACAGCGACGCGATCTGAGCCAGCACGGCGCCCAGCGACGTCCGCGGCACCACGCCGTCCTGCACGATGAACGACGGGCTGATCCGGCCCACCGCGGCGAAGGCGGACTTGCGGCCGGCCCAGATGACCGCGCGCTCGGCAGGGTCATCGGCCGCCCTGATCTCGGTCGCGCCGGCCGCCTCGCAGATCGCGCGCACCACGGACAGCTCCGCCTCGACCTCGGAGGCCGGGCCGTCCAGCTCGACGATGAGCACGGCTCCGGCCCCGGCCGGATAGTTGCAGTGCACGGCGGCCTCGGCGGCCTCGATGGACAGCGCGTCCATCATCTCGATGGCCGCGGGCACGATGCCGGCCGCGATGATGTCGGACACCGCGCGGCCGCCCTCGCTGGTCGTGGCGTACGCGGCCAGCAGGGTGTGCACCACCTCGGGCAGCGGCATCAGCTTGACCACGATCTTGGTCACGATGCCGAGCGTGCCCTCCGAGCCGGTGAACGCGCCGAGCAGGTCGTACCCGGTGGTCACGCCGGTCCCGTCGCCGAGCCAGGTCAGCTCGCCGGACGGCGTGACGATCTGCAGGCCGGTCACGTGGTGCACGGTGAACCCGTGCTTGAGGCAGTGCGCCCCGCCGGAGTTCTCCGCCACGTTGCCGCCCACCGAGCAGACCACCTGGCTCGACGGGTCGGGCGCGTAGAACAGCCCGAACGGCGCCGCCGCTTTGCTCACCGACAGGTTCGTCACGCCCGGCTCGACGACCGCTCGCCGGCTCACCGGGTCGATCTCGACAATGGCGCGCATCCGGGACATCACGATCAGCACGCCGTCCTGGCGCGGCAGCGCGCCGCCGGACAGCCCGGTGCCGCTGCCCCGGGCCACGAACGGCACCCCGGCCGCCGCGCACTCGGTGACGATCGCGGCCACCTCACCGGCGGTCGCGGGCAGCACGACGAGGGCGGGTACCGACCGGTGCGAGGTGAGCCCGTCGCACTCATACGTGCGCAGCTCCAGCGGGTCGGTGATGACGTTACCGGCGCCGCAGATATCCCGCAGCCGCGGCACCAACGCTTCGGTGCTGGTCGTCATCGGTAACCACCTCACCCCGGAAGACCTGTGCTGATTGTCTCCTTTTCCCGAGCCCGTGACCAGAAACCCGTCAAGGCATGCGTTCGTAGGCGGGAATTGTGAGGAAGTCGGCGAAGGTATCGGCCAGGGCCACCTCGGTGAACAGCGCCACGGCCTGGCCGTACTGCGCCGCGTCGAACTCGTCTCCGGCCGCGGCGCGGATCTTGACCAGCTCCTCGTCGATGAGCCGCTCGACCAGCTCCCTGGTCACCACCGGCCCGTCGTCCAGCGCGACGTCGTTGTGGATCCACTGCCAGACCTGAGACCGGGAGATCTCCGCCGTGGCCGCGTCCTCCATCAGGTTGAAGATGGCCACCGCCCCGTTGCCGGCCAGCCAGTTGGCCAGGTACTGCAGGGCGACGCTAATGTCGTTGCGCAGCCCGGCCTCGGTGATCACGCCGGGCGTCTTGCTCACCGCGAGCAGGTCCTCGGCGGTGACGCTGACGTCCTCGCGGAGCTTGCCGAGCTGGTTCGGGTTCGAGCCGAGGACGCCGTCGAAGACCTCCTTGCAGATCGGAACCAGGTCCGGGTGAGCCACCCAGGAGCCGTCGAAACCGTCGGTCGACTCGCGGGTCTTGTCCTCGCGGACCTTGGCCAGCGCCTTCTCGTTGACTTCGGGGTCGCGCCGACTCGGGATGAACGCGGCCATGCCGCCCATCGCGTGCGCCCCGCGCCGGTGACACGTGTGTACCAGCAGCTCGGTGTAGGCGCGCATGAACGGCGCGGTCATCGTCACCGAGTTGCGCTCGGGCAGGACGAACTCCCGGCCCCGCGTGCGGAACTTCTTGATCACGCTGAACAGGTAGTCCCAGCGGCCTGCGTTCAGCCCGGCCGAGTGCTCCCGCAGCTCGTAGAGGATCTCCTCCATCTCGAACGCGGCCGGGATGGTCTCGATCAGCACCGTGGCCCGGATCGTGCCGCGCGGGATGCCCAGCGCGTCCTGGGCCAGGTTGAACGCGTCGTTCCAGAGCCGTGCCTCCAGGTGGCTCTCGTTCTTGGCCAGGTAGAAGTAGGGACCCTTACCCTTGTCCAGCTGGCGCTGCGCGCAGGTCGCCATGTACAGCGCGAAGTCGACCAGGCTGCCGGACGCGCGCTCNNCCGTCGACCAGGATGTGCTTCTCGTCCAGGTGCCAGCCGCGAGGCCGGACCACGATCGTGGCCAGCTCGTCATCCGGCCGCAGCGCGTAGTCCTTGCCCTCGGGGCTGCTGAAGTCGATGGTCCGGTCCAGCGCGTCCTTCAGGTTGAGCTGACCGGTGATCATGTTGTCCCACAGCGGGGTGTTGGCGTCCTCGAAGTCGGCCAGCCACACGTTGGCGCCGGAGTTCAGCGCGTTGATCGTCATCTTCTTCTCGGTCGGTCCGGTGATCTCGACCCGGCGGTCCACCAGCCCGGGCGCAGGTGACGCGACCCGCCACGCGGGGTCCTCCCGGATATCGGCGGTCGCGGGCAGGAAATCGAGCATCTCGCCGCGGGACAGTTCGGCCTGCCGGCGGCGGCGCGCGGCCAGCGCCTCGAACCGGCGCGGGCCGAGTTCGGCGTGCAGCGCGGCGATGAGGTCGATGGCCTGCGGGGTGAGGATCTCGTCGTAGCGATCACCAGACGGCCCAGTAATCTGCACGCTTTCAGTTCCCGGCATGGTCAGGCTCCTCCCGAGTAGTGCCCCTACATCCTAGGTGGGCGTGGGGGGAGGATGGAGTGGGCGTGGGAGGAACAGAGCAGCCTCCCCGCGATGCCCGGCGGCGGCACCGCGGGCGCGCCTGGCGCACGTCACGGGTCCCCGGCCGGCTAATCGGCAAGGCCGGGTGTAGATGGTGATGCCGCTGCCGAGAATGGAAAGCAGGAAGGGCGACTTGGCGGACGATGCGCTAGCGACGTCGGCGGTGGTAGCGAAGACGACATCGATGGGCGGGAAGCAGTCGGCGGCCAACTGGCGGGCACGGCGCTGGTGGAAGGCAGGGTCGCCCCCGAGGCTGGTGATGACGAGGAGGTCGACATCACTGCGGTCGTGGACCATCCCCTTGGCGTAGGAGCCGAACAGCACGATGCGCTCGGGGGCGAAGGCGCGGATCAGGCGCTGGAGAGTGCGCTGGACGAGCGGCGGCAGGTCGGGTGACATATTAGCTGACGTCATAGCTCACCAGCAGCACGACGTCGCCGATCTCGTTCTTGGTTAGCGAGCGGAAGTCCGGCGCGCCCTGTTGCTGCAGTTCGAAGCTCCAGGTCCCCAGAGGCGTGTCGACGGGCATGGCGATCGTGGCCGCGCAAACGTTCGGTTCAGTCACTCCGGCAACTGGGGTCATCGGGACCGATGCGGTCGGTAGCGGCGCTTGTGGGGCGAGCACGAAGTCGCCAGGTGGCCAAGCGACGGCGAGCACGGCTAGGGAGGTGACCGAGATCGTCTTGCCGCGCGTCCAGGCCGGGAACTTCGACGGAGAGATGCTCAGGGTCAGCGTCTGATTGGCGGGGGCGGCCACGGTAGCGAGGAAGGCCTGCCAGGGCGTCAGCGGGTAGGGGTTGGCGGCAGTCGGCGACGGCGCCGCGAAGTCGTTTTGCGCGCTGAACACCTTGATGCCGGAGGTTGGCAGATTGGCAGCGTTGTTGGCCTGTGCGGCCTGCTGGAGGGGGGCGCCGCCGTCAAGAGCCGTGTAGTACAGGTGCAGCACGATGTCACCGACGGTCGACAGGTCGACCTCGTTGTATAGCTGCGGCATTTCGAGGTGCCAGGAACTGATGGCACCCGCGTTCTCGAAGGGTAGGTAGCGCTGGTCGGCGATGTTGCTGGCGATTGCCGTTATGAACAGGCCCGGATCGTCCTGGGCGTTGCCCATTGCGATCTTCTGCGGCACGGCAGCGTAGTTGTAAATGAAGCGGGGATCGGAGCCGACCGGGTTCTCGGCGTATCCGGAGCTGGTATCAGTGTTGATGCGGACCTGATTGGCGGCCAGGGTAAGGGTAGCCTTCACGTTGTCGAATTTCCCTGGACTGGGGTACACCAGCGTGAGGCTGACGCGGGTCAGCCGGCGGTTGTAGTGGCCGGGATAATCGTTGTCGAAGAGCGATTCGGGCAGAGTGAAGTCGCACGCGCCGGTTACGAGCAATTGCTGCAGGGCGGCGGGATTGAGCACACCGAGCGAGACATAGCGGCTGAGCTCATAGCGCCGGGCGTTCTGCTGCAGGTAAGAGGCCTGCATGCGCCGCAGGTCGTGGTTCAGGGTTTCACCGGCCAGCAGGCCCTTGTACAGGCTGTCCCAGTAGCCGAACTGGATGAACGAGCTGTCCTGGATGCCGAGCTCGAACTGATAGCAGCGCTCGACCTGCTTGCACATCTGGTAGGCCAGCTGGTAGCTCTGGAAATAGGTGGCCGAGAGCGAGCCGACCATCCAGTCGTACAGGCTATCGCTGGTGAACTTGTCGGTGAGGAAGTCGATCTGCTTCTGCAGGTTGTCGATCTGCTCCTGATGGTTGGCCTGATCGACCCCGGCGATCTGCAGCGCGAGCTCGGCGCCGGCGATCTGGGTGTTAGCCTGCTGTATTTTTAGCTCGGCCTCGGTGGCCTTCTGCTGGTTGTCCGCGTAGCGATAGTCCAGGCGCCCCTGCTCGGTCGCGAGCTTGGCGCCGTCCTCCATGAGGCTCACGATCTCGGCTACCACCTGGGATCCCTTGTCAGTTGAATGCCCCGCATTGCTGCCGCCCTCGGTTACCTGGGCTTGTGGTGTGCCGCCGGCTCCCGCGACTCCGGCACCCGCATTTGGCGCAGCGTGAAATAGAGACGCGAGTCCCTTCAGAATTGGCACCCCGTGTTTAACCAGGAAGGCGAGCTGGGAAAGACTAGCGGCTATCCCCTCGGCTTCGTTCTGGTGGGGAAGACCGGAGTAGTAGTCGTAAGTGCTCTGCAGTACCGCCAATCCCTGGTTCAGCGCGTCGATTGCATTCTGCGCCTGGTCCGCCCGTGACTGGAAGATCTGGTCCGCATCGGTGAGCAGCTGCTGTTGGGTGGAGCTCTGCAGGAGCGCGAGGGCGCCGGCATCGGCCTTCTCCAAGGCCGCTTGCAGGGAGGCTCCGTAGGCACGTACGGCGTTGACGAAATCGAGCGCCTGCGGGTAAAGGGAGGTGAAGCGGTAGTTGGGCAGCGGAGCGGCGACGTCGCTGAGCACGCTGGAGAGATCCACGCCAGCGGCCTGGGCCGCGATCAGCAGGCCGGGGTCGATCGGTGCATCGAACAGGGCCAGCTGGAGGGCCGCGCCGGCGATGTTCTGGCAATGGCGCAGCTTGTAGAGGCGGTCGGCGACGGTGGCCCAGTACCCGAGCAACTGCGCGTTGGACGGAATCTTGAAGTAGAAGGTCTGCGCGACGGGAATGCCCCCGCTGCCGCCCGCACCGCTACCGCCCGCACCGCTACCAGCGCCGCCGATCACGTTCTCGATCTCGACCATGGCGTTGGCGAAAGCGTCCAGGGAGGGCTCAAGCTGGTCAAAGGACTCGTCGGCGCTCTGCGGCGGTGTCACGGCCACCGGTTGCGGGCCGAGGATCTCCGAAGCGATGACATATAGCAGGGTCGCCTCGCTCAGCGCTTCCCGTGATTCGGTGGAGAAGAGGTTGTCGCCCCAGGCAATGAGGTTGTCCAGGTACGACATGACGGTGCTCTTCATGTAGGCGACGGGGCGCTGGTCGGCGAGCACGAACGGGTTGAATGGGTCATTGCGCCAGGTGTTGATCTCGGCGACGGCAGCGGGATTCCCCTGGTTGACGGCCTCAAGGAGGTTGTTGATCTGCTGCTGCAGTATCTTGGCGCTGGTGAGATCGTGCAGCGGCTTGGGTATCCAGAAGCGCTGCGGCGCGGGGTCGCTGCCCTGGCGGGTGGGGTTGAAAATGTACTGGAACCAGGTCTGGGCATCCTCGAACTGCTGGTTCTGGCTCAGCAGTTGCGCGATATAGAGCGGGATGTGGTAGAAGAGCTCCCAGTTGTAGACCGAGAAGGGCGCACCCGAGCTGAAGTCGAGGAACTGGCGGTCCTGGCTGGCCGCGGTGGGTGTCACCGCCGCACCGCCCGGTGCGGCGGCAGGCGACGTGCCCTGCTGGCCGCGCGTGACTGTCCACGATGTGTCATCGGTGCTGCCGACCGCGGTGACCAGGAGGATTTCCGAGCCGACGAAGACGTAGAAGGCCGGCGAGGGGACCCAGATGTTGTTCGTGACCGTGATGGTTGTCTGGGACGCCGAGATAGGCGAGGCCAGCGCCGTACTGGCGTCCGCGAGGTCCCACGTGACCCTCCAGGTCGGCTGGTATCCGATCTGGAAGCTGAAGACCTCGGAGTAGCTCGGATCGATAGTGTCCGGTACCTGCTGCAGGTCAGGATCGTAGAGCAAGTCGAAACCGCCGCCGGAGAGCTGATTCCAGAATAGCCGGGTGAACGGCTGATAGAAGGGATGGAACACGTAGCTGATCTGGTAAGGCACCGTACTCGGATCCGAGGGCACCACTGGTGACCAGAAGCTGCCCGTCCAATAGTATTTCGTGCTCTGCACCCAATAGCAGCGGCGGTTATCCTGGAAGAAGAAATAGGAAGTCGGATCGAAGTTGAGATCGGAGACGGGCCCGACGACGCGGAGCGGAACGGGAGCCGTGTTCAGTAGCGGACCCACACTCTGCTCAAGGGCGCCAGCCGAGGTGAAGTTCAGGACAAGAGTCTGGGCGGGACCT
>PLIQ01000379.1 GCA_003140115.1 Actinomycetota bacterium | reverse complement strand
CAAGATTTGCAGCAAACTCAGAGGCAGCAAGCAAAAGCTTTGGCCGGGCCGCCGCCGGCGACCCCGCCCCTGAACCGGGGGAAGCTTATGGCTCGCGACGAGACTATCCGTGGGCGCCTGGCCCGTCATGTGCTGACCGACGGCTTCCACATCACCTTGGATCTGCGGCGCAGTCGCGGCTCCTGGATCGTCGATGCGGAGACGGGCGAGCGTTACCTGGATCTGTACGCCTTTTTCGCCTCGGCGCCGCTGGGTATCAACCCGCCTGACGTCACCGATGATCCGGATTTCGTGAGACTCCTGGCCGAGGCGGCCGCGAACAAGCCCACGAACCCCGACATCTATACCCCGCATTACGCCGAGTTCGTGGAGACGTTCGCCCGGGTGCTGGGCGATCCCGCGCTGCCAAACCTGTTCTTCATCGAGGGCGGCGCGCTGGCGGTCGAGAACGCGCTCAAGTGCGCGTTCGACTGGAAAAGCCGGCACAACCAGGCCCGCGGTCACTCGCCTCAGCTGGGGATGAAGGCAATCCATCTGACCCGTGCGTTCCACGGCCGCAGCGGGTACACATTGTCGCTGACCAATACCGACTCCGTGAAGACGGAGCGCTTCCCGGCGTTCGACTGGCCACGGATCGACGTGCCGGCGGTCACGTTCCCGCTCAGCGAGCATCTCGCCGAAGTGGCGGCGGCCGAGCAGCGCGCGCTGAGCCAGGCCGAGGCCGCATTCCGGGACCACCCCGGGGATATCGCCTGCTTTATCGCCGAGCCCATCCAGAGCGAGGGCGGCGACAACCATATGCGTGCTGAGTTTCTGCAGGCCATGCAGCGGATGTGCGAGGAGAACGACGCGCTGTTCATCCTTGACGAGGTGCAGACGGGGGTCGGCACGACCGGCACGGCCTGGGCCTACCAGCAACTTGGGCTCGAGCCTGACATCGTCGCGTTTGGCAAGAAGGTACAGCTCGGGGGCATCATGGCTGGACGCCGTGTGAACGAGATCCCCGACAACGTGTTCACGGTCAGCGGCCGGATCAATTCAACCTGGGGCGGCGGCCTGGTGGACATGGTCCGCTCCCGCAGGCTGCTGGAGGTCATCGAGCGCGACCACCTGTTCGACCGGTCCGCCGCCACCGGNNGGACGCGGGCTGATGTGCGCCTTTGACCTCCCCGGCCCCCAAGAGCGCGATTCGCTCCTGACCATCCTGCGGGAGGAGGAGAGAGTCCTGCTCCTGCCGAGCGGAACCCGGTCCATCCGGTTCCGCCCCGCCCTCACCGTCAGCCAAGCCGAACTGACCGTCGGACGGAAGGCAATCGAGCGGTCCCTCGACCGCCTGACTTAGCGGCGGCACCGGAAGTTCGTCGGGGTGTCATCATCGGTGAGACCTCAGCTACGTTGACTCAGCCACACCGAGACGTGCGCGGGTTCCAGCGTGTCCTGCACCACCGCGGCCAGGTCGCCCCGGACCGCGTCCAGATCGACGGCGTCCTTGAGCCGGGCCGCGAACGCCGCTACGGTCAGCTCGGCGTCGTACCTGGCCCGGTTGAACCGGCGGTCCACCACCCGCTGCACCCGCCGCCGCAGCGGGTTGAACAGCGCCGCCGCGGCCAGCGTCGAGGCCGCCACCGCCACCGGCGACTTCAGCGACAGCACGTGGGTGGACAGCAGCACCAGGCCCGCGTACACGCCGACGAGCAGCGCGGTCACCACCGCGTAGGCCAGCGTCCGGGAGATGATCCGGTCGATCTCGTACAGCCGGTACCGCAGGATGCCCACGCCCATCGACACCGGCAGCGCGGCCAGGCCGAACCAGGCGATGTCGTCGGCCCAGTCCTGGATGGTCGAGGTTCCGCCCGACGAGCTGAACGCCAACGCTATGACGGCGCTGGCCATGGCGACGGCCGCGCCGCTGGCCAGCCACTTCACCTGCTGCCGCCGCACCCCGGCCGAGCGCCGCCAGCTCAGCACCTGGTAGCCGATGAAGCCGGCCCAGGCGGCCAGCAGCGCGAGCAGGAGCACGTGGTAGACCGTCGCGAACGCACCCGCCGGGTTGTCCAGGGCGGCCAGCCCGCCGGTGGCATCGACGCGGACCGGATGCGCGGCCAGGGCAGCGGCCGTGGCCACGCCGAGGGCGACCAGCAGCGCGGCGTACAGCGCGCCATAGGCCCGCAGGGCCCAGCGCCAGAACCCCGACGAGAGCGTGCCGTCGGGGAAGAGCAGGATCACCACGAGGAACAAGGCCAGGCCCGCGGACCACAACCCGTCGCAAGCCAGCCCCACCGCACCGAGCGGAAGGCGGTAACCGTGCCGGTAGACCAGGGACGCGTAGTCGCCGCCGTCGGTGGCCAGGAACAGGCAGCTGGCGGCGACGAGGAAGAGCCAGCCGAGCGGGTTACCGGGCTGCCGTCGGGCGACCAGGACCCCGACGCCCGCGCACGGAATGCCGATCACCACCGCCACGATCCCGTCGCCGAACTGGCGGGCCAGCAGCGACAGCGGCAGCGTAGCTACCAGGGACAGCGCGGCCAGGCCGCCGAGCACCGCCACCCAGACCGCNNCCCTGACACCGGCAAAGCCCTTAGATAAGCCGGCTGGCGATGGCGGCCTGCGGGCTCAGCCGGATGAGGGAGCTGGCGAGGTCGTTCCCGGCCGCGGTCAGGCCGTCGGGTCCGAGGGCGGCGAGTCCGTCGATGATGAAGACGGCGTTCGCGGTGGCCGTTGTTATCCGGGTCCGGGTGCATTGCCGCCAGTTCCACTGGCGGCAGGTGACGCCGGCCTCGTCCCGCCAGATCACCTCGCCTGGCCGGGGCTGCTCGATGGCCGGCTCGCCGTGCGCCGTGGTGTCAAAGTCCTCGTCTCCGGCGGCCCGGACCAGCCGGGCCGGGCCCTGGTACTGGTCCAGGTCCTCGCCGCCCACTGGCACCAGGTTCGCGATCGAGACCGCGTTGTAGGCGTCGGTGAGGCGGTCGATGCGAGGCAACCCGGCGTCCAGGCGGCGCAGCAGCGCCTCCACGCTCGGCCGGGTGCGCTGAGGCTTGGCGCCGAACGCCCTGAAGGCGGCGCGCCAGTCGGCGACCTGAGGTACGTCGTCGGGTGCCCGGCCACCGAGCATGGTCCGGGCTCGGATCTCGGCCCGCGACAGCAGTTCCTCGCTGATCTGGTCGGACGGGCCCGGTTCCAGGCCCTCGGCCACCATTACGATGACGCGGTAGTCCGGGCGCAGCTCGAGCACCTCGGGACCCACGCTGACGCCCGCAAGGAACGCGCGTGCGCCGTCACTGACCTCAGCCTCGGTCAACATGGTCATCACCGGGCCGCACCCCCGCCGACGGCCGGTTCGAACACCGTCAGCGCGAACCGCGCCACCCGCGCTGAGCTGGGGTTCGCGTATCCGTGCGGAAGGTCGCCGGCGAACGAGGCCGAATCTCCGGTCGCGAGTACCTCGGCGTGCTGGCCTACCCTGAGCTCGACTTCGCCGTCCAGGACCAGGAGCAGCTCGCGGGTTCCCGCCGCGTGCGCCTCGCTGGAGTGGCTCTCGCCCGGCCCGAGTGTCCAGTCCCACAGCTCGGTGACGTCCGGCGGGTCAGTGCCGGCGACGAGCATGGCCTGCCCGCCGAGCTCTCCCCGCCACAGCACCGGGGCGGCGCCGGCCCGGGTGACCCGCAGCCCGGGCGAGCGGTCCATATCGACGAGCACGGGAAGCCCTACGCCGAGCGCGTCACTGATGAGAAGCAACGTCGCGATGCTCGGGTTAGCGGAGCCCTGCTCGATGCTGACCAGCATTCTGCGGCTGACGCCGGAGCGCTCGGCCAGCTGGTCCAGGGTCCAGCCCCGGCTGGCCCGTCCCTGCCGGACCCGGCCGCCGATCGTGCGGGCGATGCTGTCCGCCCCGGCACGAGCTTCCAAGTCTGAGCGCCTCATATGATGCACTATACTGCACTCCTCAGAGACAGGAGAGCCTCATGGCACCCGATCAGCTGGTCCCACGCGCCGGCCTTCACCCGGAAACAGTAGTCATCTGCGCCGGCCGCCCTGGCCTGGCGGCCGGCGGCCCGCTCAACGTTCCCGTGGTGCTGGCATCGAACTTCCAGGCCGGAGCCATGGCAGCGCCGGGCACCGAGCAGGACAGCCGCGCCTACTCACGCACCGACGCCACGCCGACCTGGGAAGCACTCGAGACAGCCGTGGGTCAGGTGGAGGGCGGTCACGCCGTGGCGTTCTCCTCCGGCATGGCCGCGATCGCCGCCGTCCTCGACCTCGTGCCGACTGGCGGCCGCATCGTCGCCCCGGAAGACTGCTACTTCGGGCTCGGCGAGCTGCTGGCCGACGCCCGGCAGCAAGGACGCTGGGCCGTCGACCGCGTAGACCTGACCGACACCGCCAGCGTCCGGGCCGCCGTCACCGGCGCGGACCTGCTGTGGCTGGAGACGCCCTCCAACCCGCTGCTCGCCATCGCCAACCTGCCCGCCCTGTGCGCCGCCGGCCGCGACGCCGGGGCACTCGTCGGCGTCGACAACACGTTCGCCACGCCGCTGCTGCAACAGCCCCTGGCCCTCGGCGCGGACGTGGTCGTGCACAGCGCCACCAAATTCATCGGCGGCCACTCCGACCTGCTGTCCGGCATCGCCATCGCCCGCGAGCAGGCCGTCGCCCAGCGCCTGCGGCACCGCCGCGGCCTGACCGGCGCCACCCCCGGAGCCCTAGAGGCCTTCCTGGCCCTGCGCGGCCTGCGCACCCTGGCCCTGCGGCTCGACCGCGGCCAGCGCAACGCCGGCGAACTCGCCCGCCGGCTCGACGAGCACCCCGCCGTCAGCCGCGTGCGCTACCCCGGCCTTCCCGGCGACCCCGGGCACCGCACCGCCGCCGCGCAGATGACCGGCTTCGGGGCAGTGCTGGCCTTCGAGGTCGCCGACGCCCCCACCGCTGACCGGCTCTGCGACGCCTTGGCCGTCATCGTCCACGCCACCAGCCTGGGCGGCGTCGAAACCACCATCGAGCGGCGCAGCAAACTCGCCGGGCAAGGCCACCTGCCCCCGGGGCTCCTGCGCCTGAGCGTCGGCTGCGAACACATCAACGACCTATGGAACGACCTGGACTCCGCGCTCCACACATCAGGGAAACGACCGGATTACCAGCGCCGCAGCACTGGCTGAGATGGATCCACCCACTTCTGGCCCACCGGGCCGGTGTGGCATGCCGGTGGCTAGCGTATGCAGATGAGCGCTCTCCCGGTTGCGGGACTGCGGCTGGAGTTCTGCGCCGGTCCGGGTGAGTTCCTGGCCTCAGCTGGTGACTTCCTGGCCGCCGACCCGGTGGTCAGCACGGTCGTGACCACCGTCGCGGACCGGCTGCTGGCGCAGCAGGGCGACGAGATCGCGCAGCCCGGCCGCACCTGGTGGCTGGTAGTCAGGAACGCATCGGCCGTAGTCGGTGCCGGGATGCGCACCGCGCCGTTTGCGCCCTACCCGCCATTCCTGCTGCCGATGCCAGACCAGGCGGCCGTGGCCCTGGCCCGGACGTTGCACGAGCGCGGGGAGGAAGTGCTCAGCCTCAACGGTGCCCGTCCTGCCGTTGACCTGTGCGCCGCCGAGCTGACCCGGCTCGGCGGGGGCCGGGTCCACGTCAGCCAGCACACCCGGCTGCACGAACTCGGCGAGCTGGTGTGGCCCGCGGCTGTGCCCGGCGGCTTGCGCGCCGCGACCCAGGACGACGTGGAACTGGTTACGGAGTGGTTCGGCGCGTTCATGGGCGACGCCGACGAACAGGCGGGCCGCCCGCGCGGTGCCAGTGCGGACGAAGCACCCGACCGTACGGAGATGCTACGCCGGCTCCGAGCTGGACGGCTGTGGTTCTGGGTCAACCAGGCCGGGAAGCCGGTGCATCTCACCGGCGTCAGCCCGCCCTCGTTCGGGGTGGCCCGCGTAGGCCCGGTGTACACGCCGCCGGCCCAGCGCGGGCGCGGCTGGGCCAGCAACGCGGTCGCCGAGATTTCCCGGCGGATCCAGGCCGAGGGCGCGCGAGTATGCCTGTTCACCGACCAGGCAAACCCGACCTCGAACAAGATCTACGCCGCGCTCGGCTACCAGCCAGTAGCCGACATGGCCAACCTTGTCATCGCCCGCTGACGTCGACCGATTCGCGGCA
>PLIQ01000483.1:2316-3981 GCA_003140115.1 Actinomycetota bacterium | reverse complement strand
CCGGGCTGACCTTGTACGCGGCGCTGGGCGGGGCGGACTTCGGCGGCGGGCTGTGGGACCTGCTGGCCGGCGGGGACCAGCGGGGCCGGGCGCCGCGGCAGCTGATCGATGACACGATCACGCCGGTCTGGGAGGCCAACCACGTGTGGCTGATCTTCATCCTGGTCATCTTCTGGACCGCGTTCCCGGCGGCGTTCGCGGCCGTCATGACCGCCGCGGCGCTGCCGCTGTGGCTGGCCGCGTTCGGGATCGTGCTGCGGGGATCGGGGTTCGCGTTCCGCAAGGAGGTGGAAACGCTGCACTGGCAGCGGCTGTTCGGCGCCGCGTTCGCGTTCTCCTCCCTCATCGTCCCGTTCTTCATGGGCACCGTGATCGGCGCGATCGCGTCGGGCCGGATCCCCGCCCACCCCGCCCACGCCGACCTGGCGGTATGGACCGGGCCTACCTCCCTGCTGATCGGGGCGCTGTTCGTCGCGGTCTGTGCCTACCTGGCGGCGGTGTTCCTGACCCGGGAAGCGAGCCGCCGTGAGGATCACCAGCTGCGACAGTACTTCGCGGTCCGCGCCGCGGTAGCCGGGACCGTCTCCGGGGCGCTCGCGCTGGCGACACTGACAGAGATCCACAGCTCGAACCCGGCGCTGTTCCACGGCCTCACCCACCGGGGCCTGGCGCTGGTCATCGTCTCGGCGGCCTGCGGCCTGGCGGTCATCGTGTTCGTGACCACCGGGCGGCGCCCGCAGGCCCTGCGCCCGCTGTCGGTGCTGGGGGTGGCGGCCGTGGTGTGGGGCTGGGGGGTGGCCCAGTACCCCGCGCTGCTGCCCGGCACCGGCCTCACGCTCACCAGCGGAGCAGCACCGCACTCCGTCCTCGTCACGGTCGTGGTTATCTTCGTCGCGGCGGCCGTGCTGGTCGGCCCGTCCTTCCTGCTGCTGTTCTGGCTGCACGGCCGCCAACTGCTCGAGGGAGAAAACCACAATGTCGATGGAGCCGCGGACAATCTGCGCACCTGACCCCGGTGCCACGGCACATAGGGTGACCAGGCACTCAGCGGTAATTTCGGATGTGACCTGACACACAGCAGATCTGGCCCATCCAGCGGAGGTGCACGGCCATGCCGCGAGAAATCAACTCGGTCGGCGTCGTAGGCGGCGGACTTATGGGAGCGGGCATCGCCGAGGTGTCCGCGGCCGCGGGCATGCCCGTGGTCGTTCGAGATCTGCCGCAGTTCCTCGATGCCGCCCGGGGGCGAGTGGAGAAATCGCTGGCCGGCGCGGTTAAACGCGGCAAGATTGACCAGGCTAAGCGCGACGAGGTGCTCGACCGGATCACGTTCACCCCGGATCTGAAAGACGTCGCGAGCGCGGACATCGTGATCGAGGCGATCCCGGAGATCCTCGATCTCAAGGTGGCGCTGCTCAAGGAACTCGACGAGCTGGTCGGCCCCGGCACCGTGATCGCCACGAACACCTCGTCCATCCCGATCGCCGAGCTGGCGGGCAAAGTGCAGCATCCGGGACGGGTCATCGGCGTCCATTTCTTCTCGCCAGTTCCGGTGATGAAGCTGGTCGAAATCGTGGTCGCGCTGGACACCGACCCAGAGACAGCAGACATCGCGGTCGGGTTCGCCAACAAGCTGGGTAAGCACCCCATCCGGACCAAGGACCG
>PLIQ01000483.1:0-2185 GCA_003140115.1 Actinomycetota bacterium | reverse complement strand
GAACTTCGCGTGGCCAGGGCCGCTGGCCACGAAACTCTCCATGCCGAGCTTCTGATCCTCGGTAGCGAATAGCGCCGCGAAGTGCAGGCGCTCGACCTCGAGTCCGGCGTCGAGGCCGAGGTCCAGCCCGGTGTCGATCGCCTCCTTGGCCGCGCGCAGGGCCAGCGCGGGACCAGACACGAACTGCCCGGCGAGCCTGGTGGCCGCGCCGTACACGTCAGCGTCCGGTACGACCTGGTCCACCAGGCCGATCCGCAGGGCTTCCTCGGCGCCGGTGAACCTTCCGGTGTAGATGAGGTTCTTGGCCCGCGCCGGCCCGATCAGCCGGGGCAGCCGCTGGGTGCCGCCCAGCCCGGGGATAACGCCGAGCAGGATCTCGGGCACGCCGAACCTGGCGTTTTCGCCGGCGACCCGGAAGTCCGCGCACAGCGCCAGCTCCAGCCCACCGCCGAGGGCGAAGCCGGTGATCGCGGCGACCACCGGCTTGCCGATGGCGGCCACCGCCCGGAAGCTGGCGTGCAACCTGCGGCTGATGGCCGCCATCTCGGTGGAGTTCCGGCCGGCCATCTCCTTGACGTCCGCTCCNNTTCTCCCCGCCGTAGATCACCACGGCCCGGATGTCCGGGTCCGCGCTGACCTTCTGCGCGGCGTCCAGGAGCTCACCCTGCAGCGCGATGCTCAGGGCGTTCACCGGCGGCCGGTCGAGCCAGATGGTCGCCAGCCCGCCGGCGGAGTGCACGCTGACGAACTCGGCCATCTCAGTCGCCGGTGTCGTACTTGAACGACAGGCCCAGCCGGACCCGGAAGTTCTTAAGCTGGCCGTTCTCGATCGTGACGTCCTGGCGGATCACTTCGGCCACCCGGAGGTCGCGCACGGTCGCGCCTGCGGTCTTGACCGCCTCGCGTGCGGCCTCCTCCCAGGATTCTTCGCTGACTCCGATGACCTCGGTTACGCGGTAGACACTCATCGGCTCTCCTTGGCAGTCTTGCGGCCCGGGTGTTCCGGTGCGCGTTACCGACCATGCTCCATGGCGCGGCAGGCGTCCATGGGTGACGCGACAATACAGCTGGGGAACTCAGGTGCTTCCGCACAATCCCAGGCCCGGGGTTCGTGACCAGGACCCGATGCCTGTGCGCCGACCGCGGTTTAGGCTCGGCGAAATGACCGCAATGAGGCGAGAATGACACAGGATACGGGTGTCCCGAATCCGCAAGGCGCCGTGCTCGCGGCGGCGCTGCTCGGCCGGCTGCCTGCGCTTACCGACGAGCTGCTGAAGCGCGTCCTTGAGCAAAGTGACATCCGCGGTAAGCAGAGTGACATCTACGGCGACGACTGCCTGGTTCCCACCGATGATCTGTACCAGTCGTTGCGGGACAATCTCACCTTCATATTCAGCAATCTCGGCCGCCCACGGACGCAGGACCTGGCCGGGCCGCGGCGAACCGGCCGTCGGCGGGCGGAGCAGGGGGCGCCACTAGCCGCGGTGCAGAGCTCGTACCAGGTCGGCTTCCGGTTCATGTGGGACACGCTCGTCGCGGAGGCCCATCAGACCGGGATCGTGTCGGACGCCGACCTGGTGGACATCGCATCTGAGGTGTGGATGCTGAACACCGTGTTCATCACAGAGCTGGCTACTGCCTACCGGGACGCCCTGACCGAGCAGCTCCTGTGTCAAGACCAGGAGCGATCGGCGCTGGTCGAGGCGCTGCTCGAGGGGCGGATCGCCGACACGGCCACGGTGTGGGAGGCGGCCGATCTGCTGGGGCTCCCGTACCAGGGCGTGTTCGTCGTCGTGGCCGCGGAGGTCCCGGCGGTGGCCCGGCACGCGTTGCCGCGGGTCCAGAGCCGCCTGCAAGTGCGGGAAATAGGGTCGGCCTGGCGGCTGCTGCCCGAGTTCCAGGTGGGGATCGTGTCGCTGAGATCGCAGCGTAATACCCCGGCGCTGGTGGAGATCCTGCGTTCGGGCGCGGTGGCCCGAGTCGGGGTGAGCCCGGTGTACACCGGGCTCGAGCGCACGTCGCAGGCGCTGCATCTGGCCCGGATCGCTCTGGCTAGCTCACCGGCGGGCGACCCGACGGTGAACGTGTTCGATGACGCCCCGCTGCCCGTTCTCGTGGTTAGCTCCCCGACGACCTCCTACCGGGTCGCGAAGACGATCCTCGGGCCGTTGCTGGAGATGAATCT
>PLIQ01000051.1:20584-24630 GCA_003140115.1 Actinomycetota bacterium | reverse complement strand
GTCCTGGACCGGGTCTTCGAGCCGTTCTTCAGCACCAAGCCCAAAGGCGAGGGAACCGGCCTGGGCCTGGCCACCGTGTACGGGATCGTCACCCAGGCCGGGGGCCACGTGCGGATCTACTCCGAACCCGGCCTGGGCACTAGCCTCACCGCGCTGCTGCCCGTGACCGAGCAGGACATCGCCGCGGCCACCCCGCCGCCCGTGGAGCCCCAGCGCGGCCAGGGCCAGACGGTCCTGGTCGTGGAAGACGAGGCCGCCATACGCGAGGTCACCCGCCGGATCCTGGCCCGCAACGGCTACCACGTCGTGGCCGCCGCCAGTGGCCACGAGGCGCTGAACGTCCTGGCCACCCAGCTGGAGCACATCGACGTGCTGCTCACCGACGTCATCATGCCCCGCATGCAAGGGAAAGAATTCGCCGACCAGGTCCTCGTCATCCAGCCCGCCGCCCGGGTGATATTCATGTCCGGCTACACCCAGGGTCTCCTCGGCGCGCAAGGCGTCCTGGAACCCGGCACCCACCTCATCGAAAAACCATTCTCCGAAGCCACCCTGCTCACTAAGCTGCAGGAAGTCCTTAGCGCTCAAAACTGAGCGCCCAGCGCGGGGGGCGTCGTGATTTACCAGATCGTGGCCGAGGCCTACCGGGACCTGGAGCGGGCGACCGGACGGCTGGCGCTGATCGAGCGGCTGGCCGCGCTGCTGGCGCAGACTCCGGCCCCGTTGCTGCCCGTGGTGTGTTATCTGGGCCAGGGGCTGATCGCGCCGGAGTTCGCCGGGGTGGACCTGGGGCTGGCCGAGAAGCTGGCCATCCGGGCGGTGGGCACCGCGACCGGGACCGCGCCCGAGGTGGTCGCGGCACGGGTGCGGGAGATCGGCGACCTGGGGCAGACCGCGGAGCTGCTGCTGGCCGAGACGGCGGCAGACCGGCCGGCGGTGTTGGCTAAGGAGGGGACGGACCGGGCGGCGGTACTGACCGTGGTGACGGTGGTGAACACGCTGCGGCAGATCGCCAACGCCGAGGGGACCGGCTCGCAGGGGCGCAAGCTGGAGCTGCTGGCCGGGTTGCTGGCCCAGGCCACGCCGCTAGAGGCCCGGTACCTGCTGCGGCAGGTCACCGGGGGGCTGCGGCTGGGCATCGGCACGCCCACCATCTTGGACGCGCTGGCCCAGGTGTACGCCGGGGGGCGGGCCGCCCGGCCGGTACTGGAACGCGCCTACAACATCTGCTGCGACCTGGGCCTGATCGCCCAGGTGCTGGTGAGCGACGGGCTGGCCGCGGTGGAAGAGATCCAGGTCCGGCCGGGCAACCCGGTGCGGGTCATGCTGGCCCAGCGGCTGGCCGACGCGTCGGAGATCCTGGCCAAGCTGGGCGGGGAGTGCGCGGCCGAGTACAAGTACGACGGCATGCGGCTGCAGGCCCACAAGACCGCCGACGGGCGGATCGAGCTGTGGACCCGGCGGCTGGAAGAGGTCAGCGAACAGTTCCCGGACGTGGTCGAGGTGCTGGCCGCCGGGCTGGGCCCGGCCGAGGCGATCATCGAGGGCGAGGTGGTCGCGTTCGACGCGGCCACCGACGAACTGCACCCGTTCGCGGAGGTCATGTTCCGGCGGCGTAAGTACGGGATCGCCGATGCGGTGCGGGACGTGCCGGTCGGGCTGTTCTGCTTCGAGCTGCTGTACGCGGACGGGCAGGACCTGACCCGGCTGCCGTATCCGCGGCGGCGGGCCGCGCTGGCGCAGGCGATCACGATCTCGCCGGGGCTGCGGCTGACTACCGCGGCCGAGGTGACCGACCCGGCCGCGCTGGACGCGACGTTCGAGCAGGCCATCACCGACGGGTGCGAGGGGCTGATGTGCAAGTCGGTCGGCCCGGCGTCGGTGTACCAGGCCGGGAACCGCGGCTGGCAGTGGATCAAGCTCAAGCGGGACTACCGGACCGAGCTGTCCGACACCGCGGACCTGGTCATCGTGGGCGCGTTCGCGGGCCGCGGCCGGCGGGCCGGCACGTACGGCGCGGTGCTGCTGGCCGCGTACGACCCGGCCGCGGAGGTCTACCGCACGGTGACCAAGTGCGGTACCGGGTTCTCCGACGCCGACCTGGCCTCGCTACCGGACCGGCTGGCGCCGCTGGCCCGGACGGAGAAGCCCGCGCGGGTCGACGCCCGGCAGCTGCCGGACTTCTGGTTCGAGCCCGGGGTGGTGATCGAGGTGCTGTCCGCCGAGCTGACCCTGTCGCCGCACTACTCGGCGGGCTGGGGCGTGATCAAGGAGGACGCCGGGCTGGCCATGCGGTTCCCGCGGTTCACCGGGCGCTGGCGCGACGACAAGGACCCGACCGACGCCACCACCACCGGCGAGCTGGTCGACCTGTACCGCACCGCGCAACGTTCGCCGGTTACCTCGTGAGCCGAAGGCGAGGATGAGAAATCACTGCGTGAGCGTGCGGAGCAGTGGCTCGGTCAGCTCGGTGAGGGAGGGCAGGATCAGGTCGGCGCGGCGGTAGCGGGGATCGCCGGTCAGCAGCGGATCGGGGACGGCGATGCAGGTCATGCCCGCTGCCTTGGCGGCCAGCACCCCGGCCGGGGAGTCTTCGACGGCCAGGCAGCGGGCCGGGCTGAAGTCCAGGCGGCGGGCGGCGGCCAGGTAGACGTCGGGGGCGGGCTTGCCGCTGGGCTCGTCGAGCGCGGAGCAGCGGACGTCGATGTCGAGCTCCAGGCGGGCGCACACCGCGTCGATCAGGCGTTCCGGGGAGGAGGAGGCGATGGCCAGCCGGAGGCCGGAGCGCTGGAACAGGGCGATGGCCTCGGGGACGCCGGGCATCGGCTCGCCCGCGCGGCGGACGTAGGCGACGATCAGGTCGGTGATCTGATCGGCGACCTGGGCCGGGCTGAGCTCGCGAGGGGCTGGAGAGGTGCGAGAGACTGAAGGGGCGAGAGGGACTGGATGGGCGGGTGGGCGGCGCGCGAGGAAGGCGGCGGTCATTTCGTCGACTCGGACGCCGGTGGTGTCGAGCAGGTCGGCTTCGGTGAGGGCGATGCCGAGGTTGGCGAAGACTTCGCGGGCGGCGGTGCGCCAGACCGGTTCGGTGTCGATGAGCAGGCCGTCCATGTCCAGGACGACCGCGTCCATCAACTCGGGACCGTGAGCGAGGCGCGGACCTTGGCCGCGGTCTCGGTGAAGCGGCGGGCCCGGTCCGGGTCGACCGGGTTCCAGGTGATGCCGTCGACCTTGAGGCTGGTGCCGACGATCACGCCGTCGGCGACGGGCAAGATCTCGGCCAGCCGGTCGGCCTGGACCCCGGTGTTGGCCAGGACCGGCGTATCCGGCGCGGCCGCCTTGGCCGCGCGCAGGTCACTCATGTTCATCGGCACCCCGGCCTGCGGGCCGCTGACCAGGATGGCGTCCACGCCCAGGAAGCTGGCGCTGCGGGCCCGCTCGGCCACCGTCCGGGACCCGATCGAGCTGCTGAACTCGGGGGTGATGTTGTCGAACAGGGCCACGTCGGCGGCGCCGATCGCGGCCTGGTAGCCGGCCAGCTCGCCCAGCGCCGGGGCGATCAGGCCCAGGTCGCTCTCGTAGACGCCGGTCAGCACCTCGCGGACGAAGCTGGCCCCGGTGGCCCGGGCCAGGGCCACGCTGGCCTTGGCGTCCCACAAGATGTTGACCCCGAACGGGACCCGGATCGACGGGCGGAGCTCGCCGATCACCGCGGCCATCGCGGCCGGGATCTCCGGGCCCACGGTCAGCTGGTAGGGGATGTCGGCCTCGTTGCAGAACAGCACCGCGTCGACCCCGGCGTCCTGCAGGACCTCCAGGTCGCGCCCGACCACGTCGAGCAGCCGGGCCCGGCCCCCGGCCCGGTCGTGGCGCGGCCGGCCCGGCAGCCCGGGAAAGTGCACCATCGCGATGACCGGCTTGGCGGTGGCAAATACCTTCATGACCAGCCCCTTAACGGTGTGCGTGGACGAACTCTAGAACGGCCTTATTCCACGGCCCGGGGTCTTCCCAGAACGCGGCGTGACCCCCGGGGACCACGCTCCAGG
>PLIQ01000051.1:0-20572 GCA_003140115.1 Actinomycetota bacterium | reverse complement strand
CGATCAGCTCCGCGACCCGTTCCGGGTACTGGGCGTAGAAATCCGGGCTGAAGATCCAGGGCGCCTGCGCGCGCATCATCATCGGCATGCCCGCGGCCGCCGCCACCTGGGCCCAGCTCTCGAAGGCCGCGCGGGTAAACGGGTCGGCGGCGGCGAAGGTGTTGGCCAGCACCAGGGACCGGAGGTTCGCGGGGTGGGCGAGCGCGTATTCCTGGGCGATCACGCCGCCCATGGACACCCCGGCCAGGTGGAAGCCGTCCAGCCCGGCGGCGGTCACCACCGCGTGCAGGTCGGCGGCCAGCTGGGCGCTGGTGTAGGGGCCGGGCGGCTGGCTGGACCGGCCGACGCCCCGGTTGTCGAAGCTGACCACGCGCAGGCCCGCGGCCAGGAACGCGTCGAGCTGGTTGGCCCACCCCTCCAGCGGGTCACCGACCCCGTTGACCAGGACCAGGGTCTCGGGTCCGGTCCCGTCGACCTGGTAGTACAGGTCCGCGTCGCCGGCGTGGACCAGGCCGGCGGTCATCGCAGGCCCCGTTCGGCCAGGGCCTGGGTCCAGACCTGCACCGAGGCCCGCAGATCGCTGATCACCTGCTGGTCGTCTCCTTCGAACGCCGGGATCACCTCGAGGATCAGCAGGACGTCGGCCACGCCGGCGGCGGCCAAGGTATCGAGGACCCGGCCGGGGTCGACGAGCCCGGTGGCGTTCCGCTCGGGGGTGAAGGGCCAGTGGTGGTCGGCGAGGCCATCGCCCTGCTGGAGCTGGACCTCGGCGATCCGGGGCCCGAAGTGCTCGATCCAGGCGTAGGGATCGCGGTCCGCCGGGCTGCCACCGCAGACGAAGGGATGACCGAGGTCCAGGCAGAGCTGGATCGGGGCGTGCGCCACGCTTCGTTCGGTCACAATGGTTTCGATCAGGGCCATGGTCGATGGTTCACGGTCCGTGACCAGGTTCTCGACCAGCAGGTGGTCCAGTCCGGCCTGGTGCGCGTAGGCGGCGAGCTCGGCCAGGGTGTCGCGCAGATCGGCCCAGCGCCGGGCGCGGGTGGCCGGATCGGACCAGTCGGGGACGCTCAGGCTGCCGACGTGACCGCCGGTCGCGTTGGCACCCAGCTGGGCGGTGAGCTCGATGACCTGCTTGTACCAGCGCCGCGCGGCGGCCCGGTACTCGGCCTCGGGATGCATGAGCAGGTTGAGCGAGTAGGCGGCCAGGCCGGTGAACGTGGTCTCGGCGCGCAGGCCGTGCCGGCTCAGGGCGGCCCGGGTCTGTTCGGCCATCCGGTCGCGGCCGGCCCGGGTGTCCGGGCCTTCCAGCTGGTCCAGGGACAGCTCGACGAGATCCAGGCCGAGGTCGTTGGCCACGATCGAGGCCCAGTCGTCGGGGCGCGGCCACCGCTTGACCGCGAAACAGTTGTTGATGCCGAGCGTGGCCCGCATCTCAGCTCTCCTTCGCGCCGGTCAGGGCCAGGTAGCGGCCGTACATTTCGTCGTAGAGCGCGCGGTGGCGGGGGTCCGGCTCGGCGACCGGGCCGGGGCGGTAGGCCGCCGCGACCGCCTGGGCGACATCTGTGTAGACGCCGGCGCCCAGGCCGGCCAGCATCGCGGTCCCGGCCGCGGTGGAGTCGCCGGGGACGCAGACGACGGGGGTTCCGGTGACGTCGGCCTTGATCTGATTCCAGAGCGCGATCCGCGCGCCGCCGCCCGATACCCGCAGCTCGGTGGCGGGCCTGGACGCGCGCTGCAGGATCTCGAGCCGGGCCCGGACCCCGAACGCCACGCCCTCCAGCGTGGCCCGGGCCCAGCTGCGGCGGTCGTGCCGGAGCGACAGCCCGGCCGCGGTCCCGCGCAGGGCCGGGTCGTCGCGCTCGCCGTCCCCGAGCACCGGCGCGAACAGCAGGCCGTCGGCGCCGGGGGCGGCGGCCGCGGCGGCGTGCTCGATCCGCGCGAAGTCATCGCGGCGCGGAGCCCGGTCGTAGAACAGCTGCGCGAGCCAGTCCAGGGCCTCACCGGTGGTGTTGAGCCCGACCTCGGTGACGTAGCCGCNNCTGCCCGCCATCTCGCTCACCGGGCCGGGCGCGATCACCCCGGCGCCGATCGCGCAGGCGATGCTGTCCCCCGCGCCGGCGATCACCGGTGTGTCCGGTGGCAGCTTCAGGCGGCGCGCGAGGGCGGGGCGCAGGCCGCCGATGACGCTCCACGAGGGACGCAGCGGGGGCAGCAGGCCTTCGTCGAGGTCGAGTCCGGCCAGCAGGCCCGCCGCCCAGCGGCGGGCGCGCAGGTCCAGCAGCGCGGTGGAGGCGGCGATCGACCAGTCGGTGCCGGGCTCGCCGGTCAGGGCCAGGCCCACGTAGTCGCAGGGCTGCGCGAACAGCCTGGTCGCGGCGAACACCTCCGGCTCGTGCGCGCGGATCCAGCAGATCTTGGCCGCCACGTGGAACGCGGCCGGCAGGTGACCGGTGAGCGCGTGCAGTTCCTGGTCGCCGAACCGCTCGCGGATCCAGGCCGCCTCGGCCGTGGCCCGGTTGTCCCGGTAGATGATGCCCGGGCGCAGCGGCTGGTACCGGTCGTCCAGCGGCACCACGCTCGGGCACTGCCCAGTGAGCCCGATGGCGGCGACGTTAGCTTCGGGGCCCAGCCCGCGCAGCAGGGAGTTCAGCGCGGACAGGGCCGCGCTCTGCCAGCGGCGCGCGTCCTGCTCGGCCCGGCCCTCACCGGGCAGCGCGGTCGGGTAGGCCCGGCGGACCTCGCCGAGCGAGGTGCCGTCTGCGCCGAAGGCCGACGCGCGCGCACCCGAGGTGCCCACGTCGACCGCGACGAGCACGTCCGGGCTGATGCGGTCCATCGGCGCTCGTCCCGCTAGCCCCGGACCAGCTGGGCGCCGGCCTTGTCCCGGTCCAGGGTGATCAGCGCGCCCATCAGGGCTCCGGTGGAGTAGTCGCTGCCCGGGTTGATGACCATGCCCTTGCGCTTCCCGAGGCGGCGGATGCCGGAGGACTCGTGGATGTGCCCGTGCAGGCCGAGCAGCGGCTGATACTGCGTCTCGATGTCGCGCACCGCGGTGCTGCCGACCGCCGCGTACTGGATCTGGCCCAGGCTGGCCTGGACCCGCAGGCTGTCGTCCAGGGCGGGCGCGTCGTCCAGCTGGGTGTTGTACGGCGGCGGGTGCAGGTTGAACACGGCTCGTTCGGGGCGGTCGAGCTGGGCGGCCATGGTGGCGTAGGCGCTGGCCAGCTGCTGCTCGTCCTGCTCGCGGTAGGTGTGCCAGGGCGTCGTGTTGGCGTACCCCCAGCTGATCATCTCGTGGTCGTCGTCCAGGTGCACGACCTTGCCCTCGGCGTGCGTGCCCCAGGGCGCCTGGTCGAGCAGCTCGGCCAGCTCGGGCGGGTCGTCGTTGCCGAGCATGAGGAACAGCGGGACGTTCTGCGGCCGCAGCCGCGTATCGGCGATGTCGAGCCACTCGGCCAGGCGCTCGCGCATCAGGCGCAGGAACAGCTCGTCGAGCGTCCCGTCGGCCTCCATGGCCTCGAGCTCGCCGGGCTCGGCGCGGTAGGGGTAGTAGCCGTGGTCGGCGATGAGGCGTTCGAGGTCTTTGAGTTCCGCCTCGTCGCTGATGTCGTAGCGGGTGCCGACGAACTCGCATTGGTACCGGCCGCCCGGGGCCTTCACGATCGACTGAATGGCCTTGCCGGCCACGTCGCCGCCCAGGATCAGCACGTTGGGCTTGTACACCTTGGTCGAGTTGACGAACTTACGGAAGCACATGCTCGACCCGTGCAGGTCCGAGACGAAGTAGACGAGCGTCTTAGCCATTTGCGTTAAACCGCCATCTCGCTGCGGGCTCGGTGCGCGGCGGCCACGAAGGCGGCCGCGCGGAGCGGGTCCACCGGGTTCCAGGTGACGCCGTCGCGCTTGAGATGCGTGCCGACGATCGCGCCGTCCGCGACGGCCAGGACCTCGCGCACCGTATCCGCCGTGACGCCGGTGCTGGCCAGCACGGGGGAGCCGGGGACCGCGGCTTTGGCGGCACGGAGCTCGGCGAGGTCGGTGGGCAGGCCGGTGATCGGGCCGGTGATGAGCACGGCATCGACACCAAGGTATACGGCGCTGCGGGCCCGTTCGGCGGTGCTGCGCTGGCCCAGGGGGCTGGCGAATTCGGGGGTGATGTTGCTGAAGATCGCTACCGACTCCGCGCCGATGCGGTTCCGGTAGCCGCCGATGGCGCCGAAGTCCGGTTGCATGATCCCCAGGTCGCTCTCGTACACCCCGGTGAACACCTCGCGGACGAAGCACGCCCCGGTGGCCCGGGCCACGGCCAGGCTCGCGACCGGATCCCAGACAATATCTATGCCGAACGGAACGTGGATCTTCTGCCTGAGTTCGCCCACCAGCGCGGCCATGGCGGCCGCGGTCTCGGGGCCGGTCTCGAGCTGGTAGGGCAGGTCGGCCTCGTTGCAGAACAGCAGGCCGTCCACGCCGGCCTGCTGGAGCGCGTCCAGATCGCGCGCCACCGCCTCGACGATCGGGCGCATCCCGGCCAGCAGGTCGTGCCGGGGCCGGCCGGGCAGCGCGGCGGCGTGCAGCATGGCGATGACGGGTTTGCCGGTGCCGAACAGGGCGCGGAGCAGATCGCTCATCGGGTGGCTCGCGCGCCGGGTCGTTCGTCGGCCTGTTTGTCTTGTTTGTCGGCGGGGGGCACCTTGATGACCTCGACTCCCGCGCGCTCGATCAGCTCCAGCTCGGTGGCGTCGGCGGTGGAATCGGTCACGATGACCGAGACATCCTTGATCGGCGCGACGGTGCTCAGCGCCACGTCCCCGAACTTCGAGCCGTCGGCCAGCACCATGATCTGCCGGGTCCGCTCCAGGGCGGCCCGGTTGACGCCGGCCTCGCCGTCGTCGAGATCGGTCACGCCGAAGCGGGCGGACACGCCCGCCGCCCCGATCACCGCGATGTCGGTGTTGTAGCGCTGCACGCACTCGACGGCCGACGGACCGACGCAGTTGAGCTCGTCCTGGCGGACCAGGCCGCCGACGATGATCACCTGCACGCGGCGGGTGCCGAGCACGCTGGCCACCACCAGAGACGGCGTGATGACCAGCAGGTCCTCCCGGGGCCGGGCCAACCGGGCGAACTGCTCCACCGTCGAGCCGACGCCCACGTAGATGACCCGGGCGTCGGAGGTCAGCTCCGCGGCGCGCAGGGCGATCTGCCGCTTCTCCTCGGCGTGGTGCAGCATCCGGGCGTTCTGGCTCACCTCGAAGGCGCCCGCCGCGCGAACGACCCTGGTCGTGGCGCCCCCGTAGGTCCGGCGGACAAACCCGTCGCGGTCCAGCCGGTGCAGGTCCCGGCGGATGGTCATCTCGGAAACACCGAACTCGCGGGCCAGGCTGCTCACCTCGACCGCCTGATCAGCCGCGAGCCGCTCCAGGACCTTGATGCGCCGCTCGACCGCAAGCACCCTGCCTCACCTGCTGCCGCACCTGGCCTCAGCCGTCCTGTTCGAAGCTGAGATTCAGGTGACTGGTTGTGTCCGAAGTCTTGACGGTGTTAATCGATTATGTTCGACTTAAGCAGCACTCAGACTGCGTGTCAAGCGGAGGAGCCTGCCCAGGAGGGGTTCATGGCGACAACCGGATCGACCAGCCGACTGTTCGTTCGTAACAGCACAGGACTCGTGCGAACGGCATCGGCTCTCGACGCCACGATCTTCAATGCGGTCATCTCGGCCCCGATCGGATCCACCCTGGCCTGGTCGATCTTCTTCACCCTGGTCGCGTTCCCGGGCGCGGATCCGGTCGGGGTCTTGATCATCACCCTGATCATCAACATCCCGGTGCTGATCATGTTCGCGCTGCTCGGCGCCAGCATGCCGCGGGTGGGTGGTGACTACGTCTGGGTCAGCCGGGTGCTATCTCCGCCGCTCGCGCTCATCTCCAACCTGTGCATGATCATGGGCGGCCTGCTCGGCGCGGCGTACTTCGCCAAGTTCTTCTCCGTCTTCGCGGTCGGCCCGGCCCTGGTCGCGGGCGGCAGCATGGCCCACAACAACACGCTGATCAGCTGGGGGTCCTCGTTCGAGACCAACCACAGCTGGATGATCGGCGCCGCGCTGTTCATGGTCCTGCTGCAGACCGTGATCTTGCTGTTCGGGACCAAAGCCACCTTCCGCTGGCAGAACGGCGCCTTCCTGATCGCGATGGTGGGCATCATCGTGGCGTTCATCGCGCTGGCCGTGGCCAGCCGCAGCGGCTTCGACGCCAACTTCACCAAGCTGAACAAGACCTTCGGCGGCGGGACCGTGGCCCAGGTCATCTCCCAGGCCGGCGCCGCGCACGCGGGGCCGAACCTCGGGAACGTGAACGCCACCGTGCCCACCCTGTTCTCCATCCAGGGCTTCATGATGTGGAACTTCTGGTCGGTGTACATGTCCGGCGAGCTGAAGAGCGCCTCCAACCGGCGCAGGCAGCTGACGGTCATGCTCGGAGCCCTGGTGTTCGATGTTGTGCTGCTCATCATCGGCGTGCTGCTGCTGTTCCGGGTGGCCGGCTACAACTTCGTGTTCGCGGCCAACGCAGGCCCGAAGGCGTTCGGCATCCCGTCCGGGCCGTTCTACCCGTTCCTGGCCGCGCTGTCGGTGAACGTCCCGTTCGTCACGGTGATCATCCTGGGCTGCTTCCTGTTCTGGAGCCTGCCGTCGATGATCGCGAACACGTTCATGCCGATCCGGTCGCTGTTCGCCTGGTCGTTCGACCGGCTGATGCCGGAGAAGCTGGCCGACGTCAACGCCCGCACCCACTCGCCGGTCAGGGCCATCATCCTGGTCAACGTGATCATCGCGGGGCTGACCATCTGGAGCGTCTACTCCAACGTGTTCCAGCTCGTGCTCGGCCTCATCGTGCTGGCCGGCTGCCTGGCCGTGGTCATCGTGGGCGTGGCGGCCATCGCGCTGCCGTTCCGCCGTCCGGACCTGTACCGGTCCTCGCCGGCCAACGTGAAGTTCCTCGGGATCCCGGTCCTGTTCATCGTCGCGCCGCTGTCGATCGGGATCTTCGTGGCCCTGGCCATCGTGTCCACCCAGTACCCGGCGCTGGTCATGGACGGCAACACGGCCAACTTCTGGTGGATCCCGGCCTGGTTCGGCGGGCTGATCGTGGGCGGCGCCCTGCTGTACTACGTGCCGAAGTTCATCCGGGCCCGGCAGGGCATCAACGTGGGCTTCGTGTACAAGGAACTGCCGCCGGAGTGAGTTTGTAGGCTTGCTTTATGGGATCCATCCTGGTGGGCACCGCGTCGTGGACGGACAAGACGCTGATCGCCTCCGGGTGGTATCCGCCCGAGGCGGACACGCCGGAGAAACGGCTGCGGTACTACGCCCGGCAGTTCCCGCTGGTCGAGGTCGACGCCACCTACTACGCGCTGCCCGCCGAGCAGACCGCTGCGTCGTGGGCATCGCGGACGCCGGACGGGTTCACGTTCAACGTCAAGGCGTTCAGCCTGTTCACCCAGCACCCCACTCCGGTCAAGGCGCTGCCTGTTGATCTGCGCTCGGCCGCGGGCTCGTCTGGTAAGGAGCGGGTGTATCTGAAGGACGTCGACCCGGCGGTGGCCGACCAGGCCTGGGACCGGTTCCTGGCCGCGCTGGAGCCGCTGCGCCAGGCGGGCAAGCTCGGCGCGATCTTGCTGCAGTTCCCGCCCTGGTTCCCCATCGGCCGGTCGCGCAAGGACTACATCGTGGCGTGCGCTGCGCGGGCCGCCCCGCGGCGGGTCTGCATCGAGTTCCGCAACAAGACCTGGATGAGCCCGGAGAACCAGGAGGAGACGCTGGGGTTCCTGGCTTCGCATCAGCTGCCGTACGTGTGCGTCGACATGCCCCAGGGCTATACCAGCTCCATTCCCCCGGTCCTGGCCGCCACCAGCGACCTGGCCGTGGTCCGCATGCACGGTCATTCGGATAAATGGGACAGCAAGGACATCTACGAGCGGTTCGGCTATCGCTACAGCGACGGCGAGCTGGCCGAATGGGCGCCCAAGATCCGGGACCTGGCCGCCGGGGCTGAGCTCACCCACGTCCTGTTCAACAACTGTTATAGCAACTATGCGCAGGTCAACGGGCAGCAACTGGAGGAGCGGCTCGGCTTGGACGGTGCCTCGGGTGGCGCCTCGAGTGGCGCCTTAGATGGCGCCTCGGGTGGTGCCTTGAGCGCGATGCCGGGGTCGGTCACATGACGATCTGCAGGGCCAGCCGGGGCGGGCAGCCGCGGCAGACGAGCGCGGCGATCTGGTGCCAGTCGACGTGATCGGCAACGGCCTCGGCGAGCGCTCTCGGGATCCCCAGTTTCGTGAGCTGCCGGGCCCGCCAGTCGTGGATGAGCGGCTCATGGTGATCAATGGTCTCGTGCCAGCCCTCGTTCATGATCTTTCTCCGGTGGGTCTAGACGGCGACGCCGCCGGGTGCCGTGGCGCCCGTGCCGTTCCTTAGGATCCGTGCTGTTCCTTAGGGTCCGCGTTGACCAGCCGCGTTCGCGCCCGTGGTTTGCCCGGGTGCGGCCCTGGTCCGGCCCCGGGCTCAGGGCCCGTGATGAACCAGGAGGCCGCGGTGATCGTTTTATTAGCGACTGAATCGCCCGGGCGCCGGAACCTTCACCCTGACCAGAAGGAGACCTAGGCGTGAGGCGACTATTGCGTACCCGACCAGCACCGCTTACCCGACCAGCACCACTTGCCAGGCCGCTGGCCAGACCAGCACGGCTTACCCGACCAGCACGACGGACTCGGCGGCTGCCGGGCCGATGGCTGGCGGCCCTGGTGGTCACCGGGTCGCTGGCGCTGCTCGTACCGGGCGTGAGCTATGCCACCGCGAGCCAGTCCAGCCCCGCGACGGCCACCGCCGCTACCGCCGCCATGGCCAACGCGGCCGGCGCGGCCGGCGCGGCCGTCGGCACCGCCGGCTGTCAGGGCGTCACCCCGGCGGTCATCCCGGCGCTGGGCTTCATCACCAATCCCAGCCGCACCCAGGCGGGCCACCTGTGGTGGCGTCCGGAGGCGGGTGGGGTCTGCATCGGGACCGTCATCGAGTGGGTCCAGTACAACACCACGGCGACCAAGACCTGGCGGGTGATCGTCTACTCCGCGCAGCACCCGGGCGGCCAGGTCGTCGCCCAGCGGACGTTCACCCTGGGCCAGGGCTGGTACTGGTGGAGCTTCGGAGTGCACCAGACCTTCTCCGGGCTGTCCGCGGTGTGCATCACCGCGGATGACTCCTTCGGGGTGCCGTGCCTGCACTTCGCCACGTGACGGTCGTTACGGGCGGCGGCGGTCAGTGGCGCTGGCCACGTTCGCGATGATCACGGCGAACGGCGGGATCACCAGCGCCACGGCCGACACGGCGATCGCCGCGGTCGTGGAGTACCGGTCCAGGACGGCCCAGGACAGGACGAACAAGCCGATGCAGACCGTCATGAGCACGAGATAAAGGCGTTTGTCCCGGCGGGACGGCTGCGGCCCGAGTTCGTCCCGGTCCGGCCCGTCGCCCGACATCAGCGCTGCTCCTTCTCCTTAACCGCTTCCCCTTAACCGCCAGGATGCCAGGGCAGGCGGTAGGCGCGGTAGGTGGAGGTGCCGGCGGGGAGCTCGGCGTTGAAGAGTAGCTTCCCGGACGGGCTGAACTCGGAGATGTAGGGCAACGCGCCCCAGCCGACGAACAGGTCGCCGTTGCGCGTGGTCTGCGCGTTGCCCATGGCCCCGGCGACCAGGCCCTCGGGCTGGTTATCGGACTTGATCAGGGTCGCCACGTGGGTCTGCAGGTTCAGCCGGACCGTGACCGCGCGGCTGTAGCCGAGCAGGTCGCCGCCGGACTCGTCGTCGAAGAACGTGTACTTACCGCCGCCGATGGCCTCGGGATCATGCTGCCAGGCGAAGATCTCGCCGTCGTGGTCCAAGACCTGGCCGGGAGCGGCCTTCAGGGTGAACGAACTCTGCTTGCCGCCCAGCTCCCAGATGATCTGGCCGGTGTGGATGTTCACCTTGTAGGTGGTCCAGGTGTTGCGGGCGTCGATCAGCAGGTTGCCGTCGGTGTCGAGGTGGACGGCGTTGATGTGGAACCAGTCCCACGGCACGGCCGCCGAGCCGGGCAGGGGCGCCTGGCTGTCACGGTAGGGCACATGGTCGGCGCTGTCCCACTGGAACAGGACCTGGCCCGTCTTAATATCGATCTCCTGCACGATGCCGTCGATGACCTGCTGGTCGGAGGGCCCGCCGATGGATCTGAGGTTGGCGGTCACGGTGTTGTCGGCCAGGATGAGCGCAGTGTTCCACGGCGTGATGAGGAACTCGTGGAAGTTGGTCATGTACCCGTTGGCCGCCCGGACCGTAGCGATCGGCTGATAGCGGTCGTTGTAGACCTCGTCGGTCCCGCCACTGCTACCGCTCTGGAACCAGGTCAGGACCGGCTGGCCCAGGTACGTCTGGGTGCGGAAATCGGTGGCCGCCTCGCTGTTGGGCAGCGGGTCGAACCAGACCACCTGGCCGGTGGTGGTGAGGATCTCCGGGCCGTTGGCGTAGCCGCCCTCCGGCGCGATGAAGATATCCCCGTTGCCGTTGTCCGCGCCGCGGGTCAAGATCGTGATCGCGGGTGCCCCGTTAGTTGACCCGTTGCCTGACCCCGCTCCTCCCGAGGCGCACGACGTCGCGGCCGCGCAGACCACGACCCCGATCGCAATGGCGGCCCGCCGCCCGCCCCGTTGGTGCGACGCCAATCCCATATGCGAACCTCCGCGACAGGTGCCCCCTGCCAGCTTCCGCCGTCTTGTCTAACGAGTAATTCCGCACGGGGTTTCATCGCAGGTCGTGGCGCACTAGGTTCTCTTGCCAGCCCGGCGGCGGGCCGATCGTGGCGGCCTCGGGTCCGAGCGCGGCCACGTAGACCGGGTGGATCCTTTGCCATGGCTCGCCGAGAGCGGGGAGCGGCGTGCCGTCCAAGTCCCCGGTCAGCCGCTCGAGGCACTCGTGCCAGCCGGCCGCGTCCCGGGCAGCCTTGCCCAGGTCGTCGAAGGTGTCGGTCAGCGTGAGCACGGTACCCTGGCCATCCGGTGCCAGTTCGATCCGGAGCAGGTCGCTGCCCCAGGTGAACTCCATGACCGAGGGCGGGTCGAAGACCAGCATCCGCCCGTCAAAGCCGTCCCCGCCTGAGCTCACGAACCGCAGCGGCGCGCCGGCCTTGCGCTCCCCCACGATCTGCTGCGGATACCAGACAGCCAGGTGCTCCGGCTCGGTCACGGCCCGCCACACCTTCTCGCGCGGGTGCGCCAGCTTGCGGGTGAAGGTGAGCGTCCACCGGTCGCCCTGGCGAGCCAGGGTCCCGAGGCCCGTTTCGTCCATGCGCGATTCTCCTCACTCGTCCATATCGTCGAGGTGGGCTTCCAGCACGTCGAGCCGGTCGTTCCAGACGGCCCGGTACGGCGCCAGCCACTCATCGATCTCCCGGAGCGGCTCGGTCCGGAGCCGGTACCGGCGCCGCTGGCCGTCGGCTCGCACCTCGACCAGCCCGGCCTGGCGAAGCACCCGCAGGTGCTTGGACACCCCCGGCTGGCTGAGCCCCAGCTCCGACACCAGGTCGCCGACCGTCTGCTCCCCCGTACGGAGCAGATCGAGAATGCGCCGCCGGTGAGGCTCGACCAGAACCTCGAACATGCGGGAAATATTGCTGTAAGGAAATATAACTGTCAAGGCATACTATTCCCGCGCGGTGTCGCGATGGCCGCGCGGATGGCTTCCAGGAGGGCTCGTTCGGTAACGGGTTTCTGGACCAGCGGGAGGTCCGCACGGAAGGCATGTCCGGGTCCGGCCAGGTCCGCACTGTAGCCAGACATGAGCAGCACAGATGCCCGTGGATGCGTCTGCCTGACCCGGTCGGCCAGCTCTAGACCGGAGATCCCTGGCATCACCACGTCGGTCAGGAGCAGGTCGAACTCGCGATCTGCCGCCAGCGCCAGAGCCTGTGTCCCGTTCGCCGCGGCCATGACCGAATAGTCGTTGCGCTGCAGGATCCGGGTCACGACCCGCAATACGGCCGGTTCGTCCTCGACCACCAGGATCGTCTCGCCCCGGCCTCCGGGGCCAGGCGTTAGCGCGGTTGCCGGGTCGGCGGACGCCAGTTCCTCGGCGGCCGGGAAGAAGGTCCGGATGGTCGTCCCCGCACCCGGCGCGGACTGCACGCTCAAGGCGCCGCCGGCGCCGGTCACGATGCCGTGCACGGTGGCCAGTCCCAGCCCGGTTCCGTGCCCTTGCGGTTTGGTCGTGAAGAACGGCTCGAATATCCGTGCCACCACCCCGGGGTCCATGCCGATCCCGGTGTCGCTCACCGAGACAGTCACGTAGCGTCCGGGGCTGAGCGGGGGTAGCAGGCCCGTACCCTCGTGATCGAGATGTGTCACGCCTAGCTCGATCGTCAGTATCCCCCCGCCGGGCATCGCGTCGCGGGCGTTTACCACCAGGTTGACCAGCACGGCCTCGATCTGGCTGCGGTCCGCATGGACCGGCGGCAGACCTGCCGACGGATGCACCACGAGCTGGACATGCTCACCGATGCTGCAAGTCAGCAAGCTCTGCACCTCGGCTACGACGACGTTGAGATCGAGTGCCTTAAGCTGGACCCGATCCCGCCGCCCGAAAATCAGCAGTTGCCGGGTGAGCTCGGCGGCCTGCTCGGCGGCCTTGATGATCGCCCCCACGTCTTCCTGGACCTGCTCGTTATCCGCCGTCGCCTCGGCCGCGAAAGCGGCGCAGTTGAGGATCACGCACAGCAGGTTGTTGAAGTCGTGCGCGACACCGCCGGCCAGCATGCCCAGGCCTTCCAGGCGCTGGGACTGGTGGAGGCGGTTTTCCATCCGCTCGCGCTCGGCCTGGGCCTGGAGCTGCTCCCGGGCGGCTTGGTCCTCCAGCGCGCGCTTATGCGCTCGCTCCAGCTCCCGTGTTCGTTCGGCCACCGCCGCTTCGAGAGAGGAGTTCATTTCTTGCAGGCGCGCGACCAGACGGCGGTTCTCGCGGCGGAGCCGGGTCCGGTCGATGCCGGCCATCACATTCCGCACCAGATCTTCTGGCAGCACCGGCTTGGTCAGGTAGTCATCGGCCAGGCCGACCGCGGCGATGGCGTTGTCGGCGGACGCGTACCCGGTGAACACGACCACGCCCAGATCGGGATCCTGGGATTTCAGGCTGGCCGCCAGGGCCAGCCCGGTCGTATCAGGGAGTCGCTGATCGACCACGGCCAGATCGGGCCGGGCGCTCTCGAAAGCCGTCTGGGCGGACTTTCCCGATCCGAAACCCTCTGCGGTAACCGCGGCCAAGGCCAGGATCTCGGTGACGGTCTCCCGCAAGCCCGCGTCGTCATCGACGACGTAGACCAGCGGCCAGCCGGAAAGCCCGTCTGCACCTGACCGTTCGCTCACTTGGTGACCCGGGAAACGTTCGTGACCGCCCTAGACGCGTCTTCAACGAGACTCAGCATCCGGCGCGTGTCGAACGGCTTGTCGACGATGGCGAAGGCGTGAGCCTCGACCGCGGCGCGCAGCCGATCTTCCTCGGCGTAGGCCGTCATCAAGATGACCTGCGGCGGCGGCTTCCCCATCTCCTGGAGCGCCGACACGCCGTCGCGGCCCGGCAGCCGTACGTCCATCACCACCACGTCGAACGTTCCCTTCCGG
This sequence comes from Actinomycetota bacterium, assembly GCA_003140115.1. Next base: position 6,875 of record PLIQ01000051.1, on the reverse strand, counting down.
ACGGTGGTGACGGCGGTCTCGCCATCGGATGCCGACGAGACGCGGTAGCCTTCCAGCTCCATGATCGCCATCAGAGTGTCACGCATACCAGGCTCATCATCGACGACGAGCACGGCGAACCCGGTCATTGCGGCACGCTCGCCGTCGTGTCGGCGGTGGGCACCGTTACCGTGAACGCGGTGCCCGCCGACGGGGCGCTCTGCACGCTGATCGTGCCACCGTGCGCATCGACCACTCGTTTGGTCACGGCCAGTCCGAGACCGGTCCCGCGCGACTTGGTGGTGTAGAACGGGGTGAAGATGCGCGCCTTGGTCTCTTCATCCATGCCCATGCCTGTGTCGGTCACCGTGATCTGCGCCGAATTCCCCGATGACCGGGCCGAAACGTCCAGCACCCCCCCGTCGGGCATGGAGTCATAGCCGTTGGTGATGAGGTTGAGCAGCACCTGACGGATCTGGTCACGGTCCGCGTTGATCACCGTGCCTAGCTCGATATCCTGGACGACCTCCACGCCCGCCGGCGGCGGGACCACGGACAGGGCCTCGGCCACCAACTCGGCGAGTTGCACAGGGGCCGACATCGGTACCCGGCCGGCCGCGTAGTCCAGCAGGTCGGAGACGATGAGGGCGGCCGCTGAGGTCTCCCGCCTGGCGGTGGCCAGGTGGCGGCGCATCGCCTCGCTCGCTCCGGCCCCCGCCGTGGCCTCCAGCAGGTACAGGACGTTCATGATGACGGCCAGCGGGTTGCGCAGCTCGTGGCCGACAGTCGAGGCGAGCTGGCCCATGGCCGCCAGCTTCTCCTGGCGCAGCATCTGGGCCTGGGCCTGCTCAAGATCGGTAACCGCCTGACGCAGCGACGTCGTGCGCTCCTCGACCAGCGCCGCGGCGTAGTCACGACGTCGGCTCTGGGCCTCAACGACGGTGGTGACTAGGGCGGCCACGATGAGGCCGCGGATCAGGCTGATCCAGGGAGTGTCCTGGGCTAGCGTCCCTATGAGCGGTTTGGGACTGCTGGCGACCAGCAGCCAGGTATCCGCCCCGACGGTGAACGGGTACTGAACGCCTCCGGCCAGCGGCAGATTCTTGGTGGTCGTCACGATGAGGGCGGCGGGATCGGCCCGGCTGGACAGGTACAGCGCGAGGTTCAGGTCGCCCCAGGGCCCCGTGGAGGCCTCCGCCGAGGCCGCGGCGGAATACGCCACCCGCTCCCAGACTACGGTCCCGGGCCCGGCGGCATTCCCGACGGCGAAGACGAGCCAGCGGCGGGGACCATCTGGCAGGACCCCCGATACCGCGCCGACGGTCGACAGCGCCCGGCGGCCCAGTTGTTCCTGATCAGCCGGGATCACCTGGCCCGGCGCCGGAGCGTCCCCCACGGCCGCGGTCACCACCATGCTGGTACCCCGCTGCGCGGTCACCAGCACCCCTTCGTTTGACGCGGTGATCACCGAACGCGCCGCGGCGGCAAACAACGAGGGACGGCCCCGGCCCGCCATCGCGATGGTCCCGAGCAGGTGAAGCGAATCCTGGACGCCCGCGAACGCACTGCCGAGCACCGACGCGGCCTCCCCGGCCCGCTTCTGCAGGAGCACCCGCTCCTGATCCTGGATAAGGTTCCGCACGACGAGCGACGAAACGACCGCAGTCCCGACCAGGACGACCAGCGTTACAGCTGAGATCAAGCGGAGCCGCATCCTCACCCGGTGGCGCCAAGGCCGAGCGCGATCAGCTGCCTCCGCCACGGCTTTCCCCTCATGCCTCCGGCGATCGTTACGATCACACTACTCTGAGTGCATTCTTGGTTACAATCCGCATACGCGTGGGCAAGCTCCGGATCGCGCAGGTATGCCGACACGGAGGTGCTGTCCGCGCTGTCGGGGGTGAGGTGCCTGCACCGGACCCTAGGGTCGGCACGCTCTGCACTGCAGCCTCAATAACCCCACGCGTGTCACACGCGGCGGATCGCTGAACACGTGGCTGCGGCAGCCTGATGGGTCTTGCCGTTGCGGTGCCGGGTCCGTGTCCGCCACGGGGCATGATGCTCGGTGTGTCCGATCTCCGCGCTGTGCGGTCCGGGTCTGGCAGGTCAGCTCTCGTCGCGGGTGATACCAGCGTGCCCCGCGCTACGCATGTCAATGATCGTCGCGTTCCAGCCGGGAAAGATCCGGGATGATATGGGCTTCGGGGAGCGGTTTGGGTACTATGGACCCCCTAATCCGCCCGGAAGCCCGAATCCTCCCCGGTAAAGCGTCATCGGGTCGAACGCGTGAGCGAGATGGTGTCGCTGAGGCCGGCGGGACCACAACGGCCTCGCCCCGGGCCTGCGGGCGGCCTCAACGGCGACCGCGACTCATAGCGGCGGATGCAACTGCGGCGGATGCAACTAAAGAAGCTGCCGCTCTTACCGTTACGGTGTCACCCGCCTCTGGATTCACTACGCGTTACTCCCGAGCGCACCACGCACATACTCGATGGAGACGAGACCGGTAGCGGGGGCGGGCACCGACACGGCGTCGGCAAGCCGGGCAAGACGGAGTTTCCGGCCAGCTGGGATGACGCGAAGATCATCAGTACCGCGTTGAATGTCGCGGGTGGCCCCGATCGGCCTCCCGTGCGCCAGGATTGGAATGACACCTGGCTTTGTACCGGGACCAGAGATGGCGTGGACGTTTCAGTGGTGGTCATGCGCAGCGGAGAAATCCTGACCAGCTGGCCGGAAGAGGGCGGCCCGGGCGTGGTACGCAACCCCAAGAAGGGACACCATGACTGAAAAGGACATCATGTCCGAAGACGAGATCATCGAGAGGGCGGAAGCCCTCCCCGATCGTTTCGCCGACCGGCTGACCGAGAGCGCCCTGTGGAGCGTCAAGCGCATGCGCGGCGGTGGCGAGTACGGCCTGCTTACGATCGAGGTGGCGGCATCGCTGGCCGTCCATAAGAGTCCGGTCACCCCGCAGGAACGGGACGAACTGCTCGCATTGCTGGAGGCTATGCGGATGCCGACGGATCCCATCGCGGAGCTCAACGTACAGGGCTGAGAGGATGGGGCGGTGGATATCACGCAGCTGATCCTTGATGACCATCACGAGCAGCGGCGGCTGTTCGCGATGCTGGAGCAGATCAGTCGCACGGATACGGAGGTGCTGTCCGCGCTGTGGGGGCGGCTGGCGTCGTTCCTGGAGTTGCACGCGGCGGCCGAGGAGAAGATCTTCTACCCGGCGCTGCTGCAGGTGGGGCTGGCCGCCCGGCGGAGGTCCGGGGTGGAGGAAGAGACGCTCGACGCCATCGCAGATCACAACGACATCAGGGACGCGGTCGCGGAGGTGGCCCGGCATCCGGTCGGCGGCGACGGCTGGCTGGCCGCAGTGGCCGCGGCGAACCTGGCCAACGGCGACCACATGGCCGAGGAGGAACGCGAGGGCCTGACCGACTTCCGCCGGCTGGCCAGCCTGCAGCGCCGCCACGACCTGGCCGTGGCGTTCGCGGCCTTCGAAGCGCGGCACTACACGGGCGTCTTGCCCCAGGACCGGGATCCGGCCGAGTACGTGCGGGAGGCCGAGGAAGGCCTGCGCCTGCCCGCCGACGGATCGCGCCCGCCCGCAGGCGGATCGGCCGCGCCCGCGGGCGGATCGCTCAGCATCGGCAGCCTCAAGAAGAGCGGCAGCCTCAAGAAGAGCTGACCGTCAGTCGTGGTCGCAGGTGCGGCGCAGCGTGTCCGGGGTCAGGTCGGCCAGGGTGGGATAGCCGTCCACGGCCATGATCAGGTCGGCCTCGGCCAAGATGGTGCGCAGGACGTGGACGATGCCGTCGGTGCCGCCGATGGCCAGGCCGTAGACGTACGGGCGGCCGACGCCGACCGCGGTGGCGCCCAGGGCCAGCGCCTTGATCACGTCAGAGCCGGAGCGAACGCCGGAGTCGAACAGCACCGGCAGGCCGTCGGCCGCCTCGACCACACCGGGCAGGCAGTCCAGGGCCGCGAGCCCGCCGTCGGCCTGGCGGCCGCCGTGGTTGGAGCAGTAGATCCCGTCCACCCCGCCGTCCCTGGCCCGGCGCACGTCGTCGGGGTGGCAGAGGCCTTTGACCAGCAGGGGCAGCGTGGTCAGCGAGCGCAGCCAGGGCAGGTCGTCCCAGGTGAGCGGGTTCCCGAACACTCCGGCCCAGCGTCCCACGGTGGCCGCCGGGTCGGCGATTGGATCCTGGCCCAGCATGGCGCAGAACACCGGGTCGCTGGTGTAGTTGGTCAGGCAGTGCCCGCGTAGCTGCGGGAAGTTGCTCAGGGCCAGGTCGCGCGGGCGCCAGCCGGTCAGCCACGTGTCGAGGGTGACCACGATGCCCTTGAAGCCCGCGGCTTCGGCCCGGGTCACCAGGCTCTGGGCCAGGTCCCGGTCGGTTGGCGTGTAGAGCTGGAAGAAGCCGGGCGTCCCGCCGAACTGGGCGGCCACGTCTTCCATCGGGTCCGTGGACAGGGTGGAGGCGATCATCGGCACGCCGGTGCGCGCCGCGGCGGCCGCGGTGGCCAGGTCACCGTGCCCGTCCTGGGCGCACAGGCCGATCACGCCGACGGGCGCCATGAACAGCGGCGAAGGCAGCGTCATCCCGAACAGCTCGACCGACAGGTCCCGCTGCACCGCACCGACGAACATCCGCGGCATCAGGCCCCAGCGGCGGAACGCGCTGACGTTGGCCCGCTGGGTGCGCTCGCCGCCCGCGCCACCGGCGACGTAGGACAGGACCGACGGCGGCAGCGCCTGCGCGGCCCGGGCCTCCAGCTCCGCGAATGCCATCGGGAACGCGGGCAGCACCCCGCGCAGCCCGGCGCCGTAGATCTCGAGCTGGTAGTCACCGAACGACGGCGTAGTCATCAGAGTTCCTCCCACAGGTCACCATAACGCGGGCCGGGGCAAACCTGCCGCAACCGTTCTGCACCTGGCCGGGCAACCGGGCCGCTACCGGGCCCCGCGAACGTAGCAACTAGATGAACGAACGCGCTTCGGGGCCGGCCGACCTGGCCGTCCCGGGGGACACGCTCGATGATCCGGGCTCGGTGAGTTCGGCGACACCAACAGGGTGGCAGTCAATGAACAGCAACCGCGTGGCCGTCTCAGCCGAGCTGAACTTCGGACTGGTCGGGCCCGAGAACACGATCGTGCCGCTGATGGCCAGCCTGCACTACACCTGCGAAGATCCGTACGCGGTCAAGATGGCCTTTCACGTCGGCACCGACGAGCCGGTGGAATGGGTCCTGGCCCGCGACCTGCTCGCGGCCGCCCTGCTCGCCCGGGAGGGTATCGGCGACGTGCAGGCCTGGCCGACGGCGGCGACCGGTGGCCCGGCGGAAGACGGGACCGTTGGCTGGTCCGGAATCTTGAACATCGTGATGACCTCGCCGTTCGGGCACGCACAGTTCGAGGCGCCCAGCGCGGCCGTGGCCGGCTTCCTGGACCGCACCTTCCAGCTCGTCCCGGCCGGGCAGGAAAGCACGTTCATGGACTTCGACGATGAGCTCACCGAATTCCTCAGCCAGGCGTAACTCAGCCAGGCGTAATTCAGCCTTACCAAGCCGTCCCCCGGGCCGGCACCATCGGGGGCACGACGGCCTCGATCAGGTGCGGGCCCGGTTCGGCGTAGGACCGGCGCAGCTCCCGGTCGAGGTCCTCGGCGGTGGTGACCCGGACGGCGGGCACGCCCAGCCCGGTGCTGATCGCGGTGAAGTCCGGGGTCGGGCCGGACAGATCGAGCATCCGCGCGGCCCGCTCCCCCGCCTGACCGGCGGCGGTGCGGGCCAGTTCCATCCGCAAGATCGCGTAGGCGGCGTTGTTGATCAGCACGGTCGTCACGTTGAGCTGCTCGCGGGCCTGGGTCCACAGGGCCTGGATGGTGTACAGCGCGCTGCCGTCGGCCTCCAGGGACAGCACCGGCCGGTCCGGGGCGGCGACCGCCGCGCCGGTGGCGACGGGCAGGCCCTGGCCGATCGACCCCCCGGTCAGGGTCAGCAGGCTGTGCCGGGCCGCGCCGGTCAGCGCCGCAGGCAGCGCGAAGCCCGAGGTGTTGGCCTCGTCGGAGATGATGGCGCCCTCCGGCAGCGAGGCGGCGATCGTATTGGCCAGGTTGATCGCGGTGAGCGGGCCCGGCTCGGCCGGGCGGACCGCGGGGGCCGCCAGGAGCGGCTTGGTCCCGCCCGCGACGAGGTCGGCGAGCAGGTCCAGCGCCGTCTCCACATCTTGTTCCTTATCAGCCAGAACGGCCACCGAGCACGCGTCCGGGACCAGGTCACTGCGCTGGCCGGGGTAGGCGAAGAACGAGACCGGCGAGCGCGCGCCGGCCAGGATGAGCTGCTCGACGCCGGCCAGCTGGGCTTCGGCTTGTTCGGCCAGGTAGGCCAGCCGGTCAACGGCCGGCAGGCCGGCGCCGCGCTCCATCCGGGCCGGGAACGTCTCGGCGAGCAGCCGCGCTCCGGTCGCGACGCTGATCCGGCTGGCCGCCCGCAGACCGCGCTCGGACAGGGCTCTCCCGCCGAGAAAGAGCAACGCCCGGGGAGACAGCAGGTCGGCGACCACCGCTACCTGACCGTCGTCGACCACGGTCGACCGCCAGTGCTCGGTCGGGGTGTTCGGGCGGGGTAGGGCGAGGGTTGCGCCGTCGGTCCAGGAGACGTCGGCGGGGAGGATCAGGGTGGCGATCTGGCCGCGGCGGGCGGCGGCTAGGGCGCGCATGGCGTCGTGGGGCAGGTCGCGGGTGGTGCCGCTGGTGTGCACCCAGCCGGAGACGGTGCGGGCCAGGGCCTCGATGTCGGACTGGAGGGGGGCGTCGTAGCGGGCGTGGCCGGTGGCGTGGGCGCCGGCGATGGCCAGGACCGGGGTGTGCGCGCGGCGGGGG
>PLIQ01000066.1 GCA_003140115.1 Actinomycetota bacterium | reverse complement strand
CCTGCCTGCTCGACGAGAGCACCGCCCGCCTGGACGCGGTCAAGGACATCATCGCGCCCGAGGCCGAGCTCAAGTCCACCGACAGCATTGATCCGAGCCAGCTGTCCTGGTACACCACCCCCGAAGGCTCGCGCATCGCCGAGATCGACACCCAGGGCGACCAGACCGGGGGGGCGGTCATCAGCTGGGTCATCATCGGCGGCGCCGACGGGTTCGTGGTCAACCCCAAGCAGTTCTTCTTCCAGGACGGGTCGTTCACCGACGCCGGCATCATCCAGGGCACCAACCCGACGTACCACAAGGTCCCGGTCGGCGTGATGTACCAGTTCGGCATCGACTACTCCAAGCTGTCCAGCGATCCGAACCAGGCGAAGGGCAGCGGCGGCTACGTCTACGTGCCGGGCACCCCGGTCGCCATCTGGCGGTAAAGCCCGCGCCGGCCCCCGCCGTTCGAGCAGCCGTTGTTCGAGCAGGTGCCGCGCGTTGCGCATGGCCAGCGCGACGACCGTCTCCATCGGGTTGATACCCAGCGGTCCGGGGAACAAGCTGGCGTCGGCGACGAACAGCCCGGGCACGCCGTGCACCGCGCCGAAGCTGTCGGTGACGCCGCGACGCGGGTCCTCGCTCATCCGCGCGGTGCCCATCAGGTGGATCGAGTACACCTGCATCGAGGTCTTGGGTACCGGGCGGGCCAGCAGGTTCCGCAGCTCGCCGGGGCTGCGGACCTCGGGCGCGCCGTCAAAGGGGAGCAGCATCCGCCGCGCTCCCGCCGCGAACAGCGCCTGCCCGGTTAGCTCGACCCCGCGGACCAGGCGGGCCGCGTCGGCGTCGGTGAGCCGGTAGAAGACCTGCGTCCCCAGGCCGGAGATGGTGCGTACCCGCCCGGTGCCGGAGTCCTCGACCAGCGGCCCCGCGGTCACGATGCGGTTGTAGTCCGCCATCAGCGCCCCGAGCTCCCGGCCGTAGGACGGCACGATCGCGGCGAGCATGGGCGGCGGCAGGTTCTGCGCGGTGAGCACGAGCCCCTCGGCCATGAACTCGCGGACCTGGAAGGCCTGGTGCACGCCGTGCCACCCGTTGACCTCGGCGTCGAAGAACGCGACCACCGTGGTGTTCGGGTGCAGGGACAGGTTGCGGCCGAGCTGCCCGCGGGTCGGCCGCAGCCCGGACCGGGTCAGCAGCGCGGGCGTCTGGATTGCCCCGGCCGCCACGATCACCGCGGCCGCCCGCACGGTCAGCCTCGGCCCCCGGCGCCCCCCGGGCCGGACGAAATGCCCGGTCAGCCCGGTGACCGTCCGCCCGGTTCTGCTCACTCGGTCCACCCGGCAGTCGGCGTACAGCCGGGCGCCCAGCGCCAGCGCGCGCGGCACGCTGGTCACCAGCATCGAGCGCTTGGCGCCGGTCGGGCAGCCGCTGGTGCAGCTGTTCGTGCCCGCGCAGTGCAACTGGCCGCGCCGGTTCGGGGTGACGGTCCAGCCCTGGGCCAGCGCACCGGCCCGCATCAGCTCCGAATCCCGCCCGATCGTCTCCGGGTCCTGCAGCCCGACCGAGTGCCGCGCCTCGGCCTTGGCGAACCAGGGCTCCATCTCCGGCTCGCCGAGGCCCAGTACCCCCGCCGCCGACCAGCGTTCCAGTACCCGCGGCGGGGTCCGCCAGGACATTCCCCCGTTGACCACCGTGGACCCGCCCACGCACCGGCCCTCGGCGAACACCACCGACGGCCGGCCCACCGCCATCCCGCCGCCCCCGTCCCGGTACAAGGTCCGCAGTGCGCGCATGCTGTCGGCGGTGAAGGACTCGGTCGGGTGGTAGCCGCCCTCCTCGATCACCACCACGTCCACGCCCGCCTCGGCCAGCTCCGCCGCCATCGTCGCCCCGCCGGCCCCGGACCCCACGATCACCACATCGCAGTCCAAGCTCAGGTCCCCGGTGACGTCGCCTCCGGTGGTCAGCCCCCGCGGCACCCTCACGCCCGCCTCCCCCAAGGCGGACTTTCATGATCGCGGCCAGTATTGGCCAGATGGAGCCCCTTTCTGGCCATGATCATGGTTCCTGCCTCGCGGTAACGGCCGCTTCGCCCGCGCGGATCTCCGGGCCGTAGGACTCCAGGCGCCGGCGGGATACGGCCGCGATGTACGGAGCCGGGTCGTAGCCGATCTCACGCTGCACCGGGGGCAGCTCGTAGTAACACATCACGACCAGGCCCCGCAGCCGCTGGACCAGCTGCGCCGCGACGCCGCCGCGGGCCAGCAGCGCCCGGATGTACGCCTCGGCGGCCTGGTCGTCCAGCCGGCTGAACCGCCGCCCCCGGGCCCGCGGGTACAGCCGGGCGCCGTGGTCGAGGACCACGACCGCTGCGGTCAGGGCCTTCCTGGCCGCGGGGGCGAGCGCGGCGAGCATGAGCTCGAACTCGGCCAGGACGCGCTCCGTCCGGTGATGGGCCCGCATCCCGGGCGGGCAGACCACCTCGGCGAAGCGGCGCGTAACCCGGCGCACCCGGGCGCTCAGCGGCGGGTCAGGCCGGGCCGTCGGCGCGGAAGATGGGCCAGCCAATCTCGGTCCTCCATTCCGCCTCGTCCGCCGTGTCCCCGGTGCCGCGCAGGTAGTACTCGCGGAGCGGTCCGTCGATGCTGATCTCGTGCGTGGTGGCGTACGAGCCGAGCTTGGCGTAGCTGAGGTCCGCGTCGGCCAGCGAGCCGTGGTGGCTGATAATAGCGAGTTCGGCCGCCGGGACCACCAGCGCCGTGACCCGGCCGATGGGCCGCACGGGGCCCTGGACCGGGATGAACACGGTGGCCTCGCCGCGGTCGTGCTGGAACAGCGCGCTGGCGTACACCCCGCCGCTGGGCCCGGTGGCGTGCAGGCCCTGGGCGCGGACGGTCGCGCGCAGTTCGCCGAGGGCGCCCTGCCACCAGGCCAGCACATCGCCGCGTTCGACCATCGCCCCGATCGCCGCCGCCGCCGTGGCGGGCACGCTGCGGTGCTCGATCGCCGTCGCCCGGTCCGGCGGCTGCAGCAGGTTGCGCAGCGACTCGACCGCGGCCCGGGTCTGGGCGAGCTCGGCTTCCAGCCGGCCCAGGTGCGCGGTGATGAGGGAATTGCGGGCGGGCGCATCCTGCGCGGCCAGCACCGCCTTGACGTCGGCGACCGGCATCTCCAGGTCACGCAGGCGGCGGATGACCTGCGCGGTCGGGATCTGCCCGGCCGAGTAGTACCGGTAGCCGGTATCCGGGTTCACCGCGGTCGGTTCGAGTAGCCCCACCTGGTGGTAGTGGCGCAGCGTTTTGATGCTGAGGTGAGTGGCGCGGGAGAAGTCGCCCACGGTAAGCCCTGCTGCCATCAGGCCATTGTGAACCCTCCCCTTACCGGATAGACAAGCGCCGGGCTCACTCTTGACCCTCCGGGGAAGGGAGCACCGAGGCTGGAGTCATCACCCAAGAAAGCAATCGCAAAGGAGCCGACATGACCGGGATCCCTGCCCCTGACAGCACCGCCGCTGACAGCACCGCCCTGGCCGGCGTGGTGGCCGAGCACCTTGCCGCCGTCAACGCATACGACGAGGACGCCATCGTGGCCACCTTCGCCGACGACGCCCTGGTCAACGACGCGCACCGGGAGTTCCGCGGCGTCGAGGCCATCCGCCGCTGGGTGGCCAAGGAGATGGTCGGCGACCGGGTGAGGATCGAGGTCACCGAGGTCATCGACCACCACGGCCAGACCATCGTCCGCGGACGCTACGACGGCGACTTCGACCGGACGAACCTTCCGGACGAGATCATCCTGACCAACTACTTCACCGTCCGCGACGGCAAGATCATCACCCTCATCGTCATCCGGAACACTCCGCCCAGCTACTGACGCTCCCGTTGGCTCGCGATGGTGTTTAATGGGCTCGTTGGAGTCGAAGTTCGTGTACGTGTCAAAGCGCCTGCGAATTCTGACCGCGGGCGTCACGGGCATCCCCTGGCCAAGCCTTCACCGGCAGGCGGTCGCGCCAACCCGGGTAGCGCAGCACGCGCGTCCGGAAGATTGTCAAACGAGAAGAGGACACATGGCTCAGGGCACCGTGAAGTGGTTCAACGCCGACAAGGGCTACGGTTTCATCGCCCCAGACGACGGCACCAGCGACGTCTTCGTGCACCACTCCGCCATCCAGGCTGACGGTTACCGCAACCTTCAGGAGAACCAGCGGGTTGAGTACTCGACCGTCCAGGGACCCAAGGGCCCGCAGGCCGAGCAGGTTCAGCCGCTCTAGCCTTCACCCGCGCCGCTAGCGGCGGTCGGCCCGGCGAGGAACCTGGCCCCCATGACCACCCACGCCGGACATGAGCACGCCCGGGACCACAACCACGGACACGACCACGNNCACGGGCACGAGCACGGCTCGTCGGGCTGGTCGCGGATCCGTCACGGCGCGTCTGAGATCCTCGGCGCCCATTCCCACGACAGCGCCGACCAGGTCGACGAGACCCTCGAGGCCGACGCCGACGGGCGCCGGGCGCTGCTGTTGAGCCTGCTCATCCTGGCCGTCACCGCCGCCATCCAGGCCGCGGTCGTGCTGCTGTCGGGGTCGGTTGCCCTGCTCGGGGACACGCTCCACAACGTGGCCGACGCCCTCACGGCGGTGCCGCTGCTCATCGCCTTCCGGCTGGCCCGCCGCCCGGCCACCAAGCGGTACACCTACGGCTATGGCCGCGCCGAAGACCTCGGCGGGCTGTTCGTCATCGCCATGATCACCCTGTCCAGCGTGCTCGCCGCCGGGGAGGCCATCGACCGGCTGATCCACCCCCGCGGCGTGACCCACCTGTGGATCGTCGCCGTCGCGGCGGTCGTCGGGTTCGCGGGCAACGAGATCGTGGCCCGCTACCGCATCCAGGTCGGCCGGCGCATCGGCAGCGCGGCACTGGTGGCCGACGGCCTTCATGCTCGCACCGACGGGTTCACCAGCCTGGCCGTGCTGCTCGGTGCGGGCGGCGTGGCCCTCGGCTGGCGGGCGGCCGACCCCATCGTCGGCCTGGTCATCACCGTGGCCATCCTCGGCGTCCTGCGCTCGGCCGTCCGTCAGGTAGGTGCGCGGCTCATGGACGCCGTCGACCCGGCCCTGGTCGACCAGGCCACCGCCGCCGTCACTAGTGTTCCTGGCATCAAAACCGTCCGCGAACTGCGCATCCGCTGGATCGGTCATACGCTGCGCGCCGAAGTCGACGCCACCGTCGACCCCGACCTCACCGTCACCCAGGCCCATGACATCGCTCATCATGCCGAGACTCACCTGCTCGACCAGGTACGCCGCCTGACCGCGGCCACTATCCACACCAGCCCCATCGGTACCCACGCCGACCCTCAAGAACCATTCGAGCCTGGCCGAGGAGTTTCACGCGACCAGCGCTAGGCCAGTGATTGCCTCTCGATCTGGCTTGTGACCCCGGCGGGACCGGAGCCACAAGCCAGATCCTCCCCTCATGGATGGCTCAGCGGCAGTCAGCCGTGGCTGAGGATCAGCGACGTGTTCGATAGCGTGCCGACCGCCCACTCGTTGGCGGCGCCGGATACGGCGGCCGCGCCGAACAGCGGGCTGTAGCTCCCGTCGGTCGGGTCGCTGTCTTGCGACCAGGCGCTGCCGTTCCAGCGCAGGATTATGCCCTGCACCGTTCCGCCGTTGATGCTGGGAATGTCGTCCCCGACCGCGTAGACGTCGTCGGGCCCGCGGGCGGCCACCCCGGTGAGTCCCAGGTCAGCACCTGGTGCCGGGCTGGGCACGACGCTCCAGCTGGTGCCGTTCCATTTCTCGATTGAGGCGCCGCCCACCGCCCAGGCGTCCGTCGCGGAGATGTCGGTCACCGCGCCGGCTCCCAGTGGCATCGGCACGACCGACCAGGCCGTTCCGTTGAAGTGCAGCCCCTCACCCGCGGTGGTCCCGGTGGCGGTGTTCACCGTGCTGCCCACCACCCAGATGTCCGACGCCGAGCTCGCCGAAATCGACTCGTCGACGCCCGGGGTGAAGTTCGGGTCGGGAAGAGCCACGCTGCTCCATGCGGTGCCGTTCCAGTGCTCGAGTAGCCCGCCGGCGCCGCCCTGGCCGACGGCCCAGGCGTTGGACGGACTCAGATCCGCCACGCCGGTCAGCTCCGCGAAAGATCCGGTGACGACCAGCGAGGAATTCACCGACCACGCCGTTCCGTTCCAGTGCTCGATCAGCGTGCCGTAGTCGCGCCGCCCGAGCAGGCTGAAGCCCACCGCCCAGGCGTCGTTCGCGGTGCTCGCGCTGACCCCGCGCAGCGCGGAGCTCACGCCCAGGGTGGGCGTCGGGACGAGCGACCATGCGGTGCCATTCCAGTGGTAGCTGACCGGCGGCGGCGGTGCCTGGCCGGCCCCGGCGTTCTGCTGGCCGACCGCCCACGCGTCGGTGCTCGTGCGAGCCGACGCCCCGAGCAGGACGGTGTTGTTCCCGGTCTGCGGGATCGTCTCCACCGTCCATCCGGTCGCGGCCAGCGCCGCCGACGCGGAACCGATCATGATCATTACTGACGCACCAGCGAACGCCGCGACGGCGACCCGTCGGAGCCTGCCTCGGGACATGGAGCCACCACCCCCCTCCCGGATGCGCTGGGACCTTGCGTACAGGTAGTGCATGTGCCCTCCCCGGGCCTCGGTGTCGTGCTGACCTACTGAGGATGCGGCAATGGCACTTATCAGCCTCTTAATGCCTTCTGGCCGTTCCCGTGCCNNTTCCCGTGCCTTCTGGCCGTTCCGGGCACCGCGCCTGCGAGCCCGCGCCGTACGTCGCTATCAGCCCGCTGCCAGTGCGGGAGCAGAGCCAAGTGCAGTCAGCTGGGAGCTGACGTCGCCCGCTTCGGGAGCACCGAGGGCGGTGAACAGCGCCAGCGCGTGGTTCCAGTGCCGCCTGGCCTGACCAGGATCGCCGGTGCCGTGGTGGGCCCGGGCGAGCCCGTCGTGCGCACGAGCCTGCTCGTACCTGGCCCCGATCCGGCCGGCTAGCGCGAGCGCGGCGGAGTGCTGGGCATAGGCCTCGCCGGGCCGGCCGGCGGTCAGCAAGACGTCGCCAGCGCCGTTGAGCACCTCGACTTCGCCGGTCCGGTCACCGACGCTCCTGGCCAGGGCCAGCGCGTAACGGTAGTGGTCGGCTGCGCGCTCATGGCGGCCTAGGTGTCCGTCGACCGTGCCGAGTCCGATCAGCGTGGCGGCCTCACCCGAGCGATCGTCGATCTCGCGGAACAGGACCAGCGCCCGCTGCAGGTGCGTGCCGGCCTTGTCGTAGCAGCCTTGCCGGCAGTCGATGCCACCGAGGTTGGTCAGGGACCGGGCTTCGCCGGACCGGTCCTCCAGTTCGGCGGACAGCGCCGCGGCCAGCCGGTAGTGATAAGCGGCCTGTTCGAAGCGGCCCTGCCGTTCATAGACGATGCCCAGGTTGTTGAGCGCCACGGCCTCACCCTGCCGGTCGCCGGTCTCCCGGGAAATCGCCAGCGCCTGCTTATGGTGACCGGCGGCCTGCCGGTACCGGCCCTGCCGCCAGTCGATGATGCCCAGGTTGGTCAGCGTGGTGGCCTCGGCGGCGCGATCGCCGGTGTGGCGAGCGGCGCGGTGGGCCGCGCTGTGGATGACGACCGCGTCGGGGTAATGGCCGCCGCTCTCCAGGTAGCGGTACAAGGTGCCGGCCAGCCGGGTGGCATGTCCCGGCCAGCCATGAGCCGTGGTGTAAGTGGTCACGGCGACCAGAACCGCCCGTTCGCTGTCGAGCCAGCCGCGGGCGGCCGCCGGGCCGCTCATCGGCGGAACGGCTATCTCCGGACTACCGGTGCGGGGACGTAGGTGCTGCTCGGCGGGAACGAGGGTGTCCATGGCCGCTGCTGCCGCGGCGGCGTAGTAATCGAACATGCGGCTCAGCGCGGCATGCCGCTCGCCCTCGGCATCGTGAGCGGCCGTGAGACCGGCCGCATAGGCGCGCAGCAGGTCGTGCATGCCGTAGCGGCCCGGCTGGGTTCTGTGGACCAGGTGCTTACGGACCAGCAACTCGAGCGTGCGGCGGGCCTCGGCGTGGGTGCTCGCGGTGAGCGCGGCGGCGGCGTGGAGGTCACAATCGGGTCCCGGGGGCAGGCCCAGCAGCCGGAATGCCCGCGCCGTCTCGGCCGGCAGATGGCGGTATGACCAGGACAGCACGCTGCGGACGGCACTGCCCGAGTCGCCGCCGGCGTCGAGCAGGTCCAGCCGCCGTTGCTCGTCGGCCAGCTCGTCGGTCAGTTCCGCCAGCGTCATCGCCGGGCTGGCGGAGGCGAGCTCAGCAGCTACCCGCAGAGCCAGCGGCAGGAGCGCGCATTGCCTGGCCAGCGTCCACGTAACCTCCGGCTCGGCTTCGGCCCGGTCGCCAATCAGCGCCCGTAGCAGCGCGACTGCGTCCTGCGTCGGGAGGGTGTCCAGGTCCAGGCGCCGGGCGCCGTGCCGGACGACCAGCCCGGCGAGGGAATCCCGGCTGGTCACCAGCACCAGGCTGGACGGGCTGCCGGGCAGGAGCGGCCGGACCTGTTCGACCGTGCTGGCGTTGTCGAGCACCACCAGCATTCGCCGGCCGTCGAGCAGGGTCCGGTAGGCGGCGGCCCGCTCGTCCTCCTCACGAGGGATGTCCTCCCCGGGCGTGCCGATCGCGCGCAGGAACCCGGCCAGGACATCCCCCGCGGGCACCGGCTGGCCTTGGTCGTAACCATGCAGGTTGACATACAACTGACCGTCGGGGAACGCGTGACGGACGCTGCGCGCCCAGCGCACCGCGAGCGCGGTCTTTCCGACGCCGGCGGTCCCCGACACGGAGATCACCAGGCCCGAGGGCACCGCAGGGCCGACCGTGGTGGCGAGCCGGTCAAGCGCGGCCAGCTCATCGGCCCGCCCGGTAAACGTGTCCACGTCCCCCGGCAGCTGCGCAGGCGCCGCCCACCCCTGTTCTGGGCCGGCCAGTCCCGCTGGCTCCGGCTGAGTCACCGCGAGAGAGCCGGTGCGGGCGGGCTGATCGAGGGTTGTGTCCGCGGCCAGGATCTGCTCGTGCAGCCGCCGCAACCCGGGACCGGGCTCGATGCCGAGCTCCTCGACCAGGACGTTACGGCCTTCCCCGAACACGGCCAGGGCATCCGCCTGCCGCCCGCACCGGTACAGTGCCAGCATCAGCTGGCCGCGGAGCCCTTCCCGGAGAGGATGCTCCCGCACCAGGCCGGCCAGCTGGGCCGCCGCTTCCGCGGGGCGGCCCAGCATGAGCACGATCTCGGCCCGCTCCTCGAACGCCGTCAGCCGCACCTCGCCGAGGCGGACCCGCTCGATCTCGGCCCACGGACCGGGGAGCTCCGGCAGCAGGACCGGATGGCACAACCGGAGCGCAGTATCGAATGACCGCACCGCATCGCCCAGCTGGCCCGCCGCGCGCGACGCGCGGGCCCCGTCAAGGTGCCGGCCAAACACCTCCGCATCCAGCTGGCCGGGCCGCAGCCGCAGCGAATAGCCTGACCCGGTAGCCAGCAGGATCTTCCCGGCGGCCCGCTTCGCCCGGTGCGGCTCGAGCGCCTTGCGTAGCCCGGCGACGTGCACATGGAGCGCGTTCACCGCGCTCGGCGGCGGATCATCGCCCCAGATACCATCGATGAACTCGCTGCGGGAAACCGCCTGATTCGCCCGCATCGCCAGCATCGCCATTACCGCCTGGCGCTGCGGTCCGCCCAGCTCCAGCTCATGGTTGCCCCGCCAGGCCCGTACGGGCCCGAGCAACCGCACCAGCAGCGGCTCCCCGTCGTCGGCCGTCGCCATCGCGCCCCCCAGGCCATCGGGTGTTCGGCACTGCCCACGAACTAATACGGTCGGCACGCTATACCGGTTCACAATGTCGGCCCCGCCAGTCATCGCTGACGTGTCGGCCGCTTCGTGGTCCGATCGAGCTTGGATGATCGCGATGACCAGAAGCGGGTAGCACCAGGTCAGGTAGCTGTAGAACCAGTAACCCAGGAGTAGCTGCGCGCCGATGAGGAGCGCGGCGGCGAGCGCGGCGCACTGGCGCACGTCCTGTACTTCAGGACGCCACATGGGGGAGAGCGCGAGCAGCACGAGCGCGACGGCGAGTATGACCCTGGCCACGATCGCCACCTGCGGCAGGTAGGTCCAGATGCTGAACTGTATGCCGCCGCCGCGCTGTATCAGCTGGTAGCCAAACGTCGAGTCGAGGAATTGAGCCGGGCCGGAGGTNNAATTTGGTCAGAACGGCCGCTGCTATGAGCAGTCCGCGAGCGACTGGACGCTCCGCGGCCAGGACGATGGTCCATACGCAGAGCGCGGCGATCAGCGCATCGTTGGTCTCCGCCATCAGGGACAGGTCCGGAAACGGGTAGAGCAGGTATGCAACCACGAACGCTTGCGCGAGTGGCCGCCCGCCGAGCCGCCGGCCGAGCTTGTGTAGTCCGGCGAGCGTCAGCGCGTCGAAGCACAACGCGGGCAGCAGCGTCGCGACGACCGCTGGCGCCGGCGGGAACACCGCCACGAATGGGATGTACGCGTAGTAGGCGAACGGCCCGTAGGAGTCCGGGCGGTAGACCCGGAGGCCGCCCGGGCCCGGCCAGGACACCGCCCCGTACAGGTGCAGTCCGTGCAGAACGCGCCAGGCGCCGAGCGAGCTGGCCTGCCCGACATCGGAAATGTTGCTCCCGGCGAGACTTCCGACCCGGACGGCCAGCAGTACCACTATGGCCGGGCCCAGCCACCGGGCGCTTATCGAAGGGCGTAGTTCCGGCATCCGCCATGCTCCGAAGACCACTCCGAGCATCCGGCAGAACAGCCAGCCGAGACAGACGGCGGCCAGCCACAGGCCGACTACGGAGACATCGTCGCTGAGCAGCATCGCCACGGGAAAGAAGCCAGCCAGCGCCAGCAGGTCCAGCTGCTCGACTCGCCACGGGTGACGCCAGTCGAGCAGCCCGAGGACAAAGCAGGCCGCCGACGGTACGGCGAAAAGCAGCGGATGCAACGTGAATGCGCCGCCGACGACGGCCGGCCTGAACCATCCACCGCCCTTCGGCGTAAACCCGTGACCAACCGGCACGAGCGCGGCCAGCACCCCCAGCCCGCAGATGAACCCGAACACGAGCAGACCAGCGCTCGCTCGACCCAGCCGCCCGCTCATGCGTTACTCCGCGCGCAGCGCGAGCGCCGTGCGGGTCCGCGCCGCCCAGCCGGCCGGGGCGAACGCGCTGACCACCGCGATGATCAAGCCGGTCAGTGCCAGCAGCACCAGCTCCGCCGGGTTGTAGACGTTGTAGATCCCGGGAGGAAAGTCGGTCTGCGCGCCGTTGCCCATGATCGGCAAGATGGCCTGATGCAGGGCGATCCCGGCGGGGACCGCGATCAGGCCGGCGATCAGGCCGGTCGCGGCGACCGTGGTCACCACCATCGCGATCGTCTGCCGTGGCGTCATGCCCACCGCCTTGAACACGCCGAGGTCGTGCACGCGTTCCCGGGTCATCGCGGCGACGGTGTTCAGCACGCCGAGGGCCGCGACGACCACTAGCAGCAGGGTGAGGATGAGGACGAGCCCGCTGATGATCTGGAGCAGGACGCCGCTACCGGAGCTGAGCTGGTGGTAATCGCCCGGCCCCAGCTTCGCGAAGACCGTGTTCTCGTAGCTTTGGATGTTCACGCCCGGCCGCAGGCCGACGTAGAACATCTGCGGGCTGGTGCCGGACGGGTCGAGCGCCGTCACCGCGGACAGGTTCGTCAGCACCTGGGGGTCGTTGCCCGGAAGGAAGACCTCGCCGGCGATTTTCAGCGTGACGGCGCGTCCGTCATCGGTGAGCGTGAACGTGTCTCCTATCCGGCTGCCGGTCGCGTGGAGGAAGGAGGTGTTCACGACGGCGCCGCCGGCGCCGTACCAGTGCCCGGAGATCAGGGCGTAGCCGATCCAGTTCGCGTTCCCGCCGAACGCGGTCACCGCGGCCGTGCCCGCCATGCCGGTGACTCCGAGCCGGTCATCGGATTCAGTGACGTAGTGCAGGGTGCCGGGCTGGGCGCGGATCACCGCGGCCATGTCGGCCTGCTGCGCGGCCGCCGACGGCTGCCCCGGGGACGGCTGTTGCCCGGACTGCTCGGCCAGGCCGATCTGCACGTGCTCGGTGTCCGCCAGCGTCAGGTCGGTCCCCACCCGGTTGAGGGAGGTCCCCAGGCCGGTTCCGAACGTCACCGCGAGCGCCCCGAACAAGATCGCCGCGAGCGTCACCAGCGTCCGCCCCGGCCGCGCGAACGGCCCGGCCAGGCCGATCGTCACCGGGCGCGGCAGCAGGCGCGCCCGGCCGAGCAGCCGGTGCGCGGCATAGCCGTGCGATGGTCGTGGCGCCCGCCCGGTGGCGATCGCCGTCGTGGCGCTCAGCCGCCCGGCACGGGAGGCGGGCACCAGCGCGGCGATCCCGGCCAGCGCGAGCATGGCCAGCGGTACGGCCAGGTCCACCCACAGCGGGATGGACTGGGGAGCGACCTCGAATACCTGCGAGGTCTGTCCAAGCACGGGCGCGGCCAGCAGGTTCGCGATCACCGCGCCACCCGCGACGCCGGCCACGCCGGGAACGGCCACCTGCAGCACGTAGACCGAGACGACTTGCGCGGGGGTGAATCCGACGGCCTTCAGCACGCCGATCCTGCGGGTGCCCGCGGTCACCGCGCCGCTGACCACGTTGACCTCGATCAGCACCGACATCACCAGCCCGATCACGCCGAACGTGACCAGGAACGGCACCCACGGCACGATGCTCTCGTTCTCCTGCGCCTTGACCGCGAGCCAGGACTCCGCGCCGAGTACCGACCCGGCCGGCAGCGCGCGGCGCAGGGCCGCGACGCCGGCGTTCACCGCCGCGCCGGAGTCGGCGCTGGCGAACCGGTAGAGCATCTGCTCGGTCGGCGGCCCTAGCGCGGCCATCTGGGCGGGGAGCACCCAGCCGTCCGCCGTGTTGGTCACCGAGACCCCCACGCCGACGACGGTGAGCTTCGGGGTGCCCGGCACGCCGGTGAGCGTGATCACCACGCCGGGGCTCATGCTGGCCCCGCTTCCCGTATCGGCCAGATCGCGGGAGACAACGATCTGCCCGGCGCCTGTCGGCCAGTGACCGGCGGTCAGCACGATGTCGTCCACCGGCCCGCCCGGCGATGAGCGCCCGGCCACGGTGAACGCCTGGAATACCACCCCCGGGGTGTCGGGGATCGCGGCCGACGCGGTGACTGTCGCCTCGGCGAACGGCCCGGCGGACGCCGTCACGCCTGCCAGCCGCGCGGTCGCGGCCAGTTCCCCGGCCGGCGCCTTCGCCGCGTTCACGGCCAGCGCTGCATCCGCGCCGCGCTGCGCCGCGAACGCATGGTCGAACGGGGCGTTCGAGGCGGCCAGCAGCCCGGCCGCCAGCGTGGAGGCCGCAGCCGATGCCAGCAGGACCAGCCCGATAGCCAGCGCCTGCACGCGCCGCCCGGCCAGGCCGCCGTGCAGGGCGGTCCGCACCGCCCTCATGCCGGAGCCACTGCGGTCGCGATCTGGCCGTCGACGATCTGAATGACCCGTTTCGCGTACCGGGCGGCCAGCGCGGGATCGTGCGTGACCACGATCAGCGTCTGCCCCGAGGAATTCAGGTCGAGCAGCAACTCGCCGATCTCCTCCCCGGTCGCCGAGTCCAGCGCCCCCGTCGGCTCGTCGGCGAGCAGCAGCGGCGGCCGGTTCACCAGCGCCCGCGCGATCGCCACTCGCTGCCGCTCCCCGCCCGACAGCCGGGCCGGGTAGGCGTTGCGGTGTTTCTCGATCCGCAGCGCGGTCAGCAGCTCATCCAGCCGGGCCTGCGCCTTCGATGACGGCACCGCGGCCAGCTGAGCGGGTAGCAGCACGTTGTCCGCCACCGTCATGTCATCGAGCAGGTTGAAGAACTGGAAGATCATCCCGACCTGCCGCCGCCGGAACCGCGCGAGGCCGGTCTCGCTAAGCTCGCCCACCTGCACGTCGCCGACCCGGACCGTCCCGCTGGTCGGCCGGTCCAGCCCGGCGATCAGGTTCAGCAGCGTCGACTTCCCGCTGCCGGACGGCCCCATCACCGCGACGGACTCACCATGCCCGACATCTATGGTGACATGGGCCACGGCAGGGCTCTGGTCGTCGTCGTACTGTTTCGTAACGTCCGATAGCTGCACCAAGGCATCCATTGGCAGTCAGGGGCACGGCGCAAGCAGCCGTTCCCCCGTTCCCCTTTCAATCCCGTAGTCAGCCCCTGCCCGGCAGGTGCTGCACGGTTATCCTGGCTGGCCAGGTGTGGCGTCTTCGTGTCCTGCCAGGGCGGCGGGCAGGCTCACCCTGACCGCGAGCCCGCCGTCGGCCAGTGCCCGCAAGCCGAGCTCGCCGCCGTGGGCGGCGACGATGGCCCGCACGATCGACAGGCCGAGGCCGGAACTTGTCCCGGTTCGCTGCTGGCCGGCCCGGCGGAACGGCTCCAGCAGCCCCGCTAGGTCCGCGTCGGCGATCCGCTGACCGCTGTTGGAGATCTCCAGGACCACCAGGTCTGCGTCGGTGTGGGTGTCGACGGCGATCCAGCCGTCCGGGCAGTTGTACTTGACCGCGTTGTCGATCAGGTTGCCGGCTACCTCGCCGAGCAGCGACGGGTCGCCGTAAGCCCGCGCCAGCTCCAATCCAGGGCGGATGGTCAGGCCCTGTGCGCGTGCCGTGTCGGCCGCCGCGGCCAGTGCGTGCCAGGTGATCTGATCCAGCGGCACCGGCTCCCGGTCCTCGGGTGCGAGCATCCCCCGGGTGAGGATCAGCAGCCGCTCCAGCAGTCGCTCGGAGCTGAGCACGGTACGCCGCAGCCTGGTCGCGGTGTCGCGAACCTCCGCTGGTGACGGCTCCGGGCCGGTGAGCAGCAGGTCGAGCTCGGCACGCATCACGGCCAGCGGGGTGCGCAGCTCGTGCGCCGCGTTGGCGGCGAACAGCTGCTGGCCGGTGAACGCGGCCTCCAGCCGGTCCAGCATCGCGTCGAAGGTGTCGGCCAGCTCGGTGAGCTCATCGGCCGGGCCGTCCAGCGCCAGCCGCTGGTGCAGGTCATCGCCGGTGATCCGGTGCGCGGTGTCAGTGATCTGGCGCAGCGGCCGCAGCATCCGCCCTGCCACCAGCCAGGCCAGCCCGCAGGCGATCGCCACGAGGACGGCCAGCATCACGTTGTACTCCGCGAGCAGACGCGCGAGGCCCGGTCCATGCTCCGTCGTACGGATCTGCAGGTCCCCAGGCGTGCCCGGGTTGAACACCGTGTTGTCGACGTTCACGGTGACGAGCAGGAAGCTGGCCGTCAGCAACACCACCCCGGTCAGCACGACCAGCGCCGCGAGCAGCAACGCGAGCCGGGCCCGGACGGTCGGGCGGAACGGAAGCCTCACCGCACGATCCGGTAGCCCGAGCCGATCAGGGTCTGGATCGGGTCCGGCTCGCCCAGCTTGCGGCGCAGCTTCTTGACCGTGGTGCGTACCGCGGTGGTGAACAGGTCAGCGTTCTCGTCCCACACCTTTTCCAGCACCTCCTCAGCGCTGACCACCCGCCCCCCGGCGGCCAGCAGCACCTCCAGCACGCCGAACTCCTTGCGCGCCAGTTCCAGCGGACGGCCGAAGCGGCTCACCGACCGGGTGGCCGGATCCAGGCGAATCCCGGCCGCCTCCAGCACCGGCGGCCGCACCGCCGCCGGCCGGCGGGCCAGCGCCCGCACCCGGGCGATGAGCTCCACAAAATCGAACGGCTTGGCCAGATAGTCATCCGCGCCCAGCCCCAGCCCCTCCGCGGCCCGGCGCGGCCCGCCCGCCGCGGTCAGCATCAGCACCCGGGTCCCCGCCCCCTGCGCGCGCAACCTGCGGCACAGCTCATCACCATGCAGCACCGGCAGGTCCCGGTCCAGCACCACGACGTCATAGTCGGACGCCCCCAGCTTGAACCAGCCCTCGCCCCCATCCAGAGCGACGTCCACCGCCATCCCGTCCCGGCGCAGGCCGCGGACCAGGACGCCAGCCAGATCCTCGTGGTCCTCGATCACCAGCACGCGCATTACGCTCACCCGCCCCGCCCATCATCGGCCACCGCGTGTGGCCTCCTCGTGTCCTACCCGGACGCGGAGTGCGGGCTAAGCTTCCGAGCTGGCCCACGTCGGTGATGCGCAGCACGGCCGAACCCGCCTCGTCGGAGGCGGTCAGGTCGACCACGGCGCTGATGCCCCAGTCGTGGTCGGCCGCCGGGTCGTCGAGGATCTGCCGGACCGCCCAGCTGCCGGGATTCTGCTCGATGATCAGCAATCCGGGGCCGCGCGCCTCCGACCCGGTGCCGATCTCGTCGTAGACCTCGAAGTAGTCCTCCAGCACTTCGGCCCACGCGGAAGCGTCCCAGCCGCTGTCCGCATCCAGCGCTCCGAGCGCATCGTAGTCACCGAGCGCGGCCAGCTTGACCCGGTGGAACAGCGCGTTGCGGACCAGGACCCGGAACGCCCGGACGTTCGACGTGACCAGGGTCGGCCGGTCGCCAGCCGAGGCCGAGGCCGAGTCCGAGTCCGAGTCCGACGGGTTGCGCAGCCGCTCCCACTCATCCAGCAGGCTGGAGTCGACCTGGCGCACGATCTCGCCCAGCCACTCGATCAGATCGGCTAGCTCTTCGGTCTTGGCCTCGTCCGGCACGGTCTGGCGCAGCGCCTTGTACGCGTCGGCCAGGTAGCGCAGCACCAGCCCCTCGGAGCGGGATAGCCCGTAGAACCCGACGTACTCGGTGAACGTCAGCGCCCGCTCGTACATGTCCCGGACCACCGACTTGGGTGACAGCGCGTAATCCAGAACCCAGGGATGGCCGCGGCGGTAGATGTCGTACGCGGCCTCCAGCACGTCGGTCAGCGGCTTGGGGTACGTCACGCCGTCCAGCAGTTCCATCCGTTCCTCGTACTCCACGCCGTCGGCCTTCATCTGGGCCACCGCCTCGCCGCGCGCCCGGAACTGCTGGGCGGACAGCACCTGCCGCGGGTTGTCCAGGGTCGACTCGATCACCGACAGCACGTCCAGCGCATACGACGGCGACGTCACGTCCAGCAGTGAAATAGTGGCCAGCGCGAACGGCGACAGCGGCTGGTTCAGCGCGAAGTCGTACTGCAGGTCCACGGTCAGCCGCACCAGGCGGCCTTCCGCGTCGGGGACGGAAAGCCGTTCTACCAGGCCGCCGGCCAGCAGGGCCCGGTAGATCGCGATGGCCTGGTGGATATGCCGCCGCCGGGCCGTTCGGTCCTCGTGGTTGTCGGTCAGCAGGTGCCGCATTGCGGCGAACGCGTCGCCCGGCCGGGCGATGACGTTCAGCACCATGGCGTGGGTGACCTTGAAGCTCGACGTCAGCGGCTCAGGGTCGGCCGCCACGAGCCTCTCGAAGGTCGGCTTCCCCCACGACACGAACCCCTCTGGCGGCTTCNNGGAGCCTGCACCACCACCCGACCAGAAACGTCAAAGCCCGCCCGCCCGGCGCGCCCGGCGATCTGGTGGAACTCCCGGGCCTGCAGCAGCCGGGTCCGGGTCCCGTCGTACTTGGACAAGGCGGTGAACAGCACGGTGCGGATCGGCACGTTGATGCCCACGCCCAGGGTGTCGGTCCCGCAGATGACCTTCAGCAGCCCGGCCTGGGTCAGGGTTTCCACCAGCCGCCGGTACCGGGGGAGCATCCCGGCGTGGTGCACGCCGATGCCGTGCCGGACCAGCCGGGACAGGGTCTTGCCGAAGCCCGCCGAGAACCGGAAGTCNNATCGCCGCCGCCTGGGTGAAGTGCACCACGTAGACCGGCGCCTGCCCGGTGGACAGCAGCTCGCCGAGGGTCTCGTGCAACGGCTCGATCGAGAAGGAAAAGACCAGCGGCACCGGCCGCTCGGTCGACGCGATCACCGCGGTGGGCCGCCCGGTACGCCGGGTCAGGTCCTCCTGGAACCGCGAGACGTCGCCGAGGGTGGCCGACATCAGCAGGAACTGAGCGTGCGGTAGCTCGATCAGCGGGACCTGCCAGGCCCAGCCGCGCTCGGGGTCGGCGTAGAAGTGGAACTCATCCATCACGACCTGGCCCACGTCGGCGGCGGCGCCGTCGCGCAGCGCGATGCTGGCCAGCACCTCGGCCGTACAGCAGATGATCGGCGCCTCCGCGTTCACGCTGGCGTCCCCGGTCATCATGCCGACCTCGGCCGGGCCGAACGCCGCGCACAGGTCGAAGAACTTCTCCGACACCAGCGCCTTGATCGGCGCGGTGTAGAACGTCCGCCGGCCGTCCGCCAGCGCGGCGAAGTGGGCACCGGCCGCCACCAGCGATTTCCCCGACCCGGTGGGAGTGGACAAGATGACGTTCGCGCCCGACACGACCTCGATGAGCGCTTCCTCCTGATGCGGGTACAACGCCAGGCCGCGCTGCTTCGACCATCCCGCGAAGGCGTCGAAGACCGCGTCCGGCTCAGGCGTGGCAGGCAGGAGGTCAATAAGGGTCACAGCTGGCCAACGAAAAATCAAAATCATTTATGCCGAACGGCCCGTGATCCTCGTCCCGGGCCTCATGCGTGCTTCTCGCGGCCAAATTCGGCCCGCTCTACGCTGCCGCCTCAGCCAATTCGCTAGGGTCAATGCCGTGCGAACTGTACTCATTACCGGCGCGAGCTCCGGCTTCGGGACCGCGGCCGCCCGCCGGTTCGCGGCCCTCGGGGACCGGGTCATCGCCGCGGCGCGGCGGACCGAGCGCCTCACCGAGCTGGCCAAAGAACTCGGCCCCGAGATCGTCCTCCCGGTGACCCTCGACGTGCGCGACCGCGCCAGCGTCGAGCGACTCCCGGCCGAACTCCCGCCGGACTTCGCCGAGGTCGACATCCTGGTCAACAACGCGGGCCTGGCCCTCGGGCTGGAGCCCGCCCAGGAGGCCGACGTCGACCAGTGGGAGCAGATGATCGAGACCAACTGCACCGGCCTGGTCTACGTGACCCGCGCGTTCTTGCCGCAGATGGTCGCGCGCGGCCGCGGGCACGTGGTCAACCTCGGCTCGATCGCTGGCACCTACCCCTACCCGGGCGGCAACGTCTACGGCGCGACCAAGGCGTTCGTGCACCAGTTCAGCCTTAACCTGCGCTCCGACCTGCACGGCACCGGAATCAGGGTGACCAGCGTCGAACCCGGGCTGTCCGGCGGCACCGAGTTCTCGCAGGTGCGCTTCGGCGGCGACCGCGGGCGGGCCGGCGCCGTCTACGCCGGAACCCAGCCGCTGACCGCCGACGACATCGCCGCCGCGATCGAGTGGGCGACCAGCCAGCCCCCGCACGTGAACGTCAACGTCATCGAGCTCATGCCGGTCAGCCAGAGCTTCGCCCCGTTCCAGGTCTACCGCGGCGACGCACCTTAACCCCGGGTCAGCGGCCTCGGCCGGGCTTGACATCCCGGAGGATAACGGTTATCTATTAGGGGATAACCGTTAGGGAGGCGTGCATGCAACAGGGTGCAGTGCTGGCGATGCTGGCCAAAGAGCCAGCTCACGGATACCAGCTCCGGGCCCGGCTGCGGGAGGCCCTGGGCCCGGTCGGCGAGGGCATGAACGACGGGCAGATCTACGTCACCCTGACCCGGCTGGAAAAGGCCGGCCTGGTCACCGCCGAGCAGGAGCCCGGCCTGCCCGACCGGCCGGACCGTAAGGTCTACGGGCTGACGGCCGCCGGGCAGCAGCGCGTCACCGAATGGCTGGCCGAGGTGAGCTGGCCCAAGCCCGACCTGGCCGAGTTCCACCTCAAGCTGATCGCGGCCGCGGCGGCCGGCCTGGCCGACCCGGTCACGATCATCGACACCCAGCGTCGCGAACTGCTGCGCCGGCTCCGCGACGCGCAGCGCGCGGCCATGGCCGAGCCGGACCGCTCCCCGGCCGCGCTGCTCCTGGAGGGCATCGTCCTGCGCCTGCAGGCCGACCTGCACTGGCTAGAAGCATGCGAACAGAACTGGACTCACCAGAAGGAGAAGCATGAGTCATGAACACCATCGACGCTGGCGCCTACGTCCTGCGCACCCGAGGGCTGCGCAAGGAGTACGGCCGCGAGGCCGGCCTGGTCCGCGCGGTTGACGGGGTAGACCTAGAGGTCGCCCAGGGCGAGACGGTCGCGATCATGGGGCCGTCCGGCTGCGGCAAGTCCACCCTGCTGTACCTGCTCGGCGGGCTGGACCGGGCCTCGGGCGGGGAGATCTGGCTGGACGGCCAGGACCTGACCCAGATGTCCGAACGGGCGCTGGCCCGGCTGCGCCGCGACGCGATCGGGTTCGTGTTCCAGGCCTTCCAACTGATGGACGAGCTGACCGCGGTGGAGAACGTGGAGTTGCCCGCGCTGCTGGCCAGCCGCTCCCCGCGCGCGGCCCGCAAGCGGGCCCTGGACCTGCTGGAGCAGGTCGGGCTGGCCGACCGGGCCAAGTTCCTGCCCACCCAGCTGTCCGGCGGCCAGCGGCAGCGGGTCGCCGTCGCCCGCGCCCTGGTCGCCGACCCGCTGGTGGTGCTGGCCGACGAGCCGACCGGGAACCTGGACAGCGCCGCGACCGTGGAGGTTCTGCGGTTGTTCGACCAGTTGCACACCGCCGGGCAGACGCTGGTCATCGTCACCCACGACCCCCGGGTCGCGGCCACCGCCGACCGGATGATCTCCATGCGCGACGGGGCGTTCACCGATCAGACCATGCTGCAGGGCGGCACCAGCGGCCGCTTGGGTTCCCTCGCCGGGCTGGAGGGCTGAGCCATGGGCAAGATCGTGCTCGTCGCCCGACTGGCCGCCCGCGACATCCGCCGCCACCAGGCCCAGGCCGTCCTGCTGCTGCTCGCCATTACCGCCGCCACCACCACGCTCGTCCTGGGCCTGGCCCTGAGCGGCGTCACCAATCACCCCTACCAGCAGACCCGGGCCGCGACCAACGGGCCCGACCTGGTGGTCGGGTACGGCGTGAACCTCGGTCCCACGTTCGGCGTGAACCTCAATCCCACCCAGGGGCCGCCCCCGGTCAGCGCCGCACAGCTTCGGGCCGACACCAGCGCCCTGACCCACCTCAGCGGCGTCACCGCGTACTCCGGGCCCTACCCGGTCGCCTCGGTGGTCTTGCAGACCCACGGCCTGACCGTCCCGGTGCAAGCGGAGGGGCGCGAGCAGACGCCGGCCGCGGTCGACCAGCCGAAGCTGACGTCCGGCAGCTGGGTGCGTCCCGGCGGGGTAGTGATCGAGCGGACCTTCGCCGAGGCGCTCAGCGTCGGGGTCGGCGATCAGGTCACCCTTGACGGTCGGCCGTTCACCGTTGCCGGGATCGCGGTCACCGCCGCGGCCGCGCCGTACCCGAACTGCTCTCTCACGAACTGCATGTTCACCGGGCCCCAGACCGCCCCGTCCAGCAGCAACGTCTCGACCCTCAACGTCGGCCTGGCCTGGGTCACCGAGGCGGACGCCCGCGCCATGGCCTCGCCGCAGGCACCCCTGAGCTACGTCCTGAACCTGAAGCTCAAGAACCCGGCTACGGCACCGGCACTGGTCAACCAGATCTTTGCGCCCGGCGGCGTTGGCGCCCCGACAAGCGCGGGCATCGATAGCGTCAACTCCTGGCAGGCCATCAGTTCCGCGGCGGGCGAGCTGGTGCAAGACGAACAGTCCGTGCTCAAGGCCGGTTCGCTGCTCGCCGTGCTGCTGGCGGTGGCCAGCGTCGCGGTCCTGGCCGGGGGCCGGATGGCCGAGCGCACCCGGCGGGTCGGCCTGCTCAAGGCGGTAGGCAGCACGCCGGGCTTGGTGGCCGCCGTGCTGGTGGCCGAGAACCTGGCGCTCGCCCTGGTGGCGGCGACGGCCGGGCTGGTCATCGGCTGGGCGGCCGCCCCGTTGATCACCAACCCCGGTGCCGGGCTGATCGGCACCGCGGGCCCGCCCTCGATCACTCTCGCCACGATCGGCTTGACCGTCGCCCTGGCGCTGGCGGTCGCGCTGGCCTCGACGCTCGTGCCCGCTATCAAGGCCGCGCGCAGCAGTACGGTCAGCGCGCTGGCCGACACGCCGCGGCCGCCGCGCCGCCGCGCCGCCTTGATCGCGCTGTCCGCCCGGCTGCCGGTGCCGCTGCTGCTGGGGATCCGAATGGCCGCCGGCCGGCTGCGCCGCGCCGTGCTCGGCGCGGCCAGCATCGCGGTCACTTCCGCCGGGATCGTCGCCCTGCTCACCTTCCGCGCCACCGTCGACCACGACCTCGGACCGGCCGCAGGCCAAGTCGGTGACCCGGTGGTCACCCGGGACACGCAGATGCTGCTCGTGCTCACGATCGTGCTGGTCGCCCTGGCCGTGCTCAACGCGGTTTGCACCGCCTGGGCCACGGTGCTGGACTTCCGGCGGTCCGCGGCCCTGGCCCGCGCGCTCGGCGCGTCCCCGCGTCAGGTCAGCGCCGGGGTGGCGTGGGCCCAGGTGCTGCCCGCGGTGCCGGGTACCCTGCTGGGCATCCCGCTGGGCATCGGGCTGTTCAAGGCCGCCGACCACGGGATGATGACCATTCCGCCCGTCTGGTGGCTGGCCGCCGCCGTACTCCTCACCCTGGCGGCGGTGGCCGCCCTGGCCAGCATCCCGGCCCTACTCGGCACCCGCCGCCCGGCCGCCGAGGTCCTGCAAGCCGAAACCGCGTGATCCTGACAGGCTGTTACTCGTCTTCCTTCCACACGGCCGCGCCGGTGTAGGTGTACGGGTTGGCCAGGGTCTCGTGCTCGGGGACCTCCGGGTTCATGCCCTCGGCCCAGGCCTGCTCGCCGAGTTCACTGCGCAGGTACTCGGTGGTCTCGTCGATCGCCCGCCGCGCCTTGGCCAGGTCCACGCCGACCAGCTTGTGGTCGAACTTGACCACCTGCCCGTTGACCACCACGGTGTGCACGTCGCCGCGCTGGGCCTGGAAGACCACGTGGCCGTAGGGGTTCAGGATCGGGAAGCTGACCGGTGAGTCGTCGTTCTTGATCAGCACCAGGTCGGCCTTCTTGCCCTCCTCGACGCTGCCGACGACCGAGTCCAGGCCGATGGCCTTCGCCCCGCCGCGGGTGGCCCAGTCGACGACCTGCTCGGCCCGCAGGTGGTGGTTGGTCACGGCCTTGCCCTCGTTGTGATTCTCGAAGTGATCCATGACCCGGTCCGCGCTGAGTGTGGCCCGCATGGCGGAGAAGATGTCGCCGCTCCACCAGACGCTGGTGTCCTGGGACAGCGATACCGGGATGCCGTACTTGCGGAGCTTCCAGGTGGGCGGGTAGCCCTGGCCCGCGCTGCACTCGCTCTCGGTCGAGACCGACACCGAGCCGCCGGTGGCGGCGATGATGTGGTAGGAGTCGGGGGACAAGGACGCGGAGTGCACGTAGACCGTATCCGGGGTGCAGAAGCCGTTCTCGTACATGTGGCGGACGCCCGCGTCGAGGGTGATGCCGAATACCCCGGCGTGCGTGGTCACCGGCACGCCCATCTCCCGGGCCACCTCGAACGTGGCCTTCTCCGGGAACGCCGGGTCGTCGCCGGGGATGTCGAAGGCGATCGCGAACCCCGCCATGTCGCCCTTGCCGTCGAAGCGTCGGACGTAGAAGTCCCGGAACTCCGGCGTGGTGCTCCACTCCCACGAGCCCTGCTGGATGTTCCCGTAGGCCAGCACGAACCGCCCGCGCGCCTCCTCCAGGGCGTCGGTGGCGGCGTCGGCGTGGTCGGTCGTCTGCAGCCCGTGCGACCAGTCCACCGTGGTCGTCACGCCAGCGTCGATCGACTCGATGGCCGACAGCAGGTTCCCGGCGTAGACGTCCTGCGGCCGGAACTTTTTGCCCCAGTTCAGGTAGTACCAGACGAAGTACTGAGTGAGGGTCCAGTCGGCCCCGTAGGCCCGCATGGCCGTCTGCCACATGTGCCGGTGGGTGTCGATCATGCCGGGCATGACGATGCCGCCGGTCGCGTCGATCTCCGCGGCGCCGTCGGGCACGGCCAGGTTCGTGCCGACCGCCGCGATCAGCTCCCCGGTGACGAGCACGTCCGCGTTGGCCAGCACCCTGTGCCCGTCGTCCATGGTGAGCACCGTCGCGTTGCGGAAAACCAGCGGCCGTCCCGCTATCAGGTCCGCTGCCGTCGTCATAGGAACCTCCACTATCGGCGCTGAAAGGGCAGTCGCAGGGCCGCTGGTGGACGAGTGTCCGTGACCTAGTCGCCAGCGGCCTGATCGGAAGCCTTGCGCCTGCTTCCAGCGGCTGTCAATAGTGGGTCACCCCAAGATCGACCAGCCCGAACGCTCCGTGGACACAGCCGTTGTGTCCGCGTGCTGATGGGGAGTACCTGCCACTGCTGCCGTAGACCGCCGGCGCGACCAGCGCCGACTGGGCCGCCCCCAGCTCGTCAGAACCGGTGTCGGCCATGTGTCCGCTGAGCGGACGGGTTGACTGTCATCCTTCCGCTGGCGGCCCGCAGGCGTCGGCCCAGGCGCACGGCCCGCCCGATCATCCTCGGCGAAACGAAGCCCAGCACGACCAGATTAGCCACGCCTACCACGAGCCACGGCAGCGAGGACTCGGTGGCCGCGAGCCAGATGAGGTTCGCGGGCACGATCGCGAGCGCCGCGGTCAGGGTCACCGCGCCCAGCAGCGGCTGCGCGGCCCGGGCTCGGGTGGCGAGCTTGAGGTGCTTCGCCGTGGCGGTGGCGGCGGAGGCCCACAACCCGGACGCGGCCACGATCGCCACCGTGGTCGCGACCACGCCGGCGCCGTAGGTCCCCGAGTGGCTCAACTCGGCTGAGCTCATGGAGCGCTGTCCGAGGAAGAGCCCGGCCAGCCCGGCTCCGGCAGCCACCGTGGCTCCCGCCGCCCACGCGACCCGGCGCCGGATCTTCGGCCACCCTCCCTCCCGCAGGAAGGCGATGAACGCCGGGGCGGCCACTAGCCCGCTGGCCAGCACGACGACACCCGTGACGGCGAAGGCACCGACCAGCGCATCGAAGGCCGCCGTCTTCTGCCACGCCCTCGCTGGGGGCAGCGGTGCTTTGAGGTTCCAGGGCAGGTTGGCGAGGGTCGACCCAGCTATCACGGCGGTCAGCCATCCGCTGGACGCGCCCTTGGCCGCCGCCTTTCCAGCGCGCACCGCCTGGTGGACTCGTTCGCCCAGGCCGCCCCAGATCACGCCGAGCCGCAGCCGCCAGGTCGGCCGTCCCTCGTCCAGGGTGTCCTGGATCAGCGCCAGCAGTTCCTCGCCGTATCGTTCCCGCCACGTCCGGGGATACCAACGGAGCAGGCGGGTCGGCTTCATGCCGGGTCCAGCCCGAGCCGGGCCAGCCCCGCCCTGGTCACTCGCCGCATGTCCGCCAGCGCACCGGCGAGCGCGGCCGAGCCCGGCGGCGTGATCTGGTACGGTCGGCGCCGGTCGTCACTGCCCAGCGGCTCGATCAGCCCGCGCTCCACCAGCCGGGTGATCGCCCCGTACAGCGCGCCCGGGCCTAGCTTTACCCCGGCGAAGTCCTCGATGTCCTTGGCCAGCGCGTGCCCGTGCTTCGGCCCGTCAGCCAGGCTGACCAGGATGAGCAGCGGCGGATCGTTTGCCTTGCGGAGCCCGCTCGGTGCCATAAACTCTTTCTACTACGCCACACGTAGCTACGCAAGACGTAGCACCCCTCCTCTGCTACGCGCGTCGGGCTTGTCGCCCACGCAAACCGGGCACCCGTTATATACAAATCGTAATCATCGGTTACTCTTAGCGATATCGCGTGGCCGGGACGGCCAGGCTTCTCTGCCGGCTGACTCGCGGCGATTCGACCGCCAACGACACTCCCATCACCCTCGCCACCTGCGACGGCAGCCCCGGCCAGGACTGGACCGTCACCACCTCAGGGACCTTGCAGGTCAACGGCAAATGCCTGGACATCTACCGTGACGAGAAGACCAACCATGCCCCCGTCGAGCTCTGGACCTGCACCGGCGGCGCCAACCAGCAATGGCAGGCCACCGGCGCCGGGCCGCTGGTCAACCCGGTCTCCCGCAAATGCCTCGATGACCCCAAGCTCACCACCTCCAGCACCCAGCTAGAGATCTACACCTGCGACGGCAGCGCCAACCAGCAATGGAAAATCCCCCGACCATACCGCAGCGCCGCTCGGCCTGCAGCCTCTGGTGAAGCGCCAGCTCGCGTCTGCCCGCCAGCATTAACTCCGCGTAGTAACTTACCTACCACCTAAAGTAGTCGCGTGTGCGCGGCGGCGGGAATCACAACCTGGAGGCCACCGGATGCCAGTCGGGCCAGCGCTCCGTGCCGGGCGGGGCTGGGACGGGCTGATCGTGGTGTGCGCGGTGGCCGCCTATGACGGTATCCGGATGAGTGACTGGCACCTGGTCCAGCACCTGTCGAAGCTGGCCCCGGTGCTCTACGTGGACCCGCCCTCATTCCGACACCCAGCGGTGCGGGGCCCGCGGCGCGCGGGCGTGCGGTTGCGGCAGGAGGGCCCGGGCCTGGCCCGGCTCGTCCCCGTGGCGCCGCCTTTCCCCGCCCGTCCCGCGGTGGCCGCCGCGACGGCCGCGCTGATCCGGCGTGACCTGCGCTGGGCCGCCGCCCGGCTGGGCGGGCAGGTCAGCGCGGTGCTGTCGAGCTGGCCGCAGTTCCCGGTGTCCGGGGCCTGCGGGGAACGGGTGCGCGCCTACTGGGCCAAAGACGACTTCGTCGCGGGCGCCGCCTTGTTCGGGCTGAACGCCGCCATGCTGGCCCGCCGCGAACGCCAGGTCGCCGCTGCCGCTGACCTGCTGATCGCGGCCAACCCCGTGGTGGCCGCCATGTGGCGCAGCCGCGGCCGCAACCCGCTGCTCATCCCCTTCGGCACCGACGCCGCCGCCTACGCCGGAACCGACCGCGCCCCGCTGCCCCCCGGCGTCCGCCTGCCCCCGCCAGTGGCCGGGTTCATCGGGCGGCTCAACGCCCGCACCGACCTGGCGCTGCTGGAGGCGATCGCCGCCCGCGGCCGCTCCCTGCTCCTGGTCGGCCCTAAAGACCCCGGCTGCGACCAGCGGCGCTTCGCCGCTCTGGCGGACCGGCCCAACGTGCACTGGGCCGGCCAGCAGCCCGCCGCCGCCCTCCCGGGCTACCTGCGGCTGATGGACGTCGGCCTGGTGCCCTACACCCCCAGCCCGTTCAACCGCGGCAGCTTCCCCCTCAAAGCCCTGGAATACCTGGCCGCCGGACGGCCGGTCGCCGCCACCGACCTGCCCGCCCTACGCGCACTAGGCACCGACCTGATCCACATCACCGGCCCAGCATCGTTCGCCGACCAAGTCGACCACCTGCTCACCCAGCCCAGGACCCCGCACCTGGCCGCCCGCTGCCAGGCTTTCGCCGCCGAGCACACCTGGGCCCGGCGAGCCACCGACATCCACCACGCCCTGACCAGCCCCCCGCCACCCGTCGCAGCCACCCAGCCGACCCAGAGCACCGCCGCACCCAGCCCGCGCTGAAGCCCGGCAGCCCGCCCCTCGATCAACTCCTCAGCCCGCGGCGTGTTGACCCTCCGCACCGGAACCAGCGGCGCGCGGGTCAGCAAGGCCTCCTGGCCTCGCCGTATACAAATTGTAATCGTCGGTTACTCTTAGCGATATTGCGTGGCCGGGGTGCCGGGGCCTCTCGGCCGGCTGACCCCCGGGACCACCGCACGGGGACGCAGCCAGGGGGCACGTCCTGCACGTACGACGAGACCGTCACGCCGATGCCGGACATCGCGGCAGGCCCTCAGCCCGCTGGCGTGCCGCCGCCGCCGTGGTCGCGGCGGCCGCGCTGTCACTGGCGGCCGGCGCGGTGCCCGCCTCGGCGGCAGGCGGCTACACCGTGACCGCCACCATCCCCGTCGGCGACGGCCCGGGCCAGGTAGCGGCGGACCCCGCCGCCGGGACCATCTACGTGACCAACAACAACAGTGACACGGTGTCGGTGATCAGCACGGCCGGGCCGGTCTCGGGGCCGATCGTGTCGGGATACCGCCCCGCCCTCTGCGTCACCGACCGTTACGACTCTGCCGCCAACGACACCCCCATCACCCTGGCCACCTGCGACGGCAGCCCCGGCCAGGACTGGACCGTCACCACCTCAGGCACCCTGCAAGTCAACGGCAAGTGCCTGGACATCTACCGCGACGAGAAAACCAACCACGCCCCCGTCGAACTCTGGACCTGCACCGGCGGCGCCAACCAGCAATGGCAGGCCACCGTCGCCGGGACACTGGTCAACCCGATATCCGGCAAATGCCTCGACGACCCCCGGTTCAGCACCAGTCCCCGGCCGCCAGCTGGACATCTATACCTGCAACGGCGGCGCCAACCAGCAGTGGCAAATCCCCTGACGATGTCCGCCGCAGCGCCCGGCCGCTGAGCAAAGCTCGCTCAGGACCCTGACGGGTGTGCGGCGATCAGCAGCAGGGCGTCTAGCAGGCGCCACCAGTCTGCCTCGGCGAGTTCCCGGCCCATCGCCTGCGCGAGCATGGCTAGCGCGGCCACCAGTTCCGCCGACAGGTCATCGGCGTCCCGGCCGAGGGCCGTGGCCATGGCCGTGACCGAACGCCGGAACCGGGTGGTCCGGCCCAGCCGGACCAGCGAGGCGGGCATCGCCGGCGCGGCGGGCATGGGCGCGCCCGGCTGCCCGGTCGCCTCGTCCGGGGCGAGCGTGACTACCAGCCGCAGGTCCAGGGCCTCGGCCAGCCTGCGCAGGGCGGCGGTCGTCGGGTTGCCCCGGCCGTTCTCCAGGTTGGCGATATAGGGAACCGACAGCCCCGCGTCGGCGGCCACGGAGGCCACGGTCCGGCCGGTCGCGGTCCGCCGGGCCCGCAACTGGCGACCGATCGCTGAATCCTCCACGCCCCTCCCGTCTTGACAGAACACTAACTAGGAAAACTATTCTGACAGAATACTAAACGCTCAGACCGGACGGCGGCGATCATGTTCCAGGCCCTGCGAATACGGGATTTCCGGCTGGTGTGGGGCGGCGGCGTGATCAGTGCCCTCGGCACGTGGCTGCTGGTCCTGGCCATACCTGCCCATGTCCTCCTGGTTACCGGCTCGCTGCGCGACACTGGGCTCACGCTCGCCGCGCAGTACCTGCCGTTCCTGGTCCTCGGCCCGGTGGCTGGCGTGGCCAGCGACCGGTGGGACCGGCGCCGCCTGATGATCGCGACCAGCCTGTTCCGCGCGGGCGCCGTGGCCGTGATGCTCCTCGGCACCTCACCCAGCCGGTACTGGGTACTCTATGCCGCCCTGATCGCCGAGAGCAGCGGCGGCGTGCTGTACGTCCCGGCCTGGCAAGCTCGCACGCCGGCCATTGTGGGCACCGGGACGCTGCTGAGCAGTGCCAACTCGCTCAACGCCCTGGCCGACGGTGCCGTGCGGCTGATCGGCGGCCCGCTCGGCGGCATCCTCCTGACCGCCTTCGGCGTCAGATGGCTGATCTGCGTCGATGCCCTCAGCTACCTGGTATCCGCCGCTGCCAGCGCCCTGACCAGTCGGCCAGCCGGGAAGCGAGCGGACCGGAAGACCACGGCGCACCAGAAGACTACGATCGGCGGGGCGTTCCGCGACCTGGCCGAGGGCGGGCGGGTGTTGCGCGGCCAGCCGATGGCGCGGGCGCTGCTGCTGGTCACGGTCATCTTCCTGGCCGCGAACGCGTCGCTCAGCGCCATGCTCATCCCGCTCGGGGTCCGGCGGCTGGGCGGCAGCGAGCACACCGGATTCCTGCTGTCCGCCCTCGGCGTGGGCTTCCTGCTCGCGGCCCCGCTCCTGCGGGCGCTGCTGGACCGGGTCCAGCCGCGCATCCTGCTGACCGCCTGCCTGACCGCCACCGCCATCGGCCAGTTCGGCCTGTTCACCTCGACCTCGCTCGCCACCGCGGTGCCCGCCGCGGTCGCCATCGGCACGTTCGGCTCGATGTCCGAGGTCATCCCGCAGACCGCCCTGCAGCGGGTCATCCCCAACGCGGTCCTCGGCCGGATCAGCGCCGTCTTCCTGACCGGTGAGGCCGCGGTCAGCCTGATCGGCGCCGTGGCCGGGCCCTTCCTGGCCCAGACGGTCCATCTGGCCGGCCTGGCCATCGTGGCCGGCCTGGTCACGCTGGGCGCGGCCGCGCTGACCCGCCTGATCGTGCCGCGGATGCCCGCGACTGTCCCGGAACCGGAACTAGCAGCGCCATCGCCCAGCGGCGGCCGGGTTTAAGCCACAGCTGAAAGGGTTTGCGACCGGTGCGCTCCGCTGGTGATCCTGGGGCTGGAAACCACAGCCGGTGGTCCCGAGCTGGCCATGGTCCGGCCGACCATGGCCAGCCCACCGGACCGGCCCGTACGGGGGCCAGGCCCGATGGCTATCCGGCCCGCAGCAGTTCGACACCGAGCGGCGTGAGGACGTGCAGTACCGCGCTGCCCTGCCGGTGCGTGGTGATGAGCCCCGCCTCCCGCAGCACCGACGCGTGCTGGCTGGCCGCCGCGAGCGAGATGCCCACCCGGTCAGCGAGCTCGGTGGTCGAGCATCCCCCGGCGATGGTGCGCAGCGCCGCGGCCCGGTTCCGGCCCACCAGCGCGGCCAGCGCCGCGCCGCGGGGCCGCGGGTCACCCCACAGCTGGCGCTGCTCCATCCGATTGCCAGTCGGCGGCAGGACCAGCCACGGCATCGCCGTCGGGTCGCCCGGAACCTGGTGCAGGCTCGGGAGCTGGCCCACGAACACCGAAGGCAGCAGCGCGATGCCCTGGCCGTTCAGAGGTATGTCGTAGTCGACAGAT
>PLIQ01000649.1 GCA_003140115.1 Actinomycetota bacterium | reverse complement strand
TTTAGCTCATATGTAGAGTCCCGGATGGGCAATACAGGTAGCCCGAGCCCTATAGAAAATCCCAGTTCAAATAGGACATTAAAATTAAGGGTCGTAACGTCACAGATAACGGTAGCGCTATTTCGCGCCGCTTTGCATATTTCGCAGAAAATTATCTGCCCAGGGGTTGGCAGCATCTTCCAGGTAATCCAGTTCCACTTTCGACTAGTCGACCGCAGAACTTCTACTGCCTTCTCTATAGTGCCCGCTATTATTGACGGCTCTCCTGGATATGCGAAAAAAATGTTTTTTAGTGTGGACTCGGAGAACTCTTGATCACAACCGTCGTCTGTATACTGGCAGTATTGCGGGGGCGTAAAAAGATCCATTATTCCTCATTCGAGCCGATGCCGCACTCTAGCGCATCGCTGTATCGTGGGCAACTTGCCGACCATAGTAGTATTCGCATGTACATCCACTAGACGCAAAACCGTTACTAAGTGACAAACCGGAACATAGTAGGGTTTATGTGGTGTTGCGGGGCAAGCAGTACAACCTCGCCGCAACGCATCAATCAATGGTTGATCTTCACACCAAGCGCAAGGTTGCCGTGTTCTCCTGCCGGCCCCGTTCGTCGGACCAAGACACGGTGCAATTCATCTCCCGAGGAGTTTCGGCAAATATCATCAACGGAAATCTTGTTTCGCCGTGTGGCGCTAGTATCCCAAAGTCGGGTTCCTCACCTGGCCTGATGCCGAAATTTTCCCACGGAATATTAGAGGCATCCATTGCGCTCCAGCTTACTTGCACGGCTTTCGCCGGGGCGTCGCCAGTATTGGCTAGCACAAGATACCAGTCACGATGAGGAATGGTTCTCCCTCCACTAAACTGGATGGGATTTTCCTCGGAGTCGACCCGTGGCCATACTTCGGCCTGTCGCACCGTGGTCTGTAGCTGTAGCTCTGTGCGTCCTTGATCGCGACTCACTGCCGCCACGAGAATATTGTCAACGTTCTGGATTAGATCAGCATCGTCAGCGTATTCGAGGATAAGCGCCTTATTCCTTATCGTTTCAAGATACTGTTCGAGCCTCATCAGCTGATCCGCGTTAATCATACTATTACTCACTGCTCGCCGAGACCTGAGTATCCCGACATACCTGCCGTTGTCACTGAGGCGTGCGATCTCCTCCGCTGTACCGGACTCAGCTGAAGCGGTAGGAGTGCCAAGTCTATTAGCAAACAAAGCAAGACAAATATCGCATCGATCCACCAGTTGCTTGTTCAACAGTTCCTGGGGTGCATCGCGAAATTCGGCGGCCGCATGGGTGCCCCACGAGATCGGCATAATCGCAGCGCCGAATCTCTCCCCGTAGATTCCGTTCCACCGATTGATGGCCTGTTGCACAAGGCGCAGATCGGCAGCGGGTATATCGCCAGGACATGAAATGAGCAGGCGACGCGCCAGAACGCTGTAGGCCATGCAGTACTCCTAATGGAATCAGTTGTGTAGAGCGCCGGAATCATGTGCCGACGGACATCTGCGCCTGGGAAGGATACCGCCCGACTCTAGACTTTGCACACAACCTGGGGCCTCTAGGTCGTTCTGATGTCGTCCGGGCAAGGGCCTGCCTTCTCGGAGTGTGATCGATATCACGACGCATTTTCTTAGTCAGGGCATGCCGTCCTCCAGCGCATCGTGATAGCGCTGCTCCCGGGTCCGGGTGTCCTCCGCGCCCCTCGGGGCGGACAGGGCGTCCAGGACCGCGGTCACCACGGCCGCGCACTGGGGAGTCAGGTCCCCGGAAACGACGCCCGCCCCCTGGAAGGTGGTCTCGACCCGGAGCTTGCGGTCCTCGAAGGCCGGCTCCGGATCATCCTCGTCCTCCGGCAGGGACCGGGCGTAGATCTCCGCGGCCAGGCCGGCCAGGTCCTCCTTGCGGGCGCCGGCCCGGGCGGCGGCGATCAGGATGTCATCGGCGGTCTCCCGGCAGTTGCCGGGCAGCTTGTCGGTCCAGCCGCAGATGGTCAGGGCCATCGACTCGGACAGCACGATCCCCTCGGCCAGCGCTCCGAGCACCTGCGGGTGCGTCAGGGTACGGCGGGACCAGCGCACATGACCGCGGGCCGCGCCTTTGGTCACCTTGGTGCGGTGGATCAGCCAGGAGGTGGGGCTGTAGTCCGCGTCGTCGCAGTAGCCCCGCCCGGCCGTGAACGCGGCGAGGATCCGGGCCCGGGCCGCGGTGGTCATCGCGCCGCCCTGCTCCAGGCCCAGCAGGCATCTGGCCTGGGTTTCCGCGGCCAGGGCGGTGGGGTCCATGGTGGCTAGGTAGCCCAGCCCGTCCAGGAACATGTCGATCGCCTCGGCGTCGCTGGCGGGAGCGGCCACCGGGATCCTCACCTCCCTTCGGGACCAGGACAGGCGTGCCCGGGGGTGATACCCCGGGCCGTTCGGCCGGAATGGGTCTTCCGATCTTTGTTCGAGTTTAACAGTCCCCACTGACATTTCCGGGGAACGACACGCGATCCGTGGAGATTTAGTTGACCGATTTGATGTAGCTATTCAGCAAGCGCCAGCGTGTTATTGCTGGTTGCTGGTTGCTGGTTGCTGGTTGCTGGTTGCGGTGTGCTGTTTCGGGACGGTCACGTGCCTGCTGTCAGGCATGGCTGGCCGGGCGGGCGGTGCGAATATCGGCAGGGTTCACCTGCGCCACCCGGGAACCCAGGACCGCGCCAGACGCTGGCCCGGCCCTTCTATCGGGATCGGGCGGCGTGCTGGCCGGCTAGGCGGCCGAAGACCAGGGCGTCGGTCAGGCCGCCGCCGGAGTGGGTGAACGGGCCCCAGACGGTGCCGGCGCCGCCAGCGGCGTACAGGCCCGGGACCGGGGTGCCGTCGGGGCGGACGACCCGGGCCTCGGCGTCACGCCTCGGGCCGCCGGAGGTGGTGGCGACGGCCGGCCATAGCTCGATCGCGTACAGGTCGGCCGGGTCGAGGGGGGCCATGTACTCGGCGCGCCGTCCGAACCGGTCGTCGTGCCCGGCGGTGGCGGCCGCGTTGAACTCGGTCAGCGTCGCGGTCAGCGCGGCCGGATCCAGGGCGAGGCGCTCGGCCAGTTCGCCTGGGTCGCCCGCCCGGGTGATCCAGCCCCGGCGCACCTCGGCGAGGTTGTCCGTGCTCCAGCGATAGTC
This sequence comes from Actinomycetota bacterium, assembly GCA_003140115.1. The sequence continues at coordinate 19,469 of PLIQ01000649.1, read as the reverse complement.
GTTCGGGGTGCCCACCACGCCGTTGAGGGCACCGGCCGCCAGGGTGCGCCCGTCGCAGATGCCGTAGGCCGGCAGGACCGGGTAGTAGCCCAGGGCGGGCTTGACGTTCACCAGGGCGCGCAACCGCTCGTGCACCTCGTAGCCGGTTTCGTCGGCGAACCGCTGACCGGCCGCGTTGACCAGCAGGAACCCAGGGGCGTGGTAGTCGATGGCGAAGGCCGCAGCGTACTCGGCGGCCTGGAAGGCGAACCAGCCGAAGAACTCCGACATGTGCCACAGGGCCCCGCCGACCGGCAGCACCATCCGGATGGCGTCGCCGGTGTTGCCGTCGTGGCCGACCCGGTGCAGGCCCGGGACCGGGAGGAAGGCGTCCTTGAAGTACTCGTCGGCCTCGAACCCGCCGCAGGCCAGGATCACGCCGCGCGACGCGGTGACCGGCTCGCCCTGCGTGCCGCCGGTTACCTGAGCGCCGCTGGTCACCAGGGCGCCGGACACCTGTCCGGCGTCGGTCACGGTCAAGCTGGTGGCGGCGTGCCCGTAACGGACGGTTATCCCGCGGGCGGCGAGGCTGTCGGCCAGCAGTCGCCACAGGGCCTCGCCGCGCCGCAGGTCAGGGTGGCCGCCAACCACCCAGTACCGCACGCCGTCACTGCCGGGCACCGACGGCCAGGAGGGTATGACCGCGGGAAAGGAGCCGGGCGGCGGGTCCACGACGACCGGCTCACCGCCCAGTTCGGTGATCCAGGCCCGCAGGTCGTTGAGCCCGGCGACGTAGGCCTGCGCCACGGAGCGGCCGGTCTTGCCGAAGAAGAGAGTCTCGACGTGCCGGACCGCCTCGGTGCCGCGGACGTCCCAGAGGAAACCGCCGGCGACCAGAGCGTTCCCGCCGGCGTGGCCGCGTTTCTCCACGACCAGGACGCTGGCGCCCGCGTCGTGCGCGGCGATGGCCGCGCTGGCCCCGGCCGGGCCGCAGCCGATGACCAGGACGTCGACGTTCACCGCCCCAGTCTTACCAGCCGGGTGACGCCGGTCGCGACGTATGCCATTGGACGGAAAGGACGTTGCCGCGCGGCCCGCGGGGAGGTTCACTTTTCGGTGTGAACCGCATTGTGTTCGTCAACGGGCAGGTCTTCGACGGCACCGGCGCGCCTGCGGCGCCGGCCGACGTGGTGGTCCGGGATGACCGTATCGACCGCGTCCAGGCCGGCGGCGGAACCCCCATCGAGCCGAACGACCAGGTGGTGGACTGCACCGGGGCCACGGTCATGCCCGGCCTGGTCGAGTCGCACTCGCACCTAACGTTCCCGTCCGCGGTCGGGCACATCGACCCGTCGTTCAACCCGCCGCTGGACGTGAGCTTCTTCCGCCACATGCCGACGCCGGATGAGCACCTGGAGATCGCCAGGCGCAACGCCAAGATCCTGCTGGACCACGGCTTTACCAGCGCCTACTCGGCCGGCTCGCTCACCCCGGTGCCGACCGAGGTGCGGCTGCGCGAGGAGATCGCGGCCGGGACGACGCCGGGCCCGCGGCTGCGCGCCGCGTCGTTCGAGCGGGACAACAACCCGGTGCAGATGGGCCCGGACGGCCCGAAGCCAAAGCAGACAGGGCCGGCCGCGGTGCGTGAGTTCATCGCCGAGCAGGCCGCGATCGGCTTCGATGCGGTCAAGCTGCTGATGAGCAACGANNCGCCACGGGTTCCGCTCGGTCTACCACTGCACCTATGCCGACGCCGAGGCGGTCGACCTGCTGGAGGAGCACAAGGACTCGATCTTCCTGTCCCCCGCGGTCGGCATCATGTGGGCCAACGTGTACGAGGGCGCCGAATACGGCATCGATACCGCGATGGCGGAGAAGATGGGGTCGGTGAAGGCGCTGCGGGCGATGACCGAGCTCTACCCCGAGCTGCGCAAGCGCGGGCTGCGGGTGCTGCCCGGCGGCGACTACGGCTTCCCGAACAACCCGATCGGGCGCAACGCCCGGGACCTGGAGCTGTTCGTCCGGCTGTTCGGCTACTCCCCGGCCGAAGCCCTGCGGGCCACGACCCAGTACGGCGGGCAGGTCATGGACCTGCCGGTCGGCCTGCTGACGCCGGGCTACTTCGCCGACGTGCTGGTCGTCCGCGGCGAGCCCGTCCAGGACGTCAGCGTGCTGCAGGACACCGATAACCTGCTCGCGATCATGCAGAACGGCGCGTTCTACAAGCTGGCCGAGCAGCTGACCGCCGCATGACGCCGCTGGTGCGGCGGGTGGCGGACATCCGGTACGGCGAGGTGCTCGGGTACCGGCCGCTGGAACTGGACCTGTACCTGCCGCAGGCCGACGGGCCGGTGCCCGTCATCGTGTACGTGCACGGCGGCGGGTGGTTGCGTGGCTCGCGGCGCGACCCGCCGCCGCTGGTTGACGCGGACTTCTACGACCAGATCGCGGCCCAGGGCTTCGCGGTGGCGGCGATCGACTACCGGCTCAGCGGCGAGGCACCCTTCCCGGCGCCGCTGAAGGACGTCCGCCACGCGGTGAGCTGGATCCGGGACCATGCCTCGTCGTACGGGCTGGACGCGGGCCGGGTGTTCCTGTGGGGCGACTCGGCCGGCGGGCATCTCTCGCTGCTGGCCGCGCTGACCGGCGCCAAGGTGGCCGGGGTGGTGGCCTGGTTCCCGGTCACCGACCTGGCGGGCATGCCGTCCGACGTGGCCGCCGCGGGCGGCGCACCGGATGCCGGGCCGGACTCGCGCGAGGCGCGGCTCCTCGGCGCGCCCGCCTCGGACGTACCCGACCTGGCCCGGGAGGCCAGCCCGGTGACCCACGCGAACGCCGCCGCGCCGCCGATCCTGCTCATGCACGGGACGGTGGACAACATGGTGCCGCCGGCGCAGAGCATCCGGCTGGCCGAGGCGCTCGGCCGGGCCGGGGCCGCCGTCGAACTGGAGCTGGTGCCGGGGGCGACGCACCTGTGGAAGGGCGCGAGCGACGTCCCCGCGATCATCGCGCGCTCGATCGAGTTCCTGCGGGCGCACGCCTTAGCCCAGCCCGATGGCCCGGCGGGCGCCGAGCTCGCGGGAGATGCCCTGGGCGGCGGTGCGGACGGCGAGGCCGAGGCGGCGCGGCTGCGCGACCCGTTCCGGTAGCAGGACGCCGAGCGCGGCGACGACCGCGTCGTCGGCTCCGAAGATTGGCGCGGCCACGGCCACGATGACCTCTTGCTCCTGACGCCGGTAGACGGCCAGTCGCTCCTGCCGGACCTCGGCCAGGGTCCGGCGCATGACATCGGCCGGGATCGGCAGGTGATCGGGCTCGCCGTACATGGGCCGGGCGAGAAACTCCTCCTGCAGGCCGGACGGGGCGAAGGCGAGCAGGACCAAGCCGACCGCGGTGGAGTGCAGCGGCAGCCGGCCCCCGATCCGGTACTGCACCGGCGTGGCCTGGTGCGCCGAGAGCCGCTCGATTAGCGTCGCCTCGGTGCCCTCGCGGACGGCGAGCTGGACGTGCTGGCGGGTGACCTCGGCCAGGTCGCTCATGAACGGCATCGCCACCTGGCGCAGCCCGTGCCCGCGCGGCGCGAGCGAGGCGACCTCCAGCAGCCGCAGCCCGACGCAGTACCGCCCCTTCTCGTCCCGCTCCAGTGCTCCCCAGCGGACCAGGTGCCCGGCCAGCCGGAGGGTCGAGCTCAGCGGGATGCCGCTACGCCGGCTCAGCTCGGCCAGGCTAAGCCGACGCTGGCCCGCGTCGAACGCCGACAGTAGCGAGAGCGCGCGGTCGATCACCGGCTCGCCCTGCGGCGGGCGCTTGCCCCGGGTGCGCGGCTCGCGGTCGTCTTCCATTGGCTGGAATGCTAACTGTTTTAGTATGGGGTGGTGAGGGCCGCGCTGTTCGTCACCTGCCTCGTGGACGGCGTCGTGCCGCAGGTCGCGAAGGCCACGGTCCGGGTACTGGAACGGCTGGGCGTGACCGTGGAGATGCCCTGGGGGCAGACCTGCTGCGGGCAGATGCACGTCAACACCGGGTACCCGCGGGAAGCGATCCCGCTGGTCCGCAACCACGTGGCGGCGTTCGAGAGTTACGAGGCGATCGTGGTGCCGAGCGGGTCGTGCACGGCCGCGATCCGGCATCAGCACGCCGATGTGGCGCGGTTGGCCGGGGATCCGGCGTTGGCCGACGCGGCGCAGGCGATCGCGGCCCGGACCTGGGAGCTGTCGGAGTTCCTGGTCGACGTGCTGGGCGTGACCGACGTCGGGGCGTACTTCCCGCACCGGGTGACCTATCACCCGACCTGCCATTCGCTGCGGCTGCTCCGGGTGGGCGAGCGGCCGCTGCGGCTGCTGCGCGCGGTGCAGGACATCGACCTGGTGGAGTTGCCGGGCGCCGAGCAGTGCTGCGGGTTCGGTGGCACGTTCGCGCTGAAGAACCCGGCGGTGTCATCGGCGATGCTGGCCGACAAGGTCGCGGCGGTGCGGCGCACCGGCGCGGAGTACGCCGCCGCAGGTGACTCGTCCTGCCTGCTGCACATCGGCGGCGGGCTGTCCCGGCTGAGCACCGGCATCGGCACCCGGCACCTGGCCGAGATCCTCGCCACGACCAGGAGGCAGCCATGACGTTCCTCGGCATGCCGACCGCCCCGCGGGGGGTGGGCCAGCTCCGCCAGGAGGTCCCGTTCCCGGTCGCAGCGGCCATCGCGCTGGACGACAGCCAGCTGCGGCGCAACCTCGGTCACGCCACCTCCACGATCCGGGCCAAGCGCGCGGCCGTGGTGGCCGAGGTGCCGGACTGGCAGGAGCTGCGGGCGGCGGGCGCGGCCATCAAGGACGACGTCCTGGCGCACCTGGACGGCTACCTCCTGCAGCTCGAAGAGCAGGTCACCGCGCGCGGCGGCACGGTGCACTGGGCCGCCGACGCGAACGAGGCGAACCAGATCATCGCCGGCCTGATCCGCGCGACCGGCCAGACCAGCGTGGTGAAGGTCAAGTCGATGGCCACCCAGGAGATCGGGCTGAACGAGGCGCTGGCCGCGGCCGGCATCGAGGCGACCGAGACCGACCTGGCCGAGCTGATCGTCCAGCTCGGCCACGACCGGCCCAGCCACATCCTGGTCCCCGCCATCCACCTCAACCGCAACCAGATCCGCGACATCTTCCTGCGCGAGATGCCGGACGCACCGGCCCAGCTGTCCGACAACCCGGCCGAGCTGGCCGCGGCGGCCCGCGCCCACCTGCGCCGCAAGTTCCTGGCCGCGCAGGTGGCCATCTCCGGGGCGAACTTCGCGATCGCGGAGACCGGCACCCTGGCGGTAGTGGAATCCGAGGGCAACGGCCGGATGTGCCTGACCCTGCCGCGGACCCTGATCACCGTGATGGGCATCGAGAAGATCCTCCCGGCCTGGCGCGACCTGGAGGTGTTCCTCCAATTGCTGCCGCGCTCGTCCACCGCGGAACGGATGAACCCGTATACCTCGACGTGGTCCGGGGCGGTCGAGGGCCAGGACTTCCACCTCGTCCTGCTGGACAACGGCCGGACCGCGACGCTGGCCGACCCGCGCGGCCGGGCCGCGCTGCGCTGCATCAGGTGCTCGGCCTGCCTGAACGTGTGCCCGGTCTACGAGCGCACCGGCGGGCACGCCTACGGCTCGGTCTACCCCGGGCCGATCGGCGCCGTGCTGTCACCGCAGCTCACCGGGGTGACCGACAACCCGGACCTGCCGTTCGCGTCGACCCTGTGCGGCGCCTGCTACGACGTGTGCCCGGTCGCGATCGACATTCCCTCGATGCTGGTGCACCTGCGCTCCCGGGTGGTCGACGACAAGCTGGCCCACCACCGAGGCCCGACACCGGAAGCCGCGGCCATGCGCGGCCTGGCCTGGACGATGAGCGACCCGCGCCGCTGGACCTGGGCCCTGCGGGCCGGGCATGCCGGGCGGCTGCTCGGCCGGCGTTATGACCGGATCCGGCACCTGCCCGGGCCGCTGGCCGCCTGGACCTCGTCCCGGGACCTGCCGCGACCGCCGCGGCAGACGTTCCGCGACTGGTGGCGAGCGGAGGGGTCGCGAGCCGGAGACGAGCGCGGGATATGAGATGAGCAGCCGAGAGGAGATGCTGGCCCGGATCCGCGCGGCCACCGCGGACATCACGGATCTGCCGGAGGTGCCGCGGCGGTACAACCCGGGCCGCCGGGGGCCGGGATCGGCCGACGAGGAGCTGGTCAGCAGGTTTGAAGAGCGGGCCAGCGACTACCGGGCCACGGTGCGCCGCTGTGGAGCAGACGAGGTCGCTCAGGTCATCGCGGACGCCGTGGCCGCCCGCGGGGCGGAGCGAATAGGGGTGCCGGACGGGTTTCCGGCTAAGTGGTCGGCCTTGCTACGCGGGGCGGTAGGTCCGCCGCTGGACGTCGCGGCGCTCGACGCCCTGGACGGGGTGGTGACGACCTGCGCGGTCGCGATCGCCGAGACCGGGACCATCGTGCTGGACACCGGCCCGGGGCAGGGGAGCCGGGCCTTCACCCTGGTGCCGGACTACCACCTGGCGGTGGTACGCACCGGGCAGATCGTCGCCGCCGTACCCGACGCGGTAGCGGCCCTTGACCCGGCGCGCCCCCTGACCTGGATCAGCGGGCCCAGCGCCACCAGCGACATCGAGCTGCGCCGGGTCGAGGGCGTGCACGGGCCGCGGACCCTGGACATCGTGATCGTCGGCGCCTAGGGGGCGACGGGCTGGCCGGCCAGCCAGGCGGCGCCGCGCTGGTACAGGCGGTCCACCTCGGGCCCGGTCACGCCGGGCATGTCGGGCTTCACCGGGTACCCAACCTGGACCTGCAGGTAGGCCAGGTACCGGTAACCCTCCGGGTAGCGCGCCAGCACCTCCGGGTCCAGGGTGAGCGAGGCGGCCGGATCGACCGGGTCCAGGCGGTCCTTCTCGTAGATGGGCTGGCGCAGCACGATCGCCCACCGGCCCGCGCGCTTTTCGAAGAAGTCGTAGAACCGGCCGGTGCAGGCCACGTCGCACGGCACGCCGTGCACCTCGGCGCGCTGCATGATCGTCATCCGGGTCTGCGCGATGGCGCGCGGCGAGGCCGGGGCCAGGGTGATCCGGACGCCGCCGGTGAAGTGCAGGATGTTGACCCCGCGGGCGGCGCCTTCCTGGCTGACCCGGATGAAGTCTTCCTTCGGGCCCTGGAACCAGGTCGCCATCATGTAGCCGTCCTCGTGCCAGCAGGCCCGGAACGCCTCCCAGTCCCGGGAGTCCCTGGCGCTCGCCCAGGTCTCGACGACGTCCCTGATGGCCAGGCGGTCAGCAAGCGCAGCGTCCACTCTGGGCACGGTAGTGCATGACCGGCGGGAGGCACCACGGCCGTTCGGCCGAAATGCTTTGATGGAGCATGCCGGACAGCGAGGAGTTCGACGCCCGGCCGGTCCTGGCCTGGTCATCGCGTGGCGGCAGTTCATGCACGAGCCACGGTCGTTCTTCCGGCACCTGTTCNNTGCGGTGGCGGGGACGCGGTCGCGCTGATGCCGACCGGCAGCGGCAAGTCGCTGTGCTACCAGATCCCCTCGCTGGTCCGGGACGGTACCGGGGTGGTCATCTCGCCGCTGATCGCGCTCATGCAGGACCAGGTCGACGCGCTGACCGTGCTGGGCGTGCGGGCCGGGTTCCTGAACTCGACCCAGGATCCGGACACGCGGCGGGGCGTGGAGTACGCCTTTCTGGACGGCAAGCTTGACCTGCTGTACCTGGCCCCCGAACGGCTGCGGACCGACGCGACGCTGCGGCTGCTCGACCGGGGCACGGTGGCGCTGTTCGCGATCGACGAGGCGCACTGCGTGGCCCAGTGGGGACACGACTTCCGGCCCGACTACCTGGCGCTGTCCGTGCTGCACGAGCGGTGGCCCGCGGTGCCGCGGATCGCGGTGACGGCCACCGCGACCCGGCAGACGCTGGGCGAGATCGTCACGCGACTCGGGCTCGGTGAGGCCCGGCACTTCGTGGCCAGCTTCGACCGGCCCAACATCCAGTACCGGATCGAGCCCAAGAACGAACCGCGCCGCCAGCTGCTGCGGCTGCTGCGCACCGAGCACGCGGGACACGCGGGGATCGTCTACTGCCTGTCCCGGGCTTCGGTGGACAAGACGGCGGAGTTCCTGTGTGCCGAGGGGCTCACCGCGCTGCCGTATCACGCCGGGCTCGACGCGCGGACCCGGGCCGCGAACCAGTCGCGGTTCCTGCGCGAGGACGGGCTGATCATGGTGGCCACGATCGCGTTCGGCATGGGCATCGACAAGCCGGACGTCCGCTTCGTGGCGCACCTGGACCTGCCCCGGTCGGTCGAGGGCTACTACCAGGAGACCGGGCGGGCCGGGCGCGACGGCGCGCCGGCCACGGCGTGGCTGGCCTACGGTCTGGCCGACGTGGTGCAGCAGCGGCGTCTCATCGACGATTCCGAAGGCGACTTCGCGCACCGGCGGCGGCTGGTCTCGCACCTGGACGCGATGCTCGCGCTGTGCGAGACGGCGGAGTGCCGGCGGGCGCAGCTGCTGGCGTACTTCGGCGAGACGGGTACGGGCCCGTGCGGCAACTGCGACACGTGCCTGTCGCCGCCTTCGGTCTGGGACGGCACCGTCGCGGCGCAGAAGCTGCTCTCGACCATCGTGCGGCTTCAGCGGCTCGGGGGCCCGTCGTTCGGCGCGGGGCAGCCGATCGACATCCTGCTGGGGAAAAAGACGCCGCGGGTGCTGTCTTACGGGCACGACTCTTTGTCTACCTTCGGGGTGGGCGCGGAGCTGCGCGAGGCGGAGTGGCGGGGCGTGGTGCGGCAGTTGCTGGCCGGCGGGCTGCTCGCGGTCCAGGGAGACCACGGGACGCTGGCGCTGACCGACCTGAGCGGGGAGGTGCTGCGCGGGGAGCGGCAGGTCACGTTCCGGCGCGATGCGCCGCGGCCGGTTGTTCCGGCGGCTGCGGCTGCTTCGGGTGGTGGCTCGGCTGCGGCGGGGCGGGGCGGGGGGAAGTCCCGGCGGGCGACGCCGGGGCCGGCCGCGGGCGAGCTGGGACCGGAGGCGGAGGCAGTGTTCGAGCGGCTGCGGGCCTGGCGGACGGGGGTCGCGAAGGAACTGGGCATGCCGCCTTACGTGATCTTCCACGACGCGACGCTGCGGCAGATCGCGGCCGCGCCGCCCACGACGATGGCCGGGCTGGCCCTGGTTAACGGGGTGGGCGAGACCAAGCTGGGCCGGTACGGGCAGCAGATCCTGGAGGTCCTCGCGGACGGGGGCGGCTGACCGGTCAACTGCCGTCGGGGTAGCCGCCGCGGTGCAGGACCATCGGGTAGTACGGCAGCGTACGGGGCGGGCGGACCGAGGCGCGCCAGTTGTCCGGGTAGGGCTGCAGGGCCTGGAACAGGGGCGGCGGCTGGCCGTCGGGGCCGAGGGCCAGCACCTCCAGGGACCGGCGCAGGGCGTCGATGGTGTCCGTGCCGAAGCGGTCTTGCCAGCGGTCCTCGATGGTGCCCAGGAGCTCGAGGTAGAGGCGCTGCGCGTGCAGGCCGCGGGCGGTGAGGCGGGCGACTTTGCCGCGGCTGGCGGCGGGGTCGGGTGCCTCGACTGCGAGGCGGGCCCGGAGCAGGACGCCCATGGCCCAGGCGACGGCTTCCTTGGAGATGCCGGCCAGGAGCGGGAGGTCGCGCAGCCGCGTGCCGTCCTCGCCGAGGACGCGGAGCAGGTTGGCGCCGACGGCTAGGGATAGCTCGGACTCGTGCTCGTACTCCAGGGCGAAGGCCAGCAGGACGCGGGACAGCAGCGCCGAGAGGGGCAGCGCGGCGACGTCGGGTGGTTCCGGCCGGGGCGGCAGGGCGGGGTCCGGTCCCCGGTTGAACAGGACCGCGCCCAGGATCGGGAGGGTGTCGGGCAGGCCGGGGTCGAGCTGCCCGGCGACCGCCTGCAGGGCCTGGCGTAGCTGGCCGATCGGGCCGGCACCGAAGCGTTCGGTCCAGCGCTGCTCGATGACGGCGGGCAGCGGCAGCCAGGTCTGCCGGGCCTGCAGGCCCCGAGCGGTGGCGCGCAGGACGGCGTCCGCGCCGGGACGTCCGTGGTGGATCCTCTGGGCGGTGCCGTCGATGGTGATGTAACCCCAGCGGCGCATGCCGTCCAGGTTGGTCCCGGTGCGGGCCAGGGTCTCGAGTTCCCCGACCGTGATGGGCTGGTCGGCGACGAACCGCAGGCAGTTCTCGAACATGGCCGTTGACGTCAGCCAGGCCCCGCTGCCCCGGCTCGCGCCCTGGTTGGTGGTGCGGTGCGGGAGACGGTGTTCGGCCTCGTTGTCGAGCTCGATGGTGAATGCGACGAGCGCCTGGGACAGCAGGGCGGACAGGGACAGGGGACCGTTGGGTTGTTCGGCCTGCTGGGGTTTGCGGGTTTTGGTGGCTGTAGGGGCAGTGTCTGTGGTGGCCGTGAGCAGGCCGGCCGAATGGAGTCGTTCGCGCTGCGCGGCGGCGTCTGGATCGTTAGCGTCGTCGCCAGCCAGGACCCGCCAGCCGGCGCGAGCGAGGAGTTCGGTGGCTTCGTCCGCTTCGAGGGTGGATCTGGCCGGCTCGCCCAGCGCGGCGACGCGGGCCTGGAAGCGGGCCCTGGCCTCACCGGAAGTGCTGGACCGCGAGACACTGACCGCCAGGCGGCTGCCGACCCGCGCGACCTGGCGGAACTCGGTGAGGACGCGACCGAGGACGGCTGGCTCCAGGTAGACCGCGACCCCTTCGAGCAGGAAGAGGCTGAGCTGGCCCGGGTTCAGCCCGGCGGCGATCAGCCGTTCCGCGACCGGGTCGCGGGTGAAGTCGGCCTCGACGAACTGCACCTGGCGGGAGGCGATGCCCAGCCGCGCCAGCCGTTCTCGCTTGTCGCGCTGGGTCGCGGGATGGTCTACCTCGAACCAGCGGACGCCGGAGCTGGCGTACCGGAGGGGCCGACCGTCGTAGCCGGCCGCGCCGATCACGATCTGGCGGACGCCCCGGCCGATGGCCCCGACCACCAGCCGGTCGAAGAACCTCGTGCGGGCGTCGAGGTACTCGCCCATCCGGCCCGCCGGAGGCTCCCGGCCGTCCGCGATGTCCGCGGCCAGCGCCTCGTCGGCGGCGGGATCGCCGTAGGGAGCCGGAACCCGGGCGAATCCGAGGCGGTAGGCGGCCACCCGCCGGGCCGTGATCGACGGACCGCCGCTGTCCAGCCCAGATCCCTGCGTCACCGGGCCATTCTGGCACGCGGCGCTGACCGGCGACCGGGGACTGCGCGGCGGCGTGTGGCAGTGTGGACGGCATGACGACTGATTCCGGGCATCGCAGCGTGCGGCTGGAGCGCATCGAGAACAGCAGGTACACGGTGACCAACGAGCGCGGCGGCACGATCACCATCGGGACCGGCGCGGGGACCGACTTCACCCCGGTCGAGCTGCTGCTGGTCGCGATCGGCGGCTGCACGGCGGTCGACGTGGACATCTTGACGTCGCGGCGAGCCGAGCCGGACTCCTTCGAGATCGTCGCAGAGGCGGACAAGGTCCGCGACCCGGCGGGCAATCACCTGAGCGGCCTGCAGGTGACGTTCCGTATCGCGTTCCCGCCCGGCGAGCAGGGTGACAAGGCCAGGGAATTGCTGCCGGACGCGGTGCGCAAGTCGCACGACCGGCTGTGCACGGTGAGCCGGACGGTCGAACTCGGCACGCCCATCGCGACGCGGATCGAGTGACGCCCCGCCGTTGACGTAACCAGTCGAGCGCTTATGGTGGAAAGACGCGCCCGAATGACTCGGGTGGCGCCGTCTGGATCATAGGAAAGTTGTCATGAGACTGCGGCCGCGTCGCGGCAACCTCGTTATCTGGAGTTCGTCCGGCGTGCCGGGCGGCGAGTCCTGGGCCTGGCGTCCGGCCCGCCGACGGCGGATCCGGTGGTGGCTCCGGACCGGCGCGCTGCTGGCACTCATCGGCGTCATGCGCCTGGCCCGGACCACGCGGACCCACTGGGAGCCTGTATCACTGGTCGTCGGTGTCACGCTCACGGTGGTCGGTTTCGTGCTGCCCGCCGCTTCCGTGACGTTCCTGCTCGGCCTGGTGATTCTGGTGGTCGCCCTGCTCAAGGGAATCGCGGCCAAGGGCCGGGCCGCGGGCCAGGCGGCCGATTGCTGGCAGTGGCGGGCCTGATCGCTGAACCATCCCATACAGCGGGAAGGACGGATCCATCCGCTGTCTACCCTGCGAACGTGGCAGGGTACGCCGCAATCAGCCAGGTCGGAAGGACCACCGATGCCAGACCCGTTGTCAACCACGCCCCGCAAGGTAGCTGAGGTCCAGTCCTGGGATCTCGAGGCTGACGTGGTGATCGTCGGTTTCAGCATGTCCGGCGCGGCAGCGGCGCTAGGCGCCCTCGAGGTGACCAGCGACGTGCTGGCGCTAGAACGCGGCGGGGGCCCCGAGGGGACCTGCGGCGGGATCGTCTACCTCGGTGGCGGAACCCCGATGCAGAAGGCCATGGGGTTCGACGACACGGCCGAGGAGATGTACACCTTCCTGCTCGCGGCGCTGGGTCCCGGGGTCGACGAGGAGAAGCTGCGCGTCTACTGCGACGAGAGCTTGCTGCACTTCGACTGGCTCGTCCGGCAGGGCGTTCCGTTGATCACCGGTCCCGACGAGGCCGGCACGATGCTGGCGTCGCCGGAGGACGACGGCTTCATCAACGTGGGCGGGCAGGAGTACGCGGGCGGCGGCCTGGTCTGGACGGGCGGCGAGCAGGCTCATCCGTTCAGCGCGCTGGTCCGGCCGGCGCCGCGCGGACACATCCCCCGCGACCCCGACAGCGACGAGGACCTGTTCGAGGGGGCCGTGCTGAAGTGCCTGGTGCGCGCCGCGGAGCGGGCCGGTGTCCGGACCGAGTACAACGTCGGCGTCCAGCGGCTGGTGGTTGACGACGAAGGCCGGGTGACCGGCGTCGAGGCCAGGAGGTTCGGCACGGTGCTCCGGGTGCGGGCCCGCCGGGGCGTGGTGCTGACCACGGGCGGTTTCATCTACAACGATGAGATGCTCGCGCAGCACACCCCGGCGATGCTGGCCGTCAGCAAGCTCGGGCATGGCGGCCAGGACGGCCTCGGCATCCAGATGGCGCAGGCGGCGGGCGCGGACGCGATCCACATGGACACCGCCGACATCACGCTGGTCCTGACCCCGCCGATGTCCTACGCGCGCGGGATCTTGTTCAACGCGCTCGGGCGGCGGTTCATCAACGAGGACACGTACTACGGACGCCTCGGCGCGGAGGCGGCGTTCCGCCAGGACACCATCGCCTACCTGCTGCTCGATGAGTCGACGTTCCTGGAGAGCTCCTGGCGCAGGCCGTCCTGGGCCGAGGACTCGCTGGCCGAGCTTGAGACCCAGATGGAGCTTCCGGCCGGCGCGCTGGAGCAGACGGTGGCCTACTACAACGAGCACGCGGCCCGCGGCGCGGACCCGCTCTTCCACAAGGGCGAGCGGTGGCTGCAGCCGCTGGTGCCGCCCTACGCGGTCATCGACCTGCGTCAGCAGGCCTTCCCGATGTCCGCCTTCACCATGGGTGGGCTGCGTACCGCGGTCGGCGGGGAGGTGCTCACGCCGGACGGCTCGCCGATCGCCGGCCTGTACGCGGCCGGGCGAGCCACGTCGGCCCTGGCCGTCTCCGGCTACTGCAGCGGGATCTCGCTCGGCGACTGCAGTTTCTTCGGCCGCCGCGCCGGGCAGTCGGCCGCATCCTAGGGCCTACGGCGCGATGTGCGGCGCGTTGTCCGGGCTGCAGTCAAAGCCGCTGGCCGGCTCGTAGCGGGAAAAGGCCAGGTGCCCCGCTGAGCCGGTGATCTTGAGGACCACGTAGCAGGCGGGCATCGCGTTGGCGGCCGGGTTGGCCTGCGAGGTGAGGCCTCCGCCGGTCCACGAGGTCGTGGTGGCGATCTTGCTCATCAGGCAGGTCCGGGTCAGCGACGATCCGCACGCCTTCGCGGCCTCGGCGAACAACAGCCACGACGAGAAGGCTTCCACGCTGGGGAAGCCGATCTCGCCGCTGGGGTCGTAGGTGTGCATGATCTGGATGTACTGTGCGGTGGGCGGGTTGGCCGAGGCGTCCTCGAGGGGGGCGATCGGGGTGTAGACGTAGAAGTTCTCGGGCGCGACGGTGAGCTGCTTGAGGAATTCGGACGCGTACAAGTGCGGCGGAACGACCTGGACCTGCGGCCACCAGTTCTGCGTCTGCATCGCCTCTTCCAGCGCCGCGGTCGGGCCGAGATCGGCGTCGATCAGCAGCAGCTTCACCCCGGCGCTACGCAGCTTGTCCACCAGCGGCGTCCAGCTGGCCTGCACGGTCGTGTTGTACTCCAGGACCGAGACGAGGTCGCCGCCGATGGCCTTGAGCCCCTCGGTGAAGATCTTCTGCTGCTCGGCCCCGGCCGCGCCATTCGGGACTATGACGCCGACGGCCTGCTTGGTGCCCGGAAACGCGGTGAAGAACTTGGCCACGCCGCCGAGGAACACCTGGTCGTTCGGGGTGGGGAAGGCGGCGGCCTTCAGAGGCGCGTTGACCGAGTTCGGGCCGAAGATGTACGGCGCGATGTCAGGCAGCCCGCACTTGAGCCGGTCGGCCAGGCCGGTGTCGTCGAGCACCGCCTGGCCGCCCACCATGGCCAGGTCGGCCGTGCAGCTGGTCTGCACGATCGGCGGGTAGTCGGTGAGCGCGGCGTCGCGCTTGTCGAGGACCAGCTTGCGCCCGTTGATTCCGCCCGCGGCGTTGCACCAGGCGGTAAATGCCGTCCCGGTGTCCCAGAACGCCTGATCGAGCCCGGGCGAGGACGCCGCCCCGACGTCCGCGACGGTCGCCACCTGGATGCTCGAGGCGGTGACGCCAGTGGCGGTCGCGCCGGTGGCGCTGCCGGGCCCGCAGACCTGGCCGAGCGTCCCGAAGCTGCCCGAGGCCGTGGACTGCGCCTGGCCGGACTGCGTAGTCGAGGATGTGCTCGAGGGCGTGCTCGAGCCAGCCGACGAGGACGACGACGAGCTGCAGGCCGCCAGGGCCAGCAAGGCCAGGACGGATACCACTGCGCTGATCTTGGTGCTGGTCCTCTGACCGGGAAGCTGCATGGCCCCTCCAGGACGCGCTGGGCGATGCAAGCAACACTGACTAATTGCTTGAACGCAAGCAACCAGACGTCCCGCTGATCGGCACGAGGCGCTTAGTCGCCGGCGTCGAGGCCGAACCTGGCCACCTGCTCGGCGGCGTCCGGACTCGCGCTGGTCCCGGCCGGGCGGCTGGCCAGCGTGGCCCAGGAGACCTCGTCATCGTGCCAGGGCAGGCCGGGCAGGTCGTGTCCCATCCGGTCCCGCTTGACCCGCAGGTAGCGGAGGTTGTGCTCGTTGGCGTGCACGGGCAGCGGGACCCGGTCGATGATCGAGAGGCCGTAGCCTTCCAGCCCGGCGCGCTTGGCGGGGTTGTTAGTCAGCAACCGCATGGTGCGCACGCCCAGGTCGGCCAGGATCTGGGCACCGGTGCCGTAGTCCCTGGCGTCGGCGGGCAGGCCGAGCTGGAGGTTGGCGTCGACGGTGTCGGCCCCGTGGTCCTGTAGCTGATAGGCCTGCAGCTTGTGCAGCAGGCCGATGCCGCGTCCTTCCTGCCCGCGCACGTAGAGCACGACGCCGCGGCCCTCGGCGGCCACGGCGTCCATCGCCGCCGTCAGCTGGGGACCGCAGTCGCAGCGCAGCGAGCCGAAGGCGTCGCCGGTCAGGCACTCTGAGTGCACCCGGACCAGTACGTCCTCGCCGTCGGACAGATCGCCCATGGTCAGTGCGATGTGCTCGGAGTCATCGACCAGGCTGCGGTAACCGAACGCGGTGAAATCCCCCTGTCGCAGCGGCAGGCGGACCTCGGCGACGCGCTCGACCTGCTTTTCCGTCCGGCGACGGTAGGCGATGAGGTCCGCGATCGAGATGAGCCTGATCGAATGGCGGGCACAGAAGCTGGCCAGTTCGGGCAGCCGGGCGAGCGTCCCGTCGGCGTTCATGATCTCGCAGATGGCCCCCGCGGGCCGTAGCCCGGCCAGCCTGGCCAGGTCCACCGCGGCCTCGGTGTGCCCGGCCCGGCGCAGCACGCCACCGGGGCGGGCGCGCAGCGGGAAGACGTGTCCCGGCCGGACGATGTCCTGCGACGTGCTCGCCGGGTCGGCGAGCAGGCTGATCGTCGCGGCGCGGTCGGCGGCGGAGATGCCCGTGCTCACCCCGGCGCGCGCGTCGACGGACACGGTGAACGCGGTTCCCATCCGTTCGGTGTTCTGGTTGACCATCTGGTCTAGGGCCAGCCGGTCCAGGTCGGCACCGGTCATCGGCACGCAGATCAGGCCTCCGCACTCCCTGATCATGAGCGTCACCAGGTCGGCCGTGGCCTTCTCGGCCGCGAAGATAAGGTCGCCTTCGTTCTCCCGGTCCTCGTCGTCCACGACCACTAGCGGCCGGCCCGCCGCGATGTCGGCCAGGGCCAGATCGATCGGGGCGAATTCGGCGGTCGGCTGATGCGGTTGATGCGTTGTCATCGGTTTGCTCCCTGGACCAGCCTAGTCTCGTCCGCGGGCGCCAGGTGCATGCGCTGGTAGGCCTCACTCATGACCGACCGCGCGATGCCGATGTCGAGTACCCGGACGCCGCCGGACCCGGCGAAGGCGGCCAGCCCGGCGCGCAGTTCGTCCATCGTGCCGACCCGTCGGGCGGCGGCGCCCAGGGCCCGGGCGACGGCGACCAGGTCGGCGGGGCGGTCGAAGGTGCCCGCGGCCGGATCCAGGCCCGCGATGCCGAGCTTATGGAACTCCGATCCGTAGGCCGCGTTGTTCAGCACGATTACCAGCAGGTCGGCTCCGAACCGGACGGCCGACTGAAGCTCCTGCGGGTTCATCAAGAAGCTGCCGTCCCCTTCGATAGCGACCGTTTGACGGTTGGCCTCGGTCGCCGCGACCGCTCCCCCGGTGGCCAGCGGGAGGCCCTGCCCGATCAGGCCGAAGCCGTAGCCGAAGTGAAAGGTGCGGCCGGGCCGGGCCGACAGGTAGGGGGCGGCGAAGTACCAGAAGTGGCCTACGCCGGTCACGATGTGCGCGGAGTCGGAGACGGCGTCGTCGATCGCGGCGATCACGGCCCACGGATTCAGCCCGTCGGCGGGCTGGGTGGCCGCCAGCGCGGCGCGCCGGGCGGGCTCGCCAGCCAGCAGCGCCGCTGTGTCGGGACCGCGGAGGCCAGGTCGGCGCCCAGACGGAAGCTCCGCCGCGAGGCGGGTGATCGCGGCGGTGGCGTCGGCGGTGATCTCGATGACGTCGCCTGCCGGGTGCCACATCTGGGCCGGGGGGCGGATGTCGACCCGGATCAGCCGCGCGTCGCCGAAGAAGGAACCGCCGGCGGTGTTGTGGGCGTCGAGCGCCGCGCCGACCACCAGGACGACATCGGCCGTGCCGGCCAGGCGGCGGGCGGACGGGTGCGCCATCGTCCCGGCCAGGCCAAGGTCAAAGGGATCCCGCGCGGCCGCCAGGCAGCCCTTGGCCGGGACCGTGGTAAGGAAGCACGCCCCGATTGCGCGGCCGACCTCGAGGGCCGTCTCGACCGCGCCGCTCAGTTCGGCCCCGCGTCCCAGTAGCACGAGGGGGCGGCGGCTGGCGGCCAGCAGGCGGGCCGCGGTGTCCAGGCCTGTTATGTGCGTCCCGGCCGGGCCCGTGGCGGGCGGGCTCGTGGTGGGCGGGGCCTGGCTGTCGTGTTCACTGTCCATCAGGCTCACGGCCACGGCCAGCACGGCGGGGCGGCCTGACCGGGCGCAGGCCATCGTCTCGGCCAGCGCGGCGCTCAGGTCGGCGGAGTCGGTCACCAGCCGGTACCGCGCGCCGGCGGTCGCGGCCCACGACCGCTGGTCGACGTCCTGGGCGTTCGGCGGGGACACGTGATCCGGCTCGGCGGTGATGACTAGGACGGAGGACCGGGTGCGGACCGCGGCGGTCAGGGCGGCGAGGGCCTGCGCCAGCCCTGGTCCCATGGTCACGGTGGACACGCCGACGCTCTCCCGGCCGGCGGCGCGGGCGTAGCCGTCGGCCATGCCGACCGCGCCTGCCTCGTGCCAGGCCGGGCACCAGCGCACGCCCGGCAGGGCCGCGTACTCGGCCAGCCAGTGCATGTTGCCGTCGCCCATCACGCCGAAGACCACCGCGACGCCCGCGTCTCGCAGTCGCCGGGCGATGATCTGGGACACTTTCACGGCTGGCTCCGGTTGGTGGGCGACAGTCTGGCCTCCCCAGTGTGCCCGGCCTGCCGCGCGGCGGGCGGACCTGTTCCGCTCACTTGACCACTGCGGATGTCAGGCGGGAGTTTCCCGGTAAGCAGGACGCGGGCTTGGTATCGGGCCATTCGTCGTCAAGCATGAGTCCACCGGAGCCGTCGCGCGGACGGCCGGACAGGAGGCGGGATGGACTTCGGTCTGCTCTTCGAAATGCAGGTGCCCAAGCCGTGGGGTCCGACCACGGAAGCCGACGCGTACCGCAACAGCGTCATCCAGGCCGTCGCGGCCGAGCAGGCGGGCTTCACCCACGTGTGGGCGGTCGAACATCACTTCCGGGAAGAGTTCTCACACATGGGAGCGCCCGAGATCTGGCTCGCCACGGTGGCGCAGCGCACCAGCCGGGTCCGGATCGGGCACGGCGTGGTACTGCTGCCGACGCCGTTCAACCATCCGGTCCGGGTCGCCGAGCGGATCGGCGCGCTGGACGTGCTGTCCGGCGGCCGGGTCGAGTTCGGCACCGGCCGTTCGATCGCCGAACTGGAGATCGGCGGGTTCGGCATCGACCCGGGCGACACCCGGGGCATGTGGTCCGAGTCGGTCGATTTCCTGCGGCAGCTGTGGACCAGCGGCGAGGCCGAGGTCGAGTTTCACGGCAAGTACCTGGAACTGCCGCCGCGGAAGGTCTTCCCCCGGCCGATCCAGCGACCGCACCCGCCGATGTGGATGGCGGCGACCAGTCCGATGAGCTACACGCTGGCGGGTGACTACGGGCTGGGCGTACTCGCGTTCGGCATGGCCGTCGACAAGGATGCGATGGGCCGGCGGCTGGCCGAGTGGCGGGCCGCCATGGCGGCGTCCACCCGGCCCCTGTCGGTGAAGAACGAGCAGGCCGCGGTGTTCATGATGTGCTTCTGCGCCGAGACAGAGGCGGCCGCGCGGAAGATCTGCCAGAACTCGTTCATCCGGTACCTGGACGTCACCGTGGATCACTTCCTGCGCTGGGGCGAAAAGCGTGAGCTGCCTCCCGGGTACGAGTGGTACGCGACGGCGCTGAAGAAGGGCCCGGTCAGGTCCGGGCCGGTCAAGTTCGAGTACCTGCTGGAGAACGGCATGATCCTGGTCGGCTCGCCGGAGACCATCGTCGAGCGGATCCGCGGCTTCCAGGAGGCGGGCGCGACGCAGATGCTCGTGGCCATGCA
>PLIQ01000475.1:1782-2660 GCA_003140115.1 Actinomycetota bacterium | reverse complement strand
ACCTTGCCGGGCATGATCGAGGATCCCGGCTCGTTGGCCGGCAGGATCAGCTCGCGCAGCCCGGTGCGGGGACCCGAGCCGAGCCAGCGCAGGTCGTTGGCGATCTTGTACAGGGTGACGGCCGCCGCCTTGAGCCCGGCGTGCGAGCGGACCATGCGGTCTAGGGTGCCCTGCGCGGTGAACTTGTTGGGTGCGGTCTGGTAGGCGGTGCCGGTCATCGAGGCGATCTCCGCCGCCACGTCCTCGCCGAAGCCGGCCGGGGCGTTCAGCCCGGTGCCNNCGGCGGTGCCGCCCATGGCCAGTTCCAGCAGGCCGCGGGTGGTGTGCTCGACCTCGGCGATCGCGTCGTCCAGGGCGCCGGCGTAGCCAGACCATTCCTGGCCGACGGTCAGCGGGGTGGCGTCCTCCAGGTGGGTGCGGCCGATCTTGACCACGTCGGCCCATGTTTTCGACTTGTGCTCGATGGCGTCGCGGAGCCTGCGCAGCGCCGGGATCGTGTTGTCCGTGGCCATCGTGTGCGCGGCGATGTGCATGGCGGTGGGGAAGGTGTCGTTGCTGGACTGGCCCATGTTCACGTGGTCGTTGGGGTGGACTGGCTGCTGGGAGCCGAGGGTCCCGCCGGCCAGCTGGATGCACCGGTTGGAGATGACCTCGTTCAGGTTCATGTTGGACTGGGTGCCCGACCCGGTCTGCCACACGTACAGCGGGAACTCCTCGTCCAGCGCCCCGCTGATCACCTCGTCGCACACCCGCTGGATCAGCTCGCCCTTCCACCTGGGCAGCCGCCCGGCGCGCGTGTTGACGATAGCCGCGGCCTTCTTCACGTACCCGTAGGCGTGGTACACCTCTTTCGGCATCCGGTCATGGCCGATGTTGAA
>PLIQ01000475.1:0-1692 GCA_003140115.1 Actinomycetota bacterium | reverse complement strand
GCGATGAGCGCGCACAGCTGCCTGATGCTGACGCCTATTTTTGCTCGTGCCCCGCCTGCCGCCGCGTTGACGGCGGTCGTGAGCATGCCGGTGAAATAAGTGGTGGTCTGGTGGATGCGCAGTGCCCAGATGCTCTGGCCGCCGATCGCCACGGACGCCAGCGCGAGCATGCTCAGCGTGATGATGCCGCGCGGATGGTCATCGGTACCGAGCCAGGTGATCAGGACAATAAGGAGCAGTACGTTCTCGGCAATGAGCAGGACCAGGGCATTGTCTGCGCGGCGGCTCAGCAGCCGCGCCCAGATCACCTCGCCGGCGATGCAGCCGGCGACCGCCGTGACGGTGGGCCTGACCAGGGAGGCATTGCCGGTGGCCAGCCCGTAACCGGCCGTCACCAGGTTGCCGGTCACGATGCCGGCGAATGCGTGACCCAGCCCGAAGAACGCGAAGGCGTCGACGGAACCCGCGCACGCGGCCAGCAGCACCGCGATCGCGGAAACCCGGATAAGCCGGGAGTACCGGACAGCGGACATCACGGCGACTCCGACGACCGGATTCGGGGGCCGACGACGTGCAGGGCGAGCCACCCGGCCGCCAGGCCGACGGCGGCACCGATCGCGGTGTCGGCCAGCCGGAGGATGGGCTGCTGCCAGGCGTCGTGCGGGCTGAGTTCGGCTACGACCAGCACGACCGTGGTCGTAATGGCGGCGGTGATCGCATCGTCGGGCCGGCCGATCAGCGTGGTGACCAGGATGCTGAGGCCCGCCAGGATGGCCAGGCCCCACGGATGGAAGGGCAGGAAGGCCAGGTAGGCCAGGCACAGCACCAAGCTCACCAGCGTTGCCGCCATCCGGGACAGCGCCGCGGCCACGCTCTTGATACTGCTGTCCCGGACGACGAACACGGTCGCGATGACCGCCCACATCCCGCCCAGCGCATCGTCGTCCGCCGATACCGAATAGACGAGGGACAGGACCCGGGTGGTCAGCCAGTAGCTGATCAGGCAGGCCACGCCCAGCACGGCGCTGTCCGCGGCGACGGCCCGGACCTGCGCCCGCGGGGGCAGCGCGCCCAGCGGGAAGCGGCTGCCGGGCGTGACCTGGCTGACCTTTCCGCTGGACACGCTGCCCGACGCTGGCATTACGACACCGCGTCCGGGTAGACGGGCTGCCACATCGCGTCCTGGACCGCCTGCACCAGATTGTCAGACTTCTTCGTGGCAACGCCATCGGAGATCGCGGCCTGGACTACGGCGACGGCGGTGGTCGCCGAGGAGGCGCGCAGATTCTGCACCGGCGGCACCAAGGCCGCGCCGGGTGCGCTGACATCGACCTGGCCCGCCACCGCCTCGGCCGCCGCGAGCAGCATGCCCGCGGTAACTTTAGACGCGCCGGACACGATGGTGCCCAGGCCCAGCCCCGGGTAGAGCAGCGCGTTGTTGGCCTGCCCGATCTGGTAGGTCACGCCCTCGTACTCAACGGGTGCCACCGGGATGCCGGTGGCCACCAGCGCCTTGCCCTTCGACCAGGCGATCACGTCGGCGGGCATGGCCTCGATCCGCGAGGTCGGGTTGGAGATCGGGAACACGACCGGCCGCTCCACGCCGGCGCTCATGGCCTCGATGACCTCCCGGGTGAAGGCCCCGTGCGCCGTCGACGTGCCGAGCAGGATGGTCGGATGGACATGCCGGAC
>PLIQ01000180.1 GCA_003140115.1 Actinomycetota bacterium | reverse complement strand
AGCCTTCGGCCGTAATCGTGGCCGATGTAGCCGTTGCGCGCGACCCGCAGCAGGTTCAGCTCCATGTAGTACGGCGCGCGAGCGGTAATCGACTCTAACGTCTGCTCTGGGTCGGGTAAATGACAGCTGTACTCCCACAGGAAGTGCCTGATGAACGGCTCCGCGCGGTGCCGGTCGCCGGAGTCCCGCATAAACGCGTGCTGGAGCTCGCCAGCGACCCGCCCGACGTCGAATACCCGGTCGCCACGCTTCATCCGCTCCAGGTCGATCGCCGCGACGTCCATGTCGTGGCCGAACAAGAAGTTCGCGGGGGTCGCGTCACCGTGCAGCCAGACCTGCCGGTCCTGCCACATCCGCGGCCGCTCCCGCCAGCGGTCGCGCAGCCCGCAGAGCTCGTCGACGTCTTGCTGCCCGATGCGGTGGGCCTTGCTGAGCCTGCCGACGATCGTGTCGAGGTAGCGGCACTCAGGATCGAAATCAACCGTTGCCCCGTTGGCCGTCCGATTGTGCTGGGTGGCCAGGAAGTACGCCAGGGCCGTGAGCCGCCAGTACAGGTGCGCGTCGTCTCCGTGCTGCGTCGCGCGCGCGATCGCGTCGCTGAATTCCTCGCCGGGATAATATTCGACGGCCAGCACGCCGTTGATGTCGCGACTGACTCCCAGCGGGCGGATCACGTGGTGCGGCGACCCGATCAGGTTGTACCGGCGCAGCGTCTCGAGCCCCTCGTACTCCTGGCGGGCCATCCAGGCAGCCTTGTCCAGGTCTGTCGCGAACCTCGTGCCGTAGAACTTGCAGATAACCTTGGCGCCGCTGAACTTTTCCTCGTACGCGTAGACCTCGTTGCTCCCCGACAGCCGGAACACCCGGTACGCCAGCTGCGGCTCGCGTACCTCCAGGCGATCACGCATGATCTTGCTCAGGAACCCGTGCAGCGGGTCCCCGCCCGCGACGTACCCGACATATTTCCCGTTCATTTCCGAGCCTTCCTCGCCCGGCCGCAGAACGACGGCATCACCTAGCCCGCCGTACCGAACCCCGTGTGCGCGGCGCCCCGTCACCTGGCGTTCACCGCGCCTTTACCTGTCACGGAGACACTTTGTCCGCTTCTGATACGTAGTGCGCCCGGTGACGGCAGGGCAGGCTGCATGTCGCGGGGGTCAGCCTAGTTCGCTCCAGCTGAGGACGGGCTGCTCGGTGAGCAGCCGGCGCTGCACCTTTCCGGCGGCGGCGTCGCGGGGTAGCGCCGCGACCTGGGCCACCGCGGCGGGCCGCATGAACGCGGGAAGCTCGGCGATGCGCTGCTTGATCTCGTCGAGCGGAAGGCTGTCGGCGACGACATAGAGCACGACCTCTTCGTCTACCAGTTCGCCGCGCCGTTTCCACAGGGCGTGGTCGGCGATGTCTGGGATGCCGGCCAGGTGATTCTCCACGAACGGGATGGGCACGAACTCGCCCTTCACCCGGATCGACTCGGCGCGGCGTTCGAGGAAGACGAGATAGTCGGGCCCGTCCGCGCGGCCGATGTCGGCGGTGTCGAACCAGCCGTCGGCGTCGCGGGCGACGTTGTGCCCGCCGGCGGTGACGTAACCGCCGAACAGCGCCGCGTGCTCCCGTTCCCGCACGAAGATCGTGCCGTCCGGATCGACCCGCCACTCGATATCGGCGCGGCCCGGGCCGCCGTGTCGGCTGGCGTCAGCGGGAATGTCGTCGGTCGCCAGCCAGCGGCGCAGGTGCGACACCCCGCCGGCCTCGGTCGAGCCGTACCCGGACACCGCGGCCGGGATCGCGAACCGGTGCAGGAACTCCGCGTCGGCGTAGAACATAGTGCGCACCCGGTGGCCGGCCGCGTCCGCGCCGGTAGTGGTCCGCTTGAGGATCTCCACCGGCGGCGCGTGCAGGATCAGCACGGTGACCTGCTCCGATACCACCCAAGGCCAGAACCGGCGGGCCGAGAACTTCGGCACTGTAAGAGCGTCGGCGCCGGTCAGCAGCGCGGTGACGATGCCGTAGCCCATCGGGTTGATGTGGAACAGCGGCAGCGGCGCGAGCACCCGGTCGTTCGGTGTCAGGTCGAGTGCTTGCGCCATCGCCGTGGCCATCCGGCGGAAGTAATCGTGAGTCTGGATGCAGAACTTCGGCGGTCCAGTGGTTCCGGAGGTGTGCAGGTAGGACACGACATCGAACGGGCCGGCATCGAGCCCGGGCAGCCCGTCCGGCTCGGCCATACCGGTGGTGCGCGCCTGCGCGATGGCCTCCGGGCTTAGGACGCGGTCCGGACCCAGCGGTTCCAGCATCCGCCCGATCAGATCCGCGGGATAGGTCGGATTGACCAGCGCGACCGGGGTACCGGCCAGCAGGCACGCCAGCCAGGTGACCAGGTAGTCCGTTGAGGTCGAGTCGACCATGGCCACCCGCTGGCCGGGCCGTAGCCCGGAGTCAAGCAGAACGCGTGCCCGGCTCGCGGCGAATCCGAGCGCGTCCCGCAGGGTGACCTGTTCGTCGATTGCGCCCAGCCGCAGGCCGGGCCGGGCGGCGGCCTGCGCGGTAATCGCGCGGGCCAGGTTCGCGGGGTGCGTCGTCGTGGTCATCACAGTTCCTCGGGTTGAGCGTCGGCGCGGGCGCGCGGCGCCGTCAGCGCAGGTCGGCCACGGCGACCGCGATACGGGCGACAGCATCGGTGAGAACCGTCTCTGAGGTAGCGAAGGAGATGCGGAAATGCGGGGACAGGCCGAAGGCCGCGCCTTGGACGGTGGCGACGCCCGCCGCGTCGAGCAGATACAGCACGACGTCCTCGTCGGTGCGCAGTACTTTCCCATCGCGAGTGCGCTGGCCCAGCAGCGCGCCGCAGTGCGGGAAGAGGTAGAAGGCGCCGGCCGGCGGGACAACGGTCAAGCCGGGAACGGTTCGCACCAACTCGACGGTCAGGTCGCGCCGTCGCCGGTAGGCCTCCACCATGTCGTGCACCGGGGACTGGTCACCCTCCAGGGCCGCCACGGCCGCGGCCTGGCTGATCGAGGACGGGCAGGTCGAGATCTGTCCCTGCAGCTTGTTCATGGCGGCGATGAGCCCCGCCGGTCCCACCGCGTAACCGATGCGCCAGCCCGTCATCGCGTAGGCCTTGGAGACGCCGTTGACGACGACCGTGCGGTCGGCCAGCCCCGGTTCAACGGAGACGATAGAGCGCAGCTCGTCCGGGCCGAAGTAGATCGCGTCGTAGATCTCATCGGTGAGGATGCGGACGTGGGGGTGCGAAAGCAGCACGTCGGCCAGGGCCCGCAGCTGCTCAGCGGAGTAGACCGCTCCGGTCGGGTTGCTCGGCGTGTTGAGCATGACCCAGCGGGTGCGGGGGCCGATCGCGTCGTCGAGCGCATCGGGGGTGAGCAGGAAACCATCGGTGGCCGGGCACGGGACGATGACCGGCTTCCCGTCGTTGGCCAGGACCATATCGGGGTAGGAGACCCAGTACGGGGCGGGGATGATGACCTCGTCACCGCGGTCGACAGTGGCGGCGAGAGCGAGGTAGATGACCTGCTTGGCGCCACCGCTGACACTGACCTCCGCGTCGCCGTAGCCGATGCCGGTGCGCCTGCGGACATGGCCGATGATCGCCCGGCGCAGTTCGGGCGTGCCGTTCACCGCGGTGTACTTCGTCTGCCCGGCTTCGATCGCGACGATCGCCGCGTCCTTGATGTGGCGCGGCGTCTCGAAGTCAGGCTCGCCCAGCGTGAGGTCGAGGATGTCACGTCCGGCGACCGACAGTTCGCGCGCCCGCGCCGCCGCGGCCAGGCTGGCTGATGTCCTGATCCGCTCGACGCGGGTGGCATAAGCAGAATGAGACACGTGGTTCCCCTCTCGGCCGACATGCCGCGATATCGCCCACAGGCGTGGTACCGGCCAGTCCGACCAGCACAGCGTAGGAGCCAGGGGCGCAGCGGCGCTTCGGTGCCGCCGAGCAAAATGCCGCATCATGTTTCTACAGATGTCGAACCCGGCGGAGTCGCTGCCGTGAGCTAGCGCCGAGTCAAGCCCGGGAACTGGCCGATTCGACACTTGTCGAGATGCGCTGCGCCGATTTCTCGCTGCGACCGAAGCATTCTGCGAGGCTCCCTGCCTACTCTGCTCACGTGAATATCGCCATCATCGGGGCTGGAGAAGTGGGCCGGACATACGCGAAGGCCGTGGCGGAGCAGTCTGCGCATACCGCGATCTTGTGCGATCCGTACCCGAAGGACGCGACGCTGCGATTCGTCAGCGAAGCCGGATTGGAGCTGCATCGCGAGGCCGGAACATGGCTCGCGGACGTCGACCGGGTGTGGCTGTGCGTAACGGGCGACCTGACGCTCTCCGTCTGCCGCGAACTCCTCTGGCGACTGAGACCTGGGACCGTCGTGGTCGACTTGACCACCGCGGCGCCCGGCGACAAGCGAAGCGCCTTCGACCTCGCCGCCGAGCATGACGTTCAGTACGTGGACGCGGTCATCCTCGGGGCGATCGCGCTCACCGCGGCCGCCACGCCGCTGCTGGCCGCGGGGCCGGCCGGCCCCGAAGCAATGCGCGACTTCGCCGACCTCGGAGCGCCCGTCCGGATCCTCCCGGAGGCCAGGGTCGGCGACGCCGCGGCGCTCAAGCTCTTGCGGACCATTCTGACCAAGGGTCTGGAGGCACTTGCCGTCGAGTGCCTGGTGGCGGCCGAGAAGCAAGGCATCAGGAGAGAACTCTATGACGCCATGCACGACGTCGACGCGATCGGCTTCACCGCCTTCCTCGACATGCTGGTGCGTACCCATATCCAGCACAGCGGCAGGCGGCTGCACGAAATACAGCGCGCCGAGGCTCAGCTGACCTCGATGGGACTGCCAGCATCGATGCTCTCGGCCAGCCAGCAAGTATTCGCGCGGACGACCAGTGCCGCGGCCCAGAACCCGCCGCCCGCCGCCGCGACCGCCGACGTCGAGGCGGCCCTCGAGTGGCTCGGGTCGACATCGGCCGGCTGTCCGCGCGTCGGGCCCGGGCCTGGGATCTGACCGCGATCCTTCCGTCGTAGGTCCGGCGCGAGGCGAACCGTCACAGACTTTTGGCCGAACGGCCGTGGTTCGTGAATCCGGTCACGTTCCAGCGGTGGGTTAGGGCTCCAGGTGCGGGTAGCGGTAGTCGCGCACCGGCAGGTGGTTCCGCTTGGTGGCCCGCGGGCTGGCGAAGCGGATCAGGTTCCACACGGTGCCTGCCTTGTCGTTGGTGCCCGAAGCGCGGGCGCCGCCGAACGGCTGCTGGCCGACGACCGAACCGGTCGGCTTGTCGTTGACGTAGAAGTTGCCCGCGGTGTAGCGCAGGGCGTCACCCGCCTCGGCGACCGCGTGCTCGTCGGCGCCGAACACCGCGCCGGTCAGGCCGTAGGCCGTGCTCTCGTCGACCAGGCGCAGCGTCCCCGCCCAGTCGCGGTCGTCGTACACGTAGGCGGTCAGCACCGGCGCGAACAGCTCCTCGGTGATGAACGGCGAGCGCGGGTCGGGGACTTCGAGCACGGTCGGGTCGACGAACCAGCCCTGGGACGCGTCGGTGGTGCCGCCGACGACGACGATCCCCTCGGCGCGGGCGCGGGCGAGCGCCTCGGCGTGCTTGGCGTGCTGCCGCTGGTTGATGACCGCGCCGACGAACGTCTCCGGCTCGGTCGGGTCGCCGACCACCACCGACTTGGTCAGGTCCACGAGCCGCTCCCGCAGCGCAGGCCACATGCTGCGCGGCGCGTACAGGCGGGCGGACGCCGAACACTTCTGGCCCTGGAACTCATACGAGCCGCGGATGCAGGCGACGGCCAGCGCCTCGAGGTCGGCGCTGGGGTGGGCCAGGATGAAATCCTTGCCGCCGGTCTCGCCGACCAGCCGCGGGTAGTTCTTGTAGCCGGCCACGTTCTGGCCGACCGTTCGCCAGATGTGCTGGAAGGTGGCGGTCGAGCCAGTGAAGTGCACGGCGGCGAGGTCGCGGTGGGTGAGGGCGACCTGACCGACCTCGGGGCCGGTGCCGTAGACGACGTTGATGACGCCGTCAGGGAGCCCGGCCTCCCGCAGCAACTGCATGGACAGGTGCGCCACCAGCGAGGCGCTCTCGGCCGGCTTCCACACGACCGTATTGCCCAGCACCGCGGGGCCGAACGCGAGGTTGTTCATGCAGGTGAAGTTGAACGGCGTGACCGCGAAGACGAAGCCCTCCAGCGGCCGGTACTCGAGCTGGTTCCACATGCCCGGCAGCGACCCCGGCTGCACGTCGTACATGTCCAGCATGTTCTTGACGTTGACCCGGATGAAGTCGATGGTCTCGCAGGCCGCGTCGATGTCGGCCTGGTAGGTCGTCTTCGACAGCTCGAGCATGGTGGCGGCGTTGAGCCGATCGCGCCACGGCCCGTACTCCAGCATGTCGGCCGCCCGCAGGAACGGCGCGACCCGCTCCTCCCACGGCAGGCGCGCCCACCAGCTCGACGCCGCCAGCGCGGCGTCGATCGCGGCGGCCACGTCCGGCTGCGACGCGTAGTGCACCTGGCCGATCCGGGTGCCGTGGTCGTGCGGGGTAACGACCGGGGCGGTGCGCCCGGTCCTTACCTCCTGAGAGCCGATCAGGTTCGGCACGTCGTAACCGGCGGCGCGCACCTCGGCGAGGGCGGCCGTGGTCGCCGCCCGTTCGGGCGAGCCCGGCGCGAACTGGCGCGGGGCCGTGGGGCCGATGGGGAACAGGCCGGTACGCGCGGCAGGTGCGGTCATGGCGTCACTCCTAGGCAGAGATGATCGAACGTCTCGACCGTAACCAGGCCACCGCCCGGGAGGCTTCGGCCACGGCGCGGAACTTGGCCGCCGATTTCCTACACTTGTCGAATGACCGACCCGTCTGGCCTGCAGGCCGTGGTCGACGCGCTCGCCGCCGATCTGGGCTGCCCGGTGCTGATCGAGGACGCCGAGCACCAGCCGCTGTGGTGGAGCGCCCAGGGATCGGTCGACGAGGTCCGGATGCGCACCATCCTGCACCGCATGGTGGCGCCGGAGGCCAAAGCGATGGTCCGCCGGCTGCAGCTGACCCGCGCAACCCATCCGGTGCGAACGCCCGAGATCGCCGAGATCGGCATGCGCGAACGCTGGTGCGTGCCGATCCGCTCGGGCGGGACCCACCTCGGCTACCTGTGGGTCGAAGACGACCATGGTCAGATCGGACAGGACCAGCTGCCGCGGCTCCAGGAGTGCGCCGACCTGGCTGCCGATGTCCTGGCCCGCGATCGATCCACCTATGAGGACCTGACCCGTCGGCGCTCGGCGCTGATCGACCGGCTGCTCCACGACGTCGATGAGGAGGCGGCGCGCGAGCTCGCGGCTCTGGAGCATCTGGCGCACGACGTGACCGTCGTCGTGCGGGCGCCGTCGCTGGCCGGCGGGTGGAAGCTGCCGGGAGGCATGAGCGTGCACGTGTGGCGGCCGCGGGCCGCGCCGGCGGCCAGCGGCCGGGCGCTGCCCCTGGTCGAGCTGCGCGAGGCGGTCCGCCGGGCGGCCTGCACCCGGCGGGCGCTCGCGGTCGGAGCGCGGCTCGAACGGCCGTCATGGGACGCGCTCGGCGTGTGGCGGCTCGTCGTCGAGGCACCGGAATCGCTCACTGTCTCCGAGATCCACCCCGGGGCCGAGGTCCTGGCCTCGGCCCCGCGCACCGACCTGCTGGCCACCGCCCGCGTCGTCCTCGACCTGGGCGGCGACGTCGCCACGGCCGCCGAGGCGCTGCGCGTCCACCGCACCACGCTGTATTACCGGCTCGACCGGATCCAGGAGCTGACCGGCGTCGACCTGCGCGCCGGGGCCGGCCGCACCGACCTTCAGCTCGCTCTCTGGCTGGCGGCCTACCGCCAGGCCGGCGGCTGAATTAACCCGCTGCCTTCGACATCTGTCGGAAGAACCCGCCGAAGTTCCGGTCTGGCGCCGATCCGCCGCCGGCCGGACGCGGCCTACCGTGAGGACACCTGATCAAGGAGGTCCCATGGTTACGTCCGCAGATGCCCTGGTGATCGGGGCGGGCGCCGTCGGCGCGAGCTGCGCTTTCCACCTCGCACGCGCTGGCCTGCGTACCGTGGTCGTCGACCAGTTCGGCGGTCCCGCAGAAGGTAGCACCGGCCGGTGCTTCGCCTCGGTCCGCGGGCAGTGGGCCGACGACCTGAACATCGAGCTGTCCTGGCGCAGCATCCAGGCGTTCCGCTCGTTTCCCGACGAGCACGGAATCGACGTCGGGTACGCGGCGAGGGGCTACCTTTTCGCCGTCCCGCACGAGGCGTGGCCCACGCACCTGGCGGCCGTGGAGCGGCAGCGGGCGCACGGCGTTCCCGTCGATGTCCTCGATATTGCCCGGGCAACCGAGATCACTCCGTTCGAGCCGGCTGGCATAGCCGGCGCCACCTGGGGACCCGCCGACGGCGTGGTCGACCCGCACGGGCTGACCGTGGCCTACCTCGAGCTCGCGCGAGCTCACGGAGCCGAGGTCAGGTTCCGGCACGCGGTCACGTCGCTGGACCGGGTCGCGTCGGGATGGGTCGTTCGCGCCGGGCCAGAGGAGTTCGCCGCGGGCCTGATCGTCAACGCGGCCGGCGGCTGGGCAGGTCAGGTCGCCGCGCTGGCCAGGCTCGACGTGCCCGTGGTCCACTCCCGCCGCAACATCTACGCCAGCGCACCTGGCGCGCTTGACCGGGCGCTGCCGATGACGATCGACCTGGCCAGCGGCGTCTACGTCCGCACTGAGGGGGACCGGCTGCTGTTCGGCGGCCCGGCGTCCCCTGGCTCGGCGGGCTACTCCACCGAGGTCGACTGGGCCTGGATGGAGGAGGTGCTGGACCGGGGGACGCCGCGCTTCCCGTGGCTCGCCGACCTGCCCCTGGACCGTGCCGCCTCGTGGGCCGGCACTTACGAGATGTCCCCGGACAGCCAGGGCATCCTCGGCCCGCACCCGGACGCCCCGGCCTGGTTCAACGCCTGCGGTTTCTCCGGCCACGGCTTCATGCAGGCCCCTGAGATCGGCCGGCTGGTGGCCGAGGAAGTAGTCACCGGCCAGATCAGCAGCGTGGACATGACGCCGCTGCGCATCCAGCGGTTCTCTCATGCTGTACAGGGCACGGCCGTCGGGATGGTGTTCTGATGACCAGCACGAAGGTCGATCTCACCGTCGAGGCGGGCGCCGCCTGGATCACCCTGGACGGCCCGGAACGGCGCAACGCCCTCGACGCCCAGGCCGCGCGAGACCTGGCGGCGATCTGCGACACCGTCGATGCGGACTCCGCCCTCGGGGTTGCCGTCATCACCGGCACCGGCCGCGCCTTCTGCTCGGGCGCCGACACCGCCATCCTGAACCGCATCCGCACCGCATCGCCGGACCAGTCCTACGAAGGACTTGATGAGCTGTACGCCGGCTTCCGCCGCTTCGCGGCGCTGACGGTGCCCACCGTCGCCGCGGTCAACGGCGCGGCGGTCGGCGCCGGGCTCAACCTCGCGCTGGCCGCCGACCTGCGCGTCGCGAGCACCGATGCGGTCTTCATCTCCGGGTTCGCCCCGCTCGGTATGCATCCCGGCGGCGGCCACCTGCACCTGATCGCCCGGGCCGCGGGCGCCAGTGCCGCCGCGTACTTGGGTGTGTTCGGCCAGCGGATGGGTGCCGACCAGGCCCTTTCCGCGGGCCTGGTGTCAGCCGTCGTCACCGGCGCCGACCTGCTCGGCACCGTCCGCTCGATGGTGGCGCACCTGGCGGCCGATCCTGCCCTCGCCCGCGCCCTGGCCGCCGACCTGCACCGGACGGTCCACGACGCCGGCGCGTGGGACCGGGCCGTGGAGATCGAACGAGCCCGCCAGATGTGGTCACTCGCACGCGACCCGAAGGAGTCTTGATGTTCCCCCTGCTCCGCACCGACCCCGAACGCGCCGCCTGGATCGACCGGTTCGCGGCCGACATCGGTGCCCTGGCCGAGGACAGCCGCGCCGAACTGGACGCCGCCAACCGCCAGAACCGCTTCCCGCGCGAGATCTACGCCGAGCTCGGCCGTCGCGGCTACCTCGGCCCGCTGGTCCCCCGGGAGTGGGGCGGCCTGGGCGGCGGCGCGGCGGAATACGTCGTCATCAACGAGGAGATCGGCCGGCACGGCATGGTGACCGGCCAGGTCGCGATCCAGGGCCAGCGCTGGCTGCTGGACTGGGGCACCGACGAGCAGAAGGAACGCTGGCTGCGCGGCATCGCCGCCGGCCAGCTGGTGTTCTCCGAGTCGATCAGCGAGAAGAACGCCGGCTCATCGTTCAAGACCATGCAGGCCACCGCCACCCGCGATGGCGCGGACTGGATCCTCAACGGCGACAAGACGCACGTGAACATGGGCGCCGACTGCGACGTCACGCTGTTCTACGCCAACGCGCCCGAGGGCCTGACCAGCTTCCTGGTCGACACGTCCCTGCCCGGCATCACCACCGAGGTGACCGACGCGATCGGCTCCCGGCTCATCCGCACCGCCGACGTGCACTTCGACCACGTCCGCGTCCGCGACGCCGACCTGCTCGGCCCGGCCGGCGGCGGCCTGCAGACCTTCCTGTCGACCTTCAACGTGAGCCGCCTGGGCAACGCGTCCGAGCTCATCGGCCTGGGCCGCCGGGCCATGGAGCTGGCCCTGCGCTATGCCCAGCAGCGCCAGGTGGGCGACAACATGGTCACCGACTTCCAGGGCATCCAGTGGATGGTCGCCGACGCCTGGACCGCACTGCACGCCGCCTCGCTGGCCCGCGACCTCGCCGCCCAGATCTACGACCAGGGCCAGGAGGTCGCGCTGCACACCACGGCGGCCAAGCAACTGGCCGTCATCGGCGCGGAGAGCGCATCCCGGACTGCCTACAGCATGACCGGCGGCCACAGCCTCTACTTCGACCAGCCCTACACCGACATTGACAACGAGATCAAGGTGCTCAAGGTCGCCGGCGGCTCGTCGGAAATCATGCGCAACTACATCGCCCGGCGGATCCTCAAGGAACCCGGCCACGAAGGCGTGAACTGACCATGACCGGCGCCGAGGCGCTACCCTCCTGGGCGGCGGGCATGACCGACCTGCATGCCCATGCGTCGCCGAGCCTGCTGCCGCGGCACGGCGACGACGCCCAGACCGTAGCGGCCGAGCGCGAGCTGGGCTTCAGCACGATCGTCCTGAAGTCACACGAGGGCAGCACCGTCGAGCGCGCCGCCATCGCGGGCCCTGGCGTATACGGCGGCGTGGTCCTGAACAGCGCGATCGGCGGGGCCAACCCCGACGCCGTCCAGGTCGCGGCCCGCCTGGGGGGGCGCGCCGTCTGGATGCCTACGGTCTCGTCACGCACCCACAAGGCGGGCGCCTCGTCGCCGGAACTCTCGGTGCACCGCGGCTTCGAGCTCGCGCCGGTCGACGTCGTCGACGACGGTACGCTGCGTCCCGAATGGCACGACGTCCTGGACGTCATCGCCGCCCACGACCTGCTGCTCGCCAGCGGTCACCTGTCGGCGGACGAGACCGTGGTGCTGTTCCGCGAGGCCCGCCGCCACGGCGTGCGCCGGCTGATGGTCAACCACCCGATGATGGCGTTCCTGCACTGGAACGCCGAAGCGGCGGAAATACTCCGGGAGCTCGGAGCCCATCTGGAACTCGGGATCCTGCCCGACCTGCTCGGCGACGGGGATCACGCCAGCCTCCGGCTGACCGCAAGCTACCCCGCATCCCTGCTCGTGTTCGGCGGTGACCTCGGCCACGCTCACCACGCGCCGCCGTCGGCCGCGGTCCCGCCGTGGCTGCACCGCCTGGAACACCGCGTCGGGCCGGGCGCCGCGGCCGCGATCATGACCACGCAGACCAGCGGCCTGCTCATGCCATAACCACCATCGCCCTGCCTCGATTAAGGAGCACCCCATGACCAGCCCGTTCCAGCGATTGCACCACGTCTGCCTCGTCGTGCACGACATCGACGCCGCCGTGGCGTACTACGAAGGCCTCGGTATCGGTCCCTGGCAGGACTACCCGCCGCTCAGCCAGTTCGCCGACCTGAACGTGCCCGATCCTGAGGCATTCGCCCAGCTGAAGTACCGCTACGTCGACCTGGACAACGTCCAGGTCCAGCTCTGCGAGCCCCCGCGACTGGATTGCGCGCAGCGCCGCTTCCTCGACACCCACGGGGAAGGCGTCTTCCACATCGGGTTCGAGTCCGACCTCAACACCGCAACCGCGCAGGCGAACGCGTCTGGCCTGGATGTACTCATGTCCGGCCGCCGGGACAACGGAACCGGATTCGTCTACTTCGACACCCTCGACCAGGCTGGCGTGGTGTGGATGTGCCGGCAGACCAAGCCGGTGCCATCATGAACGCCCTCATCCTCCACGCGCACCCGAACCGAAGTCCCTGCGGGACCCGGCTCCTCAGACGATGGCGGGAACAACAGCCTCGATCAGGTGGGGTCCGGGTTCGGTCAACGCTCGGGTCAGGTGCTGGGCGAGTTCTTCGGCCGTGTCGGCGTGCGCTGCGGGGACACCCATGGATTGGGCCAGCCCGGTGAAGTCGAGCGGTGCTCCGCTGAGGTTGATCAAAGGGCTGTCGTGCAGTTCGTTCTGGCCTGGTTCCCGGAGGTGTTCCCATTCCTCGCGGAGAATTCCGTAGGAGCTGTTCTTGAGGATGATCGTGGTGATGTTCAGGTGCTCGCGGGCGTGTGTCCACAGGGCGGAGATCGTGTACATCGCGGATCCGTCGCCGTCGAGGAGGATGACCGGCCGGTCTGGTGCGGCGATCGCGGCGCCCGCCGCTAGGGGAAGGCCCATCCCCATCGCGGTTCCGGTCAGGGCGAGCAGGTCGTGGCGCGGGGCGCCGGCGATGGCGGCGGGGAGGGCCTGGCCGGAGCTGATCGACTCATCGACGATGATGGCGTCCTCCGGCAGGAGGGCTCCCAGTATCTGTGGCCACGACTGCAGGGTGAGCGGCCCGGACGGCATCGCGGGGCGCGCAGCGGCCGTTACCTTCGCGGCCGTACTGGGCGCGACGATCGCGGCCAGGTCGGTGAGCGCGCGAGCGACGTCTTCGTCCGGGGCCGCGAGGGTGACCATGGCGGCGTCCGCGGGTACCGGCGAGCTCGGCTGGCCCAGATAGGCGAAACCCATCACCACCGGCTCGTGCACCCCGGCC
>PLIQ01000488.1 GCA_003140115.1 Actinomycetota bacterium | reverse complement strand
CCCGGACCGGTCATTGCCGTGATCACCGGAGCGGCCGTCGGCGGCGGGGCGCAGCTGGCCGCGGCGTCGGATTTCCGGATCGCCAGTGCGGGCGCGCGACTGCGCTGGACCGGGCCGCCGGGTATGGACCTGGCGGTGGGCGCCTGGCTGCTGCCCGACCTGGTGGGCCGGGCCGCGGCCCTGGACCTGGTGCTGACCGGCCGCTGGGTGGAGGCGGCCGAGGCGCTCACCCTCGGACTGGTGAACCAGGTCACCGACGACCCCGAGCAGGCCGCCGAGCAGCTCGCCGCGGACCTGGCCGCCCGCGGGACCGGGGCCGGGGTCAAGGCGGTGATGGCGGCTGGAGGCCTGCTCGACCGGCTGCGCGCCGAACGTGAGGTCAACCGGGCGGCCTGGGCGCGGGTGACCGGCGTTGGCCAGCGGTTACCCGGCCTCGAGCGGTCACCAGGACTGGAGCGGTTACCGGGACTGGAGCCTGGCTGGCTGGCGGCAGCATGCGCCTCAGGTGGGTGACGTCGAGTCGTTCGCGGCCAGACTGGACGGCGACACGATCCCGGCGCTGGCCGCCGCGTCGGCCGCCGCCGAGCCGGCCCGGATCGCGATCACCGTGGACGGCGAGCCGGTCACCCACGCCGAGTTGGACGACGGATCGGCCCGGGTGGCGGGCTGGCTCGCGCGCCGGGTGCGGCCCGGTGACCGGGTGCTGCTCGCGGCCGCCGCCAGCGTCGGGTTCATCCGCTGCTACCTGGGAGCGCTCCGGGCCGGGGCGGTGGTCGTGCTGGCTAACCCGGGCTATACCGCAGCCGAACTCGGTCATCTGGTCGCCGATTCGGGCGCGGTGCTGGCCTTCGCCGACCCTTCGCCGGCCCGGGTCCTGTCCGGACTGGGTTCACTGCCGACGGTCGGCGTCGCAGACCTGCCCGAAGGCGCAGACCGGGCTTCGGGCATGGCGGCTGGTCCGCACGATACCGCCGTGCTCGCCTATACCTCGGGTACCACCGGGCGACCCAAGGGCGTTCCGCTGACCCACGGCCAGCTGGCCGCCTCGATCCGTTCGGCGATGGCGGCCTGGCGCTGGAGCGCGCACGACGTGCTGGCGCACGCGCTGCCGCTGTACCACCAGCACGGCCTCAGCGGCCTGCACGCGACGCTGATCGCCGGCGGCACGGTCCACATCCGGTCCCGGTTCTCTCCCGCCGAGCTGATCCGCACGATCGGGGACACCGGCGCCACCGTGCTGTTCGGGGTGCCCACCATCTACCAGGCCCTGATGTCGGCGGACGTCGCGTTGGCCCCGTTGCGGGGCTTGCGGCTGGCGGTGTGCGGCTCGGCCCCGCTGAACCCCGCGCTTGCGCAACGGCTGGCGGAGGCGCTCGGGCGCGTGCCACTGATCAGGTACGGCACGACCGAGACCGGGCTCGACGTGTCCAACCCGCTCGAGGGCGGGCACGGCGACACGGTTGGCGTGCCGCTGCCCGGCGTGCTGGCCAGGATCCGGGGCGACGGCGGCGAGGTCGAGCCGGCCGCGGACGGCGAGATCCAGCTGCGAGGACCGCAGGTCTTCGCCGGCTACTGGCACGACCCGGGTGCCACCGAAGCGGCCTTCACCGCGGACGGCTGGTTCCGTACCGGTGACATCGGGGCCGTCGACCCGGCTACCGGGCACCTGCGGATCCGCGGCCGGATCAAGGAGATGATCATCACCGGCGGGCTGAACGTCTACCCGCGCGAGGTGGAGATCGTGCTCGAAGAGCATCCGTCGGTGGCCGAAGCGGCGGTGACCGGTGTCCCGGACGAGCGGTGGGGTGAGCAGGTCACCGCCTGGGTGGTGATGCGGGACGGGCACGAGCTCGACGAAGCCGCCCTCATCGCGTACGCCCGGGAGCGGCTGGCCGGGTACAAGTGCCCCAAGCGGGTGTTCCAGCGGGCGGCCCTGCCCCGCAACCACGTGGGCAAGATCGTCCGCAGCGCCCTGAGCTAGTGGCCCGGCCCTGCGCGCCGCGATAAGCCGGTCTTGCCTGTCGCGCGCCCGGCGCGGCGCGCGCCGATAAGCGATGGCGTGCTGGCCGTAGCACTGGCGCCAACAACCAGCGCCTCGTGCCCGTACTGGATCAGGAATCGCAGCCCGTCCCCGCGAGCTCGCAGCGCAACGGCACGGGCTTCAACGTCGCGCAATTGAGCTTCGACCATCTCTAGCTCGGTGGCGGCATTGCTGATGAACTTCTCGGCTTCCATGTAACCTCCCGAGGTGCTGCCCCGACCCTACGGTGACAGGTGCGAGAAGTCGTGAAACTTCGCTTTTGCGCAGCTCCGCCGGCGCGTCGCAGAGGCGTGAAAGATGGAGGCGCCGCTCACCTGATTAGTTTCTGCACCTCGCGGAACTTGGGGTGCTGCGAGTCACGGAGCCACTCGAACAGCACCATCTCCGAGGTCACGATCTCCGCGCCGTGCTGCCGGGCTCGGTCGATCGCGGCGGTGCGGTCAGCCGGGTCGCGTGAACCGACCGCGTCCGCGACCAGCATTATGCGGTGCCCGTGCGGGAGCAAGGCGAGCACCGTCTGCAGCACGCAGATATGCGC
This sequence comes from Actinomycetota bacterium, assembly GCA_003140115.1. Next base: position 11,020 of record PLIQ01000488.1, on the reverse strand, counting down.
CTCGCACCCGGCTACGACGATCTCGCTCACCCCGGCGGGCATCAGCGCGTGGAAACCCGGATCCGCCGTCGCCGCGAATGCGGTCTTGGCCAGGACTGACTCCGGGTACTCCGCCAGCTGCGGCACGATCGAGCCCAAGCCTTCCGGGTACTGCTCGGTCGCGCGGATCGGCACGTCCAGTAGCTTGGCCGCCTCGGCCAGCCGGACGGCCCGGGCCACCACGACATCGCCGTCGTGGATGGCGGGTACGAGGCGCTCCTGCAGGTCGATCAGGAGCACAACGGCACTCGCGGCGGTGAGCAGCACGCCATCGACGCTACTGCATGACGGCGGGGCCGGGAAGCGTCAGGCGTCGACTAGCGGGACCGCCTTGTGGTGATGGACTTCGAGGTACCGGCGCGTCATGAGCAGGGCGGCGATTCCGTCACCGACCGCGGACCCCAGCTGCTTGGTCGACCCCGAGCGGACGTCGCCGGCGGCGAAGACCCCTGCCATGGACGTTTCCATGGTGGGGCTGGTGACGAGGAATCCGCCGGCATCGCGTTCGACGGCCTCACCCAGGAACGCGTCGTTGGGCTTCAGCCCGATGAACACGAAGGCCGCGGCGGCCGGAAATCGCAGGAGCTCCTGGCTGTCCCGGTCGCGGGCCACGACGGCGGCGAACCGGCCCCGCCCGCCTTCGAGCTCGACGATATCGACCCCGGTGCGGATGTCGAACTGCGGGTCGGACCGTACCCGCTCCTGGAGCAGGGGCGATGCGGTCAGGCCGGAGTGGGAGAGCACCCGGACCTTCTTGGCGAACTCGGACAGGTGCAGCCCCTCCTCCAATGCCGAGTTGCCGCCGCCGATCACCACGACCTCGTCGGCGCCCTTGTAGAAGGGCCCGTCGCAGGTGGCGCAGAAGTGGACGCCGGCGCCGATGAGGTCATCCTCGCCGGGTACGTCGAGACGCCGGTACGTCGAGCCGGTGGCCACGATCACCGCGTGGGAGGTGAGCTGCTGGCCGGAGGACAGCGTGGTGATCAGGTCCTCGTGATCGTGCTTCACGGCGGTGACCGACACCGCGGAGACGAGCTCCACTCCGTACCGGCGAACCTGAGCCACGAACCGTTCGGCCAGCTCGCTACCGGAGATGCCATCGGGGAATCCCGGATAGTTGTCGATCCGGTCGCTGATCCCAGCCTGGCCGCCGAGGGCGCTGGCGTCGACGACGATCGCGTCGATACCTTCCCGGGCGGCGTAGATCGCGGCCGCCAGCCCGGCCGGGCCACCCCCGACGATGACCAGGTCGTAGGCGGACCGATCGGCCTGGAGGGTGAGGCCGATACGGCGGGCCAGTGCCTCGTTGCTCGGGTTCACCTCGTGGGTCCCGTCCGGGTAGACCACCGTGGGGATGATCTGCCCGCCATCTTGCAGCTCTTTCAGCTTCTCGATGGCCTCGGGGTGAGCGTCGATGTCGACGTTGGTGTAGCGGACCCGGTGCGCGGACAGGAACTTCTTGACTCGCTTGCAGTGCGGGCACCACGCAGCCCCGTACACGGTCATGACCGGCTTGTCCGTAGAGATCATCGCGCCAACCCCAACCCCAACACCTGGACCCAGGCCGCCTCCGCGTCGGAGGCTTCGTCCACCTTAAAGGACCAGGGCTCGTGACGAATTCCTCTAGTCATCCGGCCGGGTGAGCGAACTGGGCGGCGAGATCGTTTCGTCGCCATCCCCGACGACGCTCAGCGCGCGGGTCTCGCTGTCGGCGGGTCTCGACGGCGGCGCGTCCACCGCCAGCGCGACTGCCGCTTCGCTGCGCAGCGCTAGGCCCTGGGCCCACAGCCGGGTAACGACGGATTCACCCAGATGGCGAGCGGGAGCGAGGTACTTTTCGGTACGGTCGGCCGAAAGCGGCGGCACTCCGGCCGACTCGCGCAACGCCGCGGCGGCCGCGGCGAGCTGTACGGCCCGCTCGGGCTGCTTCTCCTTTACCGCCAGCGTCGCGAAGACCTCGAGCCCACGTGCAATACCGATCCGGGTACCGGTCGCCTGGCTGAGCTCGATGCTCTTGCTGAGGTGCCGCCTGGCTTGCTCAATCGCACCGAGGTCCATGGCCACCCGGCCCAGGCCGGCCAGGCAACGTGCGATCTCGGTCCGGGCGCCGATCTCCTCCAGGATGGCCAGCGCCTCCACGTAACGGTCGTGCGCCTCGCCCGGATGACGGCGGAGCCGAGCCAGGTCGCCCAGGCCGAGCATGACCCGGGCCACCCCCCACTGCTGGTCGATGTGCCGCATGACGCTGACCGAAGTACTGGCCAGTTGTTCAGCCTCGACCAGCATCCCGGCCCGGGCCGCGATCGCGGCTTTGGTGCCCAGTGCATAACCCTCATTCCACCCGTCACCGGCGGCCCGGGCGAGTGACAACGCCTGGTCGGCGCGAGCCAATGCTTCGTCCGCTCGCCCCGTCTGCAGGGCGATCTCACTGAGCAGGTTCAGCGAGGTCGCCGTCCAGAAGTCTTCGTGCGTGTCGCGGCACAGGGCCAGCCCTTCCTCGGCGAGAGTTTCCGCCACGGCGGGCTCGCTGGCCATGGCGAGCTGGGCCCGGGCTACCAGGGCGGCCCCCCGGACCTGCGCCGGAGTCGGTACATCAAGGTCCAGGAAGGCGTCCAGCCATTCGGCGCCCTCGGCGAAGGTGCCCCAGACGAGCCACCGCGGGCTGACCGCGGTGCAGATCCGCAGCCCGATCTCCGCGTCGTCATGGGCCAGGCACCAGGTCAGGACCTGCGATACGTTGTCCGCGTCGACGATATAGCGACGGGAGCAGTCGACCCGATCCGACCACGGGACCGGCACCTGAGCCATCCCGATAGCGAGCTTCTGTTCGGCGGTCAGCAGCGTGTAACCGCGGAGCGCGAGCTGGAGCCGCGTCGACTCCCCGGTCTCGGCCAGGCGCGCCGCCGCGTACTCCCGGATGGTGTCGAGCATTCGGTAGCGGGCCTGGCCCAGGACCTCGGGCTCGAACACGACCAGCGACTTGTCCACCAACGCGGTGACCAGGCCGAGCACATTATCCGCCGGGATGTCATCGTCGGCGCAGACCTGCTCAGCCATCTCCAGTGACCACCCCGCGGGGACCGACAACCGCTGGAACAGCGTCCGCTCGGGGCCGGTGAGCAGTGCGTAGCTCCACTCGATGGTGGCGCGAAGGGTGCGCTGACGCGGCGAGGCGGACCGGTCACCCGCCGTCAGAAGGGCGAACCTGTTACCCAAGCGGGCACAGATCTGCTCCACCGACAGGACCCGGACCCACGCGGCCGCCAACTCGATCGCCAGCGGCAAGCCATCCAGCGCCCGGCAGATCGCGGCGACGGCCGGCACATTACCCGGGCCGACGGTGAAGCCCGGGCAGGATGCAGCGGCCCGGGCGGCGAACAAGCGGATGGCCTCGCTATGATCCGAGCCTTCGTCCCCGTAGCTAGTGGCTCCGGACATCGCAGACAGCGGCGGGACCAGCCACACTGTCTCGGCCGGCACGCGCAACGGCTCGCGGCTGGTGATCAGCAACCTCAGCCCCGGCGCGCTCGCCAGCAGCCGGCGGGCGACCTGAGCGCACGCGTCGATCATGTGCTCGCAGTTGTCCAGGGCTAGCAGCAGCCGCCGTCGCCGCAGGACATCGGCCAGCGTCTCGAGCAGCGGCCGGCCGGGCTCCTCGCTGACACCGAGCGCGGCCGCCACGCGGGAGATGACGAGGTCCGGCTGCCGCAGGTCGGCAAACTCCACGAACCAGACCCCGTCGGGGAACTCCGCCGCCATGGAGGCGAGCAGGCGCAGTGCCAGCCTGGTTTTCCCGATGCCACCGGGCCCGCTCAAGGTCAGCGTACGGGTCGAATACACCAGCCGACGCAGCTCATCGAGTTCGCGCTCACGACCGATGAAGCTGTTCGGTTCTTCGGGCAGGTGCGGCTGAATTGTGACTACCTCGTTTCCGCTAAGGGCAGGCAATCACGATCAGATTAGACCTCAAAGCACGCTCAGGAAATGCGCTGAGCCACGTCTCGAGCCGCATTGTGGTCCGCGTTGGCCAACCGGCCGCGGCTTCAGTCCTGGTCTGGTATCAGGGGCTTGCCGTCGGCTGTCAGGGACATGCCGTCGGCGAAGCGCTAGCCTCCAAATCCCCTAGCGGGGAAGCAAGTTCTATGGGAGCGGAACTAGCCGGTCTGCTCCATCTCGCCGCGTTGGCCCGACGCCCGGATGCGGGCCAGGGTCGCGGCGAACTGGCGCAGCGTCCGCTCCGGCACCGCCGCGCCGAGGCGGCACTCTAGCTCGTCATCGAAGGCCTCCCCGGCCGCGGCCAACAGGCGCCGCCCCTCTGGGGTCAGCTCCAGCAGCGAGGATCGCCGGTCCTCCGGGTTCGGCAGCCGCCGACAGAGCCCGGCCGCCTCGATCCGGTCCACCAGCTTGCTCGTTCCGCCCGTGGTAATGCCCAGCTCACTGGCAATGTCATACACCCGGCAGGTGGGCAGCTGGTCCATCACCGACATCGGCTCAAAGTGCGTCAACGGCAGGCCGAACTCCCTCTTCAGCCGGGCGTCGACCGCAGTCCACAGCTCGATCTCAAAACGGATTAGATCATTGAACACTTGTCTCAGGTCCGACATGACCACTCCTTTCATGCGATCCGCGCATGCCGTCTCCCCTTTGGTCTCCAGACGTAACGACCGATAACGGTATCTTAGAACTTACTTCCACACACGGCATACGTTACTGCCCGATGCAGATCCCATCCAAAGAAGTATGTTTCAGCACATGAACAACATATGGCATTTGCTTTTACCAGGCCGTCACCGGCGGAGGGGTCAGGTGGCGGCGCGGGTGGTGATGCTTATGCTGTGCTTCGGAGGTGATGCCAATGAGCGCCGAGGCAGCTCCCCCGGTCGCGGCCGTCCCGGGATTGACCCGCAGCGACCCGCACGGCCCGGGGATCGTCAGGGAACGGAACAGCGGCGGCTTCCGGTATTGCGACCTCTCCGGAGCAGAGGTCACGAATCCGGAGACACTGCACCGCATCAGCGCCCTGGGCATCCCGCCCGCCTGGAAGGACGTCTGGATCTCGCCCGATCCGCTGGGCCACATCCAGGCCACGGGCATCGACAGCCGGGGCCGGACCCAGTACCGCTACCACCAGGTGTGGCGTGAGCAGCGCGACGCTCAGAAGTTCGAGCACATGCTCCGGTTCGCCGATGCGCTGCCCGCGCTGCGGTCGACCACGGTACGGGATCTCAGCGGCCGTCACCTCGACCGCGACCGTGTGACCGCCACAGCAGTCCGGCTGATCGACCTCGGCCTGTTCCGGATCGGCGGGGAGAAGTACGCCGAACTCGATCACCACTACGGGGTGACCACGTTGCGGAAGAACGATGTCACGGTGATCCGCGGTGGCGTCGCGTTCGACTACATCGCCAAGGAAGGCAAGCGCCGGACGATCACCGTCACTGACAACGCCGTCCGGTCCGTAGTACGAGCGCTGGTCAGCAGCGACAGCACCTTCGAGTCGCTGTTCTGCTTCCAGGATCGGGAGGCGTGGCGGCCCCTTCGTTCGCACGAGGTGAGCAGCTATATCGCCGCCGGCGCCGGCGGCCACTTCACCGCCAAGGAATTCCGCACCTGGAACGCCACCGTGCTGATGGCCCTGCTGCTGGCGAACGCCGACCCGGCGCCGACCGCGCGGAGCCGCAAGAGTGCCGTAACCGCGGCCGTCCGCGGGGTGGCGGACTGGCTGGGAGACACCCCGGCCGTGGCGCGCGCGTCCTACATCGACCCGCGGGTGATCAGTCGGTACACCTCCGACGGACAGCTAACCGCGATCCCCCGGTTGCCCGCCGTCCTGCCCGCCGCGGCCGAGGCCGAGATCGCCGTCGCCGCGTTGCTGGCCGACGACGCCGTCAAGGCTGACTAATGATACCAAGGAATCAAGTTCTAAGGAAGCATATTTCGTCAGGGCCGCGCCCCGCGAGGCGGCAAGGAGGACGCGGATGTCCACGGGGCTGCCCGAAAGGCCATCCCCGTCCCGTACTCGCCGAGTGCCAGCTCCGCCAGTGCTGAGGTTCTTCGATATCATCGGCGTCCTGAGGAGCCCGTTGTTCAACATTCACATCACCCGCTGAAACGGAACACGCCATGGCTGCGCTTATCACCGCCGCCGACCTCGGCATCGACACCAAAACCGACCAGGGCCTATTCGACTGGCTGCTGGCCAGCATTCTTTTCGGGCGCCCCGTGCCGCAGCAGACCGCCGCCAGCGCATTCCGCAAGTTCAAAGAAGACGGCTGGGACACCCCGGACCACTTCACCGCAGACGATAACCATCCGCTCTGGCACGAGCTGTGGGACGGCGACTATCACCGGATGAGCTCCGTCATGAGCGAGGAGCTGCGCGACGTGATGCGCGCCCTCATCGCGGACTACGATGGCTCAGTCGCCAGGCTGGTGCGCACCGCCCGCACGCGAGATGAGGTCAGCCAGCAGCTGCAGCGCTTCAAGGGGGTCGGACCCAAGACCGCCGAGATCTTCCTCCGCGAAGTCCCAGACACGCTCATCGGCACCGCCTGAATCGCGACGAAGGCGTCGGCCGGGCCGGGTACCGCCATTCCTGCCCCGGTGCTCGCCGAGGGCAGGCTGACGGCGGGTCGCGCCCCTATTGACACTGCTGTGCGGCGGAGGGACTATTCGCTCGGGCCGGGACAAAATCTCGCCATTCCGAACAAGGCCGCACCTCACCCGGAGGTGTCGGGTACCACAGCCTGGTCACCCTGGATACCGGACTGAACACGTTGAATGCGGTGGCGGTGGACACGTCCTACGACGTGTTCGTCACCGACCTCCTCAACGATCAGGTGGTGGAGCTGCCGGGTGCGGCGCTTCCCCCCGCATCCCGGGCCCGCCGAAAATCACCAGCGCGACGGCGGGTGACGGTAGGGCGGCTGTCTCCTTCACCGCGTCGCAGTCCGACCTGAACTCCGCGAACCCGATCACGGGCTACACGGTCACGGTCCGGCGGGGATTTAACGTAACCTCCGGACCGGCCGTCGAAACGGTTCCCGGTACCACCAGCCCGATCGACGTCACCGGGCTGACCAACGGCACTTACTACACCGTCACGGTCTACGCCAGCAACGCGGCGGGCAACGGGCCGGAGTCGGCGCCCGCGGTCGTTTTCCCGGACACCACGCCCGGCGCGCCGACCAACGTGACCGCGACCAACTCCTCGAACGGCACGAACACCGCCACCGTTGACGTCACGTTCACCCCACCCGCCAGCGACGGGGGCCTGCCGATCCGGAACTACACCGCGGTCTCCAGCCCCGGCGGCATCATCGGCACCTCCGGAAACGGCACCCCCAGCATCCAGGTCACCGGCCTGACGTACGGGACCAGCTACACCTTCACCGTCTACGCCACCAACGAGGACGGCAACGGCCCGGCCTCGGATCCGTCCAACGCGGTGACCCCGGTGCCGGTGCCGAGCCCGCCGCTGGTCCCCGGCGCCGCGGCCGTGGACATCGCCCCGCCACAGCCACCGTCAGCACCACCGCCACCCGACCTGGGGGCGGCGTATGTGTCGCCTGCCGCCCGCAGATGACGGTGGCAGCGCCATCGTCTCCTACACCGTGACCTCCAGCCCCGGCGGCATCACCGCGACCGGGTCGTCGTGCCCGGTCCTGGTCACCGGGCTGACCGACGGCACCCCGTACACCTTCACGGTGACCGCGACCAACGCGGACGGCGGCACCAGCCAGCCCTCGCAGTCCACCACCAGGGTCATCCCGCGCGTCGCCCCTGGCGGCCCGGAGCCGGCCAACGACAACTTCGCCAACGCGCGGCCGATCAGCGGCGCCTCCGGATCGGTGAGCGGGACCAACATCGGCGCCACGGTCGAGACGAACGAGCCGACCATCCAGGACAACCGCGGTGGCACGTCGGTTTGGTACAAGTGGGTCGTTCCCGCCACCGGCACGTACCAGTTCGACACGTGCACCGCCAACCCGGGCGTGGCCGGGACAATCGGAGCGTTTACTGGCAACAGCGTCGGCAACCTGACCGAACTCCAGGACGGCCCCAGCCAATTCTCCTGCCCGGCTAACACGGACGGCTCCGGGGAGGCCGGCTCTACCATCATCATCAGCCCGATAGCAGGCCAGACGATCTACATCAAGTTCGACGGCTTCAACCCGGATACCAACGCGAACCCACCGTATGTAGGAGTGTTCACCCTGGAGTGGAAGCAGATTTCCTGACGGCGGCCCGGCCAGCACAAGACGCCGGCCTCCGGGAACTGGAAGATAACTTCACGGAATCTACTTCCTTGGAAAGCTTACTAGCGGCCGGTAGCCGACGCGACTGCGGTATGCCGGTCAGGGACCGGTGACCTTGTCGATCGGGGTGGTCGGCTCGTAGGGAATCGCGTCGAGGAAATCGCGCAAGCCCAGGCCGCGGTGCAGTCCGGCCTGGTTGTGCCGTTCGGCCAGGGAATGAGCGAGCAGGACGCTCTCCTGGTCGGCGGAGGCCTCGGTGAACGGAGTGTCCCACGGCCCGTGCGTGCCGAGCCGCCTCAGCATGGCCAGCGGCAGCCATACGCCGTCCAGCGTGATGCCGTATTCCACGACCATCCGCTTCTCGATCTGGGCCGGCTCGCCGCCGCTCGTCATGGCCATCTCCCCGGTCGGCATCAAAGCGCTGCTAGAGGCGTAACGCCACGGACGTTCGGATAATTCAAGATTTTTGCCGAACGGGACGTGGCACTTGTCACCGGACCGGAGGTGGCGTGCCATCCGCGGAGGCGGCCAGGGTCACGTCCCACTCGCACACGGCACAGGCCTGGCGGAAGACCGTGCGCGCGAACTGCAGGGCGGTCGCCCGCGGGTCAGCGGCCGATCGGACGTCGTCCCAGTCCAGGATGTACTCTCCCAGCACCGGATCCCAGTGGGCCGCAGGCGGGGACAGGGCCATGCTGCTGAAACCCTCGGCCGCCGGGAAGGCGTAGGCGTAGAACGCGGCCCGGCCGTAACGGGCATCGCCGGGCCACCAGCCGACGGCGACCTCCTGGGAGTCCATCGCGTTGCGCATGATGAAGTCATCGGATGGCGGGTCGGCCGGAACGCCCGAGTACAAGCTCACGGCCAGGTCGAACGAGCCCCACCAGGCGTGCACGGGCGACGAACGGCCGCGGTACGGAGCGCGGAACGCGGCCAGGACCTGCGCGGCCTGGGTCGCCGCGGCGAAATAACGAGCGACCTCGTCCGGGTCATAGTGCGCGTGCTCGGTGTCCTGATCCAGCGGCACGCTCCACGGGACTTCCTGCGGAGTCGGGTCGATCTGCACCGGTCCGCCGAGACGGCTGACCGCCGCCAGCACCTCCCGCGTCACGTCGCCGACCGGCCGGTTCGGGGTCAGGGCGATCTGGTCGGAAGGCCCGGCGCTATGCTCGACCAGCGCCTGATGGCGGTGCAGGTCGAGCGCCACGACCAGGGCGCCCGAGCCGTCGGGGGTGGGCAGCGGCGCTGTCTCCCAGCCGCGCGCGGTCAGGCGCAACGCCGCGTGCTGCAATTGAGGCTCAGGCGGCGCGAGCTTGACCGCCAGTTTGCCGAGGACCTGGGTGTGCGCGTGCAGCGTGTCGCATGTCGCGCGCCAGTCTTCATACGAAGCCGCCGGCCATGCTGAGACCATGGCTGGCAGGCTATCGGGAGATGATCACGCGCTCAACCCGGCCCCGATAGGTTCGGTGACTTGGAGGAGAACCCATGGTGGTGATGCCTGCGGGGGCCCGCGTGGTGGCCGCGGTAATCGGCGGGCTGCTCGTGCTCACGTCCGTGCTCAGCGTGACCGGAACGCTGATCGTGTCCCGCTCGGTCAGCAGCCACCTGACGCGGTGGGTGGACAAGTCGGTCGACTGGGCCTATCAGCTGGTGTTGGCGCGGGTTTCCGAGTACCGCCGTCGCGACCGGATACTCGCCACCCAGGCGGCGACGATCTTGCTGGCCCAGCTGGCTACCTGGCTCCTCGTGGCCTACGTCGGGTTCACGCTCTTGTTGTGGCCGTTCGCCCACCGCGGCGTGGTGTCCGCCTTCATCGACGCCGGGTCATCACTGTTCACCTTGGGCTTCGCGGTGCCCTCCGGGGCGGTGCCGGCCGTGATCGTGTTCCTGGCCGCCGCGGTCGGCCTAGTGATCATCACCCTGCAGATCGCCTACCTGCCGACCCTGTATGCGGCGTTCAACCGCCGCGAGACCGAGGTGGCGCTGCTCAACGCCCGGGGCGGCATACCGGCCTGGGGCCCGGAGTTGCTGGCCCGCACCCACTACGGGCTGGGCGGCATTTCGACCCTGGACACGATGGGGGACCTGTATTCCCAGTGGGAACGCTGGGCCGCGGATGTCGGCGAGAGCCATACCACCTACCTGGGGCTGGTCCGGTTCCGCTCACCGGGCGCGTTGTCGTCCTGGTCGACGTCGCTGCTGTCGGTGCTGGACTCGGCCGCGTTGTTTCTGACCCTGTCCCCCTCGGCCGCGCCGGTGGTACCAGCCCGGCTGTGCCTGCGCAGCGGGTTCCAGTGTTTCTACCGGATCGCCACGGCCATGGGCTTCGACGTTCCCTTTGAGGCCGACCCGGCCGCCGGGATCAGCCTGACCTACGAGGAGTTCCTCGACGCGGTGACCCGGATGCGCGAGGTCGACTTCGCGATCGAACGTGATCCGGAGCAGGCCTGGCCGGAGTTCGTCGGATGGCGGGTCAACTACGAGCAGGCCGCCTACGCGGTGACCGCCGCCGTCTACGCCGTGCCGGCCCTGTGGTCAGGTCCGCGTCGGCACCCCATCACACCCATCCCGCCCATCCGCCCGGGCGCCGGCCGCCCACCCAAGTAGTCGGCCCGTTCCCACCACGTGCCACAGCAGCCGCAGGGATGGGGCCCCGAACAGCGGGACGCGTCAGCGCCGGGACATCGCCTCGTGCATGGACCTGACCGCGTCGAAGTCGGCCG
>PLIQ01000546.1 GCA_003140115.1 Actinomycetota bacterium | reverse complement strand
CTGGCAGCCCGAGCCAGCCTCTCTCCCGGCGGCCGAGCCAGCCTCTCGCCCGTCGGCCTAGCCAGCCTCTCGCCCGGCGGCCGAGCCAGCCTCTTGGCCGGCGACGGAGGCGCCGCCGCGCGTGGCTGCCGCGGAACCGGCGCCGTACCCGTACGTGGCGGCCGGGCTCGATTCCGGCCGGGCGGGCGGGTCACCCTCGCCTGAGGACCTGTACGAGCCCACCCAGACCATGCGGACCGGGGACCGGACCGGTCCCGGTCAGTCCGCTGACCAGCAGCGCACCGGCCCCGATGGGCCCAAGCGGGACCAGCCGCCGGGCTGGGAGACCGGACCGCCGACCGGGTCAGGCGGCTCCGGGCGGGGGTCCGGCGGCGGCGCGCGGCGCACGGTGCTGATCGTCGCGGCGGCCGTCGTCGTCGTGGTCGGAGCGGTCGTGGGCATCCTGCTCAGCAGCAGCAGCCCGAAGACCTCGCATCCGATGGCTGTCGAGTCTTCGGCNNGAGACGGTCCTCGTCACCGGCGACAGCAACGGCAGCAGCTACGTGTGGAACCTGGCCAGCAGCGGCCATCTGATCACCCCCCTGCAGGACCCGAACAGCAACGGCATCAACGGCATCGCGTTCAACCCGACCAGCAACTCGTACGCGGTCGCCGACGCGAACGGCAACATCTACCTCTGGAACGCGAGCAGCAACAAGCTCACCGCCACCCTCTCGAACGGCAGCCGGAACGACAACCGCGTCGCGATCAGCCCGGACGGCAGCATGGTCGCCGTGGGCAGCAGCGGCGGCAGCACCTACCTGTGGGACGTGGCCGCGGGCAAACCCAACTCCACCTCGACGAGCAGCCTGCACGACCCCGGCGGCAAGAACGTCTACGGGGTCGCGTTCAGCCCGGACGGCACCCTCCTCGCGGCCGGCGACACGGACGGCAGCACGTACCTGTGGAACGTGGCCACCGGCCAGCTCACCCACACGTTCACCGACCCGGGCAGCAAGGGTCTGTACGACATCGCGTTCAGCCCGAACGGAACCCTGGTGGCCGTCTCCGACGTGGCCGGCAGCACCGGCGACGGCGTGGTCTACCTGTGGAACGTGGCCACCGGCAAGCTGGTCAAGTCCCTGGAGTCCTTCTTCAACTCCGAATTCGCTGACATCGCGTTCACCCCGAACGGCAACTTCCTAGCCGCCGGCGACACCAGCGGCGACATCAGCTTCTGGAATGTGGGCACCGGCAAGTACCTGGACACGCTGTCGGACCCGCTGGGCAAGGGCATTATCGGTGTCGCGTTCAGCCCGAGCGGCGATGCCCTGGCCAGTACCGACACGGCGGGCGACGCGTACGTCTGGAATACGAAGTGGCTTAGCTCCTGAGGATCACTCGCCGGCGATCGCGGCAATAATGCAAAACGGGTGGCCCGCGGGGTCGGCGTAGACGCGCAGCGGCTCCTCCGAGTCATCCGAACGGTCCTCGAGCAGCCGGGCGCCGAGCGCAAGCGCCCGCTCATGCTGGACGTCGAGGTCAGCCACAGTGGGCACCGTGGTATCCAGGTGCAACTGCTGCGGGAGCGGGCCGTCCGGCCAGGTTGCCTCGGGCAGATCCCCGACCTTCTGGAACGCCAGCGCCACACCGCCGGTCGGGCTCGTCAGAATCAGCCAGTCTTGTCCTCTCGGATCTGGCTGGCCAGGTCCGGGCGGCTCATCGCCTGGGTTGTAGTGCAGGCCGAACAGCTGCCGGTAGAACTCGGCCAGGCGCCGCGGGTCGGTGGTGTCCAGGACCGTCTGCCGGATGACCGGGAACGCTCGCTCATTGTCCACCCCGCCACACTAGGCGCAGGCCGGTGAGGGAATCCCACGGCCGTTCTCGCATTAGACGGGCGCTGGCGCGCCGCTAATCGTGGCGAATGCCGTCTTGGCGCCCTTCGTGTTCAGTGGCAGGAAGGTCCCGCCAGTAGTCACAACCTGGCCGCTGACCGAGGTGACCGTGACGTTGGGGCCGTAGCCCGGCGTCTCGGGCCGGATGACCTCGCCCGGGAGGGCCGCGGAGCCGACGGCCAACGTGATGCTGTGCGGTCCTGTGATCACCCCGTAGATGACGGGCAGGGGCGACGCCTGGGCCGAACTAGCCAGCCCGCCGAGAAGCGCGGCAGCCATGGTCAGTGTCCCGGCGGTGGCGAGAATTCGCGTGGCAAACATGATTATCCCTTCCAAAGGATTATTGGAGGCTCGTTGCTCCCCACAGCCGCCCGCAGGCGCCCATGGCCAATAACGAGCCGAATTAGGAATTAGGGTTTATGAAGCTGAATCGGCGGTCGCGGTGCAGGACACCTCACTGGCCCCCCCGCTGATCCCGTCCGAGAAACTAAGGACAGCCTGGAACGAAAGCCCGTCCTACCCTTATACTACCTGGGTGCAGCAAATATTCGTCTATGTAAGCGAAGAATTGGCTTATATCAGGACATGGGATACGACATTCTGATAATGACCATGGGCAGCCGCGGGGAGGACTTCAAGCAGGCCATGCCTAGGGCGTGACCGCGTCCCCTCATTGCTCGCCGTGGCGTTCAGGTAAAAGGTCAGCGCGCGAATTCGGTGGCGCGGGACTCGCGGACCACAGTGATGCGGATCTGGCCCGGGTAAGTCAGCTCCTCTTCGATCTGCTTGGCGATGTCGCGCGCGATCACCTGGGCCTGGATGTCGTCGATCCGGTCAGGCTTGACCATGACCCTGATCTCGCGGCCGGCCTGCATGGCGAAGACCTTCTCCACGCCCTCGTGATCGCCGGCGATCTGCTCCAGGCGCTCCAGGCGCTTGACGTACATCTCGAGCGACTCGCGCCGTGCGCCCGGCCGGCCTCCACTCATCGCGTCCGCGGCCTGGGTCAGCACGGCTTCGACGGTGCGGACCTCAACCTCGTTGTGATGCGCCTCGATGGCGTGCACCACGTCCTCCGACTCACCGTAGCGGCGGGCGATCTCAGCACCGATCAGCGCGTGGCTGCCCTCGACCTCATGGGTGAGCGCCTTGCCGATGTCGTGCAGCACCGTGCAGCGCTTGAGCAGCAGCGGATCCATCCGCAGCTCGCTGGCCATCATGCCCGCGAGGTGCGCCGATTCGACCAGGTGCCGCAGCACGTTCTGCCCGTATGAGGTGCGGTAGCGCAGGCGGCCGAGGAGATCGACCAGTTCCGGGTGCATGTCGGTGATGCCCAGCTCGACCAGCGCGTCCTCGCCGGCCCGCTTGCATAGCTGCTCGATCTCGGCCTTGCCGCGCTCGTAGGCGTCCTCGATCCGCTGCGGGTGGATCCGGCCGTCGGTGATCAGCCGGTCCAGGGTGAGCCGGGCGATCTCTCTTCTTACTGGATCAAAGCAGGAGAGCAGAACGGCCTCGGGCGTGTCGTCGATGATCAGGTTGACACCGGTCACGGACTCGAAGGCCCGGATGTTGCGGCCTTCGCGGCCGATGATGCGGCCCTTCATCTCGTCACCCGGCAGGTGCAGGACGGAGACCACGGACTCGCTGGTCTGCTCGGTGGCGACCCGCTGGATGGCCAGGGTGACGATCTTGCGGGCGCGCATCTCGCCTTCGAGCTTCGCCTCGTGCTCGATGTCCCTGACGATGAGCGCCGCTTCCCGTTTGGCCTGGTTCTCGATGGCGGTGACCAGCTCGGCCTTGGCCGCATCGGCGGTGAGACCGGCGACGCGCTGTAGTTCGCTTTTCCGTTCCGCGTCTTTTTGGTCAAGCTCGGCGGCGCGGCGGTCGAGGTCCTGCCTGCGGGCGGCCAGACCCTGGGCGCGGTCTTCGATCCGCTTGAGCTCCTCGTCCAGCCGCTGTTCGCGATCGGCGAGGCGCAGCTCGCGGCGCTCGAGGTCACCGCGCAGCTCGCGGACCTCGTCCTTGACCGCACGGATTTCTTCTTCGACTTCCCGCCGGCCCTGGGCGGCCTGTTCGGCCTCGTCGCGGGCTCGGTCGAGGATCCCGGCGGCTTCGGTCTCGGCGCGCGCGCGGATGTGCTCTGCTTCCTGGCTAGCCTGGTCGAGCTGTGTCCGGTCCTGGGCTTGGGCGAGCTGACGGTTTGCCGGGACCCGGCGCCAGACGACGACCAGCGCGAATACCACCGCGAGCAACCCGATTACCATGAACGCAAGCGACAATCCGCTGCTCACGGTCACCCCTTTCCGTCCATAGCCCTCGGGGCACCCTTGTGTTGTTACTCTCGGCCCGGCTCCAGGGTTTATGCCCTGACGCGAGCGATCGCACGCGGCGACGGGCTCGCCGGTTGTTCTCCGGCTTGTTCCCGGCCCAGC
>PLIQ01000083.1:12267-18125 GCA_003140115.1 Actinomycetota bacterium | reverse complement strand
AGCGGTCCCATGCAGAACGGGATCACGTACATAGTCCGGCCGCGCATGCACCCGTCGAAGATCCCCGCGAACGTCTGGCGCATCTCGGCCGGCGCGATCCAGTTGTTGGTCGGCCCCGCGTCCTGCTCGCGTTCTGAGCAGATGAACGTCCGGTCCTCGACCCGGGCCACGTCACCGGGATCCGACGCGCACCAGAAGCTGTTCGGGCGCAACTCCGGGTTGAGCCTGGTGAACGTCCCGTTCTCTTCCAGCAGGGTGGTCAGCCGGTCCCATTCCTCCGGCGAGCCGTCGCACCAGACCACGGCGTCCGGCTTGGTCAGCTCCGCGATCTCGCGGACCCAGGCGGCTAGCTCCGGAAGGGTCGTTTTCTCTGGCTTGTCGGAATTGTCGGAATAATCTGCGCTGTACATCGTGGTCTCTCCTGCGTGGGTCCCGGCATCTGGACTATCTGCGTCATATCTGCGTCACCTTGCGTGGCTCATGGGGGCGGCCAGGCCGCGGGGGGGCGGAGTACCGTGGTAGCCCAGTGGATCGCGTGCACTGTGGCCTGCCCCAGCCGGGAGAACCCGCTCGGGATCATCCAGGGCTCTCATCTACCTATTATTGCCCCGGGAAGGGCCTAGACATTTCAGCCGAACGGCCCCAGGTGCGTGACCTCGGACACGTTTCCCGCTGGCCCATGGCCCCGCGGCGCAGATTGCAATAGCTGGTCGGCTTGCGGTCAGCCGATTGGTGGATGGGTTTCAGCCGTCCGGACCATCATGGGGTTCAGCCCGGAAACTGGCTAGCCGGTCGATGCGCGCCCGGGTGCTCCGCTGTCACGCTGACCGTATCTAACAGCAGAGGGAAAGACGGGGAAGATATGGAACCCACATCCGCGGCGCTGACCGAGGATACGCAGGCCATTCCGGCCGCGCACTCGGTTGCCCTAGCCAAGACGTACGGGGTCGGCCAGGCGGCGGTGCACGCCCTGGCCGGTATCACGGTGACCTTCGACCGCGGCCGGTTCACGGCCGTCATGGGCCCGTCGGGCTCGGGCAAGTCGACGCTCATGCACTGCATGGCCGGCCTGGACCGGCCGACGTCCGGCCAGACGTTCGTGGGCGGCCTGGACATCGGAAGCCTGGACGACGCCGGGCTGACCCGGCTGCGCCGGGACCGGATCGGCTTCGTGTTCCAGTCCTTCAACCTGATTCCGACGCTGACCGCGGCCGAGAACATCACCCTGCCCGTCGCCCTCGCGGGGCGCAAGGTCGACCAGGGCTGGCTCGGTTACCTGGTGGACCAGCTGGGCATCGGGGACCGGCTGACCCACCGTCCCAGTGAGCTGTCGGGCGGCCAGCAGCAACGGGTGGCGTGTGCCCGGGCGCTGATCAACAAGCCGGACCTCATCTTCGCCGACGAGCCCACNNGGCAACCTCGATTCGAACGCCTCCGCCGACTTGCTCTCGTTCCTGCGGCAATCGGTGACCGAGCTCGGCCAGTCGATCGTCATGGTGACGCACGATCCGCGCGGGGCCGCGTACGCGGACCGGGTGGTCTTCCTGGCCGACGGGCAAGTGGTAGGCGAGCTCCAGCAGCCGACCGCCGACTCCGTCCTGGAGCGGATGCGGACGCTGGGGGCCTGACATGTGGAACGTGACGATCAAGGGCCTGCTGGCCCACAAACTCCGGCTGGGACTGACCGCGCTGGCCATCGTGCTCGGGGTCACCTTCATCTCCGGGACGTTCGTCCTGACCGACACCTTGCACAACACGTTCAGCGAGCTGTTCGGCAACGTCTACGCCAAGGTTGACTTCCAGGTCCGCGGTGTGGCCCAGCTCGGCAGCGGCGGCAACGCGGTCCGCAACGAGCTGCCCGAGTCGCTGCTGAGTACCGTCCAGGCCGTGCCCGGCGTCGCGGCCGCCGACGGCGAGGTCGAGGGCTACGCCCAGTACATCAGCCACAACGGCAAGCCCATCCAGACCGGCGGCGCGCCCACCCTCTCGGTGAGCTACGACCCCGATCCGCAGCTTTCCAGCCTGCACCTGATCGCAGGCGGCCCGCCCACCACCTCCGACGACGTGGTCATGGACGCCGGGACCGCGCAGAAGTACGACTTCACCGTGGGGCAGCAGGTCCGCATCCTGACCGCCGGGCCGACCAAGACGTTCACCATCACCGGCATCGCCGAGTTCGGCACGGCGAACAACCTGGCCGGGGCGACCCTGGCCGCGTTCACGCTGCCGACCGCGCAGGCCATCGCCCAGGAGCCCGGCCAGCTCGACGACATCAACGTGGTGACCACGCCGGGGGCCAGCAAGTCCGCGGTCCAGCAGGCCATCGCCAAGGTCCTGCCTCCGGGCGTGCAGGTGGTCACCGGGCAGACCGTGGTCAACGAGAGTACGAGCTCGGTCGACCAGTCGCTGTCCTTCTTCTCCACCGCACTGCTGATCTTCGCGTTTATCTCGCTGTTCGTCGGCGCGTTCACCATCTTCAACACGTTCTCGATCATCGTCGGGCAGCGGACCCGGGAGCTGGCCCTGCTGCGCATCGTCGGGGCGAACCGCCGTCAGGTGTTCCGGTCCGTCCTCGGTGAGGCGGCCATCACCGGGCTGGTGTCCTCGGTGATCGGCCTGGGCCTCGGCGTGCTGGCCGCCCTCGGGCTGCAGGCGCTGCTACGCGGGTTCGGGATTACGCTGCCGCCCGGACCGCTGGTGTTCGAGCCGCGCACCGCGGTGGTCGGGCTGCTGGTCGGCGTCGGCGTGACGGTCGTGGCCGCGCTCGGCCCGGCCCGCGGCGCCGTGCGCATCCCGCCGATCGCCGCGCTGGATGACCGCCGATCCGCCCCCGCCGCCTCGCTGCGGCGCCGGTTCATCGGCGGCACCGCGCTGGCCCTGGTCGGCGTGATCATGCTGGCCATCGGGCTGGCCAAGCCGGCCATCGCGCTCGTCGGCATCGGCGCCGTGGCCATCTTCCTCGGGGCCGCCACCCTGGCCCCGGCCATTGCCCGCCCGCTGTCCAGCGTGATCGGGCGCCCGCTGGCCCGGGTGCTCGGCGAACCGGGCCAGCTTGGGCGGGAGAACTCCATGCGCAGCCCGCGGCGCACCGCCCAGACCGCCTCGGCGCTCATGGTCGGCCTGGCCCTGGTCGCCGCGATATCGGTGTTCGGCGCCTCGGTGTCCCGGTCGGTCACCAGCAGCGCGGATCAGGCGATCAGCGCCGACCTGATCGTGACCCCCACCGGGTCCGGAGAACTCAGCAACTCGGCGGTGTCGCTGGCGTCGGCCGTGCCGGGTGTCACCGCGACCAGTGCCGTCTACGGCGGGCAGTTCGAGTTCCAGAACACACTGTCCCAGCTCACCGCGGTGTCCACCAGCAACCTGGCCAGCACGGTGATCCTGCGCATGACGTCGGGCACCCCGGCCGCCCTGGCCCAGGGCGAGCTGCTCATCGACTCGACTACCGCGCAGAACAAGCACCTGGCCGTCGGCGACACCGTGCCGGCCAGGTTCGCCCTGACCGGCCCGGCCACCCTGCGCATCGGCGGGATCTACCAGAGCAACGCCCTGATCGGCAGCTACCTGGCCAGCTCCGCGTTCTTCCTGTCCCACTACCCGGCCCAGCCTCCGGGGGCCCTGCTGCTGCGTACCAACGGCAGCACCGCGGTGGACAACGCCGTCACCAACGCCCTGGCCCCGTTCCCGAACGTCCAGGTCCAGACCAGGGCCCAGTACGAGCAGGCCCAGGTGTCCAGCATCAACGAGGTGCTCGGGCTGGTCTACGCCCTGCTCGCCCTGGCGGTGCTGATCGCGCTCATCGGGATCGTGAACACGCTCATGCTCTCGGTGTTCGAGCGCACCCGTGAGATCGGCCTGCTCCGCGCGGTCGGCATGCGGCGGCGCCAGGTCCGGACCATGATCCGGTCCGAAGCGGTGATCCTGGCCATCTTCGGCGCCATCATCGGGATCATCATCGGCACCGGCATGGGCATCGCGCTGGTCTCCGCACTGAAGAATCAAGGCATCACCGAGACCGTGGTGCCCTACTCCAACCTGGTGATCTTCCTGATCATCGCCGCCCTGCTCGGCCTGGTCGCCGCGAGCTGGCCGGCCCGCCGGGCGGCCAAGCTGGACATCCTGTCCGCCATCGCCGCCCAGTAGGTCCGCCGGCAGCGAAATCTCAGCGTACGAGCGGGATCCCGCTCGTACGCTGAGTTATGGCCGAGCGCGCGAAGGTCTATCCGCTGCGGCGAGAGCCGTCGCCCCCGAAGGCGCCCCCCGAGCCTTTGTGGCGGGAGGTGCTCGGTCAGCGTCTGCGCACGCTGCGCCTGGATCAGCAGGAAACCCTGGCCGAGACGGCGGGCCGGGCCGGGATCTCACCCCAGTACCTGTCCGAGATCGAGCGCGGCCGCAAGGAGCCGTCGAGCGAGATGATCGCGGCCCTGGCCGGCGCCCTGAGGACCACGCTCATCGGGCTGACCGAGCAGGTGAGCGACGATCTGCGCCGCCAGCAGGCGACCTGGACCTCACGCATATCCGGCCCGGTCATGCTGGCGCTCGCGGCGTAGCCGGCGCGGCCTCACGCGCTGCGTCGGCGTCCGCCGACCGCTGCCCCAGCACTTGGTCGACGATCCCGTACGCCAACGCGGCCGCGGCGGTGAAGACCCGGTCCCGGTCGGTGTCGGCGCGCAAGGTCTGCACGGACTGGCCGGTGTGCGCGGAGAGGATCGCCTCGATATCGGCGCGCATCCGCACCAGCTCGTCCGCCTGCAGGATCAGGTCCGGGATCGGTCCCTGGCCGCGCGCGGCCGGCTGATGCAGCACCACCCTGGCGTGCGGCAGCAGGGACCGCCGGCCCGCCGTCCCGGCCGCCAGCAGCACGGCGCCGACCCCGATGGCCTGGCCTACGCAGAACGTGGCCACCGGCGCCTCGATGAACCGCATCGTGTCGTACACCGCGAGCATGGACGGCAGGTCGCCGCCCTCGCAGTTGATGTACAGGTTGATCTCCAGGTCCTGGCTTTCCGCCTCCAGGTGCAGCAACTGGGCGATGAGCGCGTTGGCCACGCCGGGATCGATCGCGGTACCGAGGTACACGATCCGCTCGGTGAGCAGGTGCGAGTACACGTCCATGATCCGTTCGCCCCGCGGATGCTGCGCGATGACGTTCGGAATGGTGTAACTGCTCATCAGGCGCTTCCCTTAAGTCCGATCCGGTGCCGTCTGGCCGGCATGATCTGGCCGAACGACCCGACGATTTCGTCGATGAAGCCGTACTCGCGGGCCTCGGTGGCGGTGTACCAGTGGTCGTGCAGCGAATCGTCGAAGATGCGCTCCACCGGCTGGCCGGTATCCGCGGCGATCAGGCCGAGCACGGTATCGACCGTGTGCCGCAGGTCGTCAGCCTGGACCTCGATGTCGACCGCGCTGCCGCCGATGCCGGCCGAGCCGCGGTGCATCAAGATGCGCGCGTGCGGCAGCGCGAATCGCTTGCCTTTGGCCCCGGCGGAGAGCAGGAACTGCCCGGCGCTGCAGGCCAGCCCGAGCGCCAGCGTGGATACATCGCACGGCACCAGCCGCATGACATCACGGATGGCGAGCATGGACGGGACCGATCCGCCGGGGGAGTGAATCCACAACGCGATGTCGGCGCCCGGGTCCTCCACCGCGAGGGTCAGCAGCTGGGTCGCGAGCAGCGTCCCGTTGTCGTCGTCAAGCACCCCGTCCAGCACCAGGATCCGCTGCAGCAGCAGCTGCTCCCGGACCCGCTCGCTGAACAGGGGGTTCTTCTCGTCATGAGCCATGCCTCCAGCCTGCGTCATGACCGCCCCGGAAACCCTCGCCCGCTGCTGTAGGCAGATCTGCTCACAGCAGCG
>PLIQ01000083.1:0-12227 GCA_003140115.1 Actinomycetota bacterium | reverse complement strand
GAAGGTGTCCTGGCCCAGACGCGCCAGGCGGACCGGATCATTGTCGTGGCCAACAACTGCGATGACGACGACGGCACCGCGAAGGTCGCGGGGAAATATGATGGCGTCGAAGTGATGGATTTGCACGGGATCACCGGACGGAAAGCGGGCGCGCTGAACGCGGCGCTGAACGCGCTTCTCCCGTCCCTGGATGACGACGATCTGGTGGTCTGCATGGATGCCGATACCGTCATTCATCCGGAGCTGATCGAGAACGCCGAACGGCACTTCGAGCAAGACCCCCGCTTGGGCGCGGTCAGCTCTAACCACCTGATTAAGCGCTTCGGCACGATCATCGAAGTCCTGCAGGCCATGGAGTACGAGCGCGACCGTAGATTCATCGGGCGACGCAAGGGCCGATACGGGTGCATGACCGGTATGGCCGCAATGTACCGCGTGTCCGCGCTTCGCGACGTCAAGCGCCTGTACGGGGAGGTCTACGACCCCGCTAACTGGACCGAGGACTGGAAGCTGACCATCGCCCTGAAGCACCTCCGGTGGGGAATGGTGCGTCCGCAGGACTGCCTGGCCACGACGGTGCCGGTCTCGACCGTCAAGGGCCTGTTCACCCAGCGGGAACGCTGGGCGCGCGGGTACATCCAGACGCTGAGTCAGTTCGGCTTGACGCGCTTCACCGCCATCCCGTGGGCCAAGCAGGCTGGGCTGGTGTGGTCGATGGTGTCCCGCGTCGTGCTGCTCTACCTGCTGTGGACGGTGCGTGGTCATCTGTTCTCCTGGTGGGGCCTGCCGATCTTCGTCATCTTGATGGCCGACAGCGTCAATACCGCGCACAAGGCCGGATGGCGAGCCACGCTCGTGGCTCTGGCCTTCCCAGTAGAAATGCTGTATGCCTGGCTGATAACGGCCGCTATCGTCTCCGGTTACTGGAAACAACTGACAAAAACGGGCAAGACGGACACCTGGAAAATGGTAAGGGGAACCTGAAGTGATTAACACGAGGGTAAGCAATCATGTCGCGGCCAGCGGATTCGTCGGGGTAGGGATCGGCAGCACGGAAATGCACCTGGCTTGGATAATCTGCCTCATCTCGCTGATGATCAGCCTGGGATTCGCGCTGGCGCGGTTCATTCCACGCTTTGAGAAGTGAGCCAGGGGCCATGAAGCGGACCAAAATTGAGGCCATTCTAGCGGTCATCGTCGTGCTGACCTTGGCGTTGACCGCCGCGGTGCTGGGATACCTCAAGGGCCGCTCGGCCTCGGCCGCTAGCCTCGGAGTGGCTGGTACTGCGGCCCGCGCGGCGGTACCCGAGTCGTATGCGGTGCCCCAGCAGATTCCCGTGCTGTGCTTCCACGGAATCGGCGCGCCGTCCCCGGTCTCCGGGTCAGTTGACAACTACAACACGACGTTGGATAACTTCAAGGCCGAGATGGCCTACCTGTACGGGCAGGGCTACGCCACGATCACCCCGCAGCAGTACGCCAACTGGCTGGACGGCATAAAGCAGCTGCTGCCCGCGAAGCCGATCCTGATCACGTTTGATGACGCGTTCGTCTCGGACACCGAGGCCACGCCGGTCTTGGAGAAGTACGGTTTCAACGCCGTGGTGTTCGTGATAACCGGTTACGCGAACGGCGACTACGGCTCGATTTACGCTGGCTGGAGCATCGTCCAGACCATGGCCAAGGAGGGCTGGATGATCCAGCTGCACGCCGGGGAATGCGGGCATGCCTACATGCCGTACGCCCCGGCGTCATGCCTCGCCGGGCTGGACCGGTCCCTGATGACCCCCACCGACTACGAGTACTACGTCTGGCCCTTCGGCCAGACGGACACTCAGTACGAAGCACGCGTCATCGACGACATCACCGTCGGCGAGGCGGCCATCCAGACGCATCTGAACTTCCCGGCAGGCTGGCAGTCCACCGTCTTCGCGGTCCCGTTCGGTGCCTGGACCAACGGGGAAAACCCGTGGCTGCTCTCCTACTGGGACAGCATCTTCAAGGCGGTCTTCGTCCAGTACATAGCCGCCTCTGACCAAGTCACAGCGCACGCCGACAAGGTGCGGTACCGGCTGGAGCTTGGCTACGGAGCCCAGAGTGTCACGTTCCTGGCGAGCCACCTCAGCGACCCGGCGTTCACGCGGGCCGGAGCAGGCAGCGGGACAACGACCGGAGCATCACCAGGCGTCAACCCAGCTTCAGGCTGAGGAGAACAACTGATGACCCGCCGCCGCGGCGCGACCACTGCCCGGTCGTTGGCTAGTATCGCTGCGTGATTACTGGCATTCATGCGATCGTGTTCTCCCCGGCCGCCGAGAAGGTCCGTGCGTTTTTCGCCGACGTGCTGGGCCTGGCGTCGGTCGACGCCGGCGGCGGCTGGCTCATCTTCGCCCTGCCCCCTGCTGAGCTTGCTGTTCATCCGGCCGACGGTGACGGGCGCCATGAGCTCTACCTGATGTGTGACGACATCCACGCCACCCTCGCCGAATTGCGGGACAAAGGAGTCGAGGTGGCGCGCGGCGTGTCCGATCAGGGCTGGGGGCTCCTAGCCGCGATCCGCCTCCCGGACGGCGGAGAACTGCCCATCTACCAGCCTCGGCATCCGTCGCCCCTGCAGCCCTGACCACGTGCACGTACCTGCCGCGAGCGGGACGTCAAACTGCGTCTTGCCGGTTGCGCAGGGAGATGTCGTCGGATGCGGCGATGTGGTCGGCCTGGACGGCCCGCAATCCCAGGCCCAGGCGCTCGCGGGCCTGCCGCAGCAGCTTGAGGGAGTTGGTGGAGGGGCTCGGCGGGGCGGCGCGCTCCGGATCGGCCCCGTGCTCTTCGATGAGGTGGGTCTGCAGGGCTGCGGCGACCTCGTCGGCCGCCTTCAGCGCGTGGTAGATGGCCCGGTCCCGTGCTGTGTCGTCAACCATGCGGCCCAGTATCGCGCGTCAGCGGTCGTCGGTAGGGTGCTTCGCGGCGCGCCGGGCCATCACCGGCGCGAGGGATTACCTCAAATGTATGAAACCGGGAAGGTCCGCGCGCCGTCTGATGCGCATGAAGAACGAGTTGCGGGCTGCCGCCGGCCTGGTCCTCGCGCTGACGGCAGCGGTGCTGGCGGGCTGCGGAACGACGGCGCCACCGGCGACGCCATCGGCGGCGCCGGTCATCGCCCGCGGCGTGGCGATGCGGGAGCCGCTGGCCGACCCGCGCCCCTACGGCACGGCCGACACCGCTCTCGGGCTCAGCGTGCTGGATGCCTGGTGCCAGGCCGATCCGCGGGCCAACCTGGTGCTGTCGCCGTCCAGCCTGGCCAGCGGGCTGGGCATGGCCTACCTCGGGGCGCGCGGCGCCACGGCGCAGGCCATGGCCGACGTGCTGCATCTGCCCGCCACCAGCGGGCCGGCGCTCGAGGCCGGCCTGCAGGCACGGTCGGCGGCGCTGCGCGGGCTCGACGGTCCGGGCGTGACGGTGGACGCGAGCGATCAGGTGTGGGCTGACCCGTCGCTGATCACCCTGCGCAGTTATCTGAGCGCCGTAGCGACCAGCTACGACGCGGGCGTCGCGCACGTCCCGCTGCTCAGCCGCCCCGACCAGGCCGCACAGGAGATCAACCAGACCATCGCGACCGCAACCCACGGGCAGATCCCGCAACTGCTGACCCCGGACTCACTGCAGGGCATCGGCTGGGTGCTGACCGACGCGCTGTACCTGAAGGCGGCCTGGGCCACGCCGTTCCAGGCCAGCCAGACCAGTCCCAAGCCGTTCACCACCGCCTCCGGGCGGCAGGTCAACGCGCCGTTCATGAACGGCGGCCCGTACGCCGCGACCAGCGCGGCCGGCTGGACCGCCGTCTGGCTGCCCTACCGTGGCGGCCACCTGGCCATGATGGCGCTGCTGCCGCCCTCGGGTACCGGCGGCTGCGCGATGCCGACCGGAGCGCAACTCGCCGCGCTGACCACCACGCTGGCGGCGGACGGTACGGACCACGGTTCCGGCCCGGTTCTGACCCGCGACGTCGCGCTGCCCAAGGTAAGCCTGCAGAACAAGGTCGACCTGAACGGCCTGCTGACCGGACTTGGCATGGGCGCCGCCTTCACCGGGGCCGCGGACTTCACCGGGCTGTCGCCGCAGGCCCGCCGCCTCGGCTTCGTCGAGCAGGCCGCCACCTTGCGGGTGGGCGAGCAGGGCACGGTGGCCAGCGCCGCGACCGCCGTCGGCGTGAGCGCGAGCGCGGCGAAGGCCGGGCCTCCGCCGGTCACGTTCGACCGTCCCTACCTGATGGTAGTGACCGACACCGCGACCGGAGAGCCCTTGTTCATGGCTCGGGTCACCGACCCGTCGCAACCATAGCCGGGCCGGGTTTCGTCCTGCTCATCGCTCATCCCGGTCACCTCCTGTCCTTGGCCACTGGCGGCAGGTTTTCGTCTCCGGGGAACAGAATGTGACCTCGGGGTAGCGTGGTGACGGCTGGTCCAGCAAGGCTTGCGGCGTGCTGCGCAGGTGCCGGTCGAAGAAGCCCCGGACGTAGGCGCGGGTGATGTCCAGGGACCGGGCTCCGGGGATGCCGGCGCCGATGTCGATGCCGGCCTGATCGGCCAGGAGCCCGAGGTCGGTGAAGGAGGCGTGCA
This sequence comes from Actinomycetota bacterium, assembly GCA_003140115.1. The sequence continues at coordinate 7,611 of PLIQ01000083.1, read as the reverse complement.
TCGCGCCGGCGACCAGGAGCCACCGCTTCCACCCGGTCAGGTGTTTCCAGTCGTGCTCCCAGGTGGTAACGGCGCCTCCGCTTCCCGGGGTGTAGTTGGACTGCTTACCCAGGAAGAGAAACGGCCGTGACAGGCCCTCATCCGAGATCGGGGTAGCAGTGGCGCCGTCCATGTCGATGCCGGCGCGGATGCGGGAGTCGGCTAGCAGGGCGGCGATGGCGGCCGCACCGCCGATGGAGTGGCCGGCCATCGCTATCCGGGACGGGTCGATCAGCCCGGCGCCCGGCCAGGCCGGGTGCGCACCGGTCAGTTCATCGAGCACGAAGGAAACATCGGCTGCCCGGCCTGCCACCACCTTCTCCCAGAACCCCTCGCCCCGGCGACGTGTCTCACGGGCCAGGCAGGTGGTGACCCGCCCGTCGGGAAAGGCCGTGGCATAGCTCTCGTAGGTGTGATCAATTCCGGCCACGGCATAGCCGTGGCTGGCCAGGTCCTCGGCCAGGGCGGTGAGCACGCTACGGGAGTTGGTGAAGCCAGGTGAGAGCACCACCAGGGGCAAGGTGCGCTGGCCCCCCGCTGGTGTGGCAGCGCTGACCGCGTTGGCCCGGACCGTGCTCAGCACGCCGGGCGGGACGCCGGTAATGCCCCTGCTGGTGAGGTGGAGTCCAGACTCCGCTGGCGTCATGTACCGGGCTCGCCGCCCGTCCGACGGCGTCGCCGGATACCACAGGGAGATCATCAGCTCCCGCGCGTTCACCCCCGCGGCCCAGGGATCGGGACGGGAGACGTCCGTCAGCCACAAGGACGCGGTACCGACCGGGCACGGACCGGTCGGCTCAGGCAGGTACGGCGTACGCCCCGGCCCGGCCGGCGCGTCACCGGCGTCTGACGAGGTTCCCATGCCAGCAATCATCACCGGCCGACCACCGCCCGCACCATCCAGATAGCCCCCGATCTTCGGGCCAGGTCCATGCGGAATCGGTCTGGTTCGCCCAGCCGTGATAAGCCGCCCGTTGCCCGGGCCCTTTTGGCCGGCTCTCCGGCTACGCTGGCCAGCGTGTCCGATTATTACCGGCCGCCTGGCTGGTTCACGCGCAACGTCTTCAACAAGCTGGTGGCGTTGCTGACCAGGCAGGGCATCAGTGTTCTCGGCTCGCGAGTCCTTGCGGTGAAGGGCCGGACGAGTGGTGAGTGGCGTACCACGCCGGTGAACCTGCTTACCCACGATGGCCACCGCTACCTCGTCGCGCCGCGCGGTGAAGCGCAGTGGGTGCGCAACTTGCGGGTTGCCGGGGCAGGTGAGCTGCGGCTGGGCCGGGGTACCGAAAGCTTCCGCGGCCGCGAACTAAGCGACGACGAGAAGGTCCCGGTCCTGCGCGCCTACCTGAAAAGATGGAAGGCCGAGGTCGGGATCTTCTTCGAGGGCACCGGCCCAGACTCGAGCGATGACCAGATCCGCGCTATCGCGCCCAAGCACCCCGCGTTCGAGGTACTTCCCGTCAACTAGGCGACCAAGGGAGACGAGTTGTGGTGAAGCCGGTACTGGAAGGCACGGTCGCGCTGGTGACCGGAGCTTCGAGCGGCATCGGCGCGGCCACGGCCTCCGCGCTCGCCGCCCAGGGCGCGGCCGTGGCGCTGGCGGCGCGGCGCAAGGACAGGCTGGAAGCGCTCGCCGCCGGTATCCGCGATCAGGGCGGCAGCGCGCTCGTGCTGGAGTGCGACGTCACGCAGGAGCAGCAGGCGACAGACGCTGTTGCGCGCACCGTCACCGAGCTGGGACGTCTGGACACGCTGATCAACAACGCCGGGGTGATGCTGCTCGGACCGGTGGTCGGCGCGCCGCTGTCAGAGTGGCAGCAGATGGTCGAGCTCAACGTGCTCGGCCTGCTTTACTGCGCGCACGCCGCGCTGCCCCATCTGCTGCGCGCCGCCGGGGACGGCCCGCGCCAGGTCGCCGACATGGTGAACATCAGCTCGGTGGCGGGCCGGGTGGCCCGCAACGGCAACGGCGTCTACTCCCTGACCAAGCACGGCGTCGGCGCATTCAGCGAGTCCCTGCGCCAGGAAGTGACCAAGCGCTACGTACGCGTCTCACTCGTCGAGCCGGGCGCGACCGCGACGGAGCTAGTCAGCCACAACCGGCCCGAGGTGATCGACAGCATACGAAGCCAGCTGGGCCAGACCATGCAGGCCGAGGACATCGCCGACGCGATCATCTACATCGTGACCCGGCCGCGACACGTCGCGGTGAATGAGATGCTGATCCGCCCGACCGAGCAGGAGCGGTAGCCCGGCGCTGGCCGGGTGCCTGCGAACGCCGCCGCTCACGGGATGTCCTTGGCGTCGAGGGTGAAGTAGATGGTGGCGCCGCGGCCGACGGCGCCTTCGGCCCAGGTCCGGCCGCCGTGGCGGTCGACGATGCGCTGGACGCTGGCCAGGCCGGTGCCGGTGCCGGGGTACTCGCTGGCGGCGTGGAGCCGCTGGAAGGGCTGGAACAGCTTGTCCGCGTAGGCGGGATCGAAGCCGGCCCCGTTGTCGCGTACGTAGCAGCAGAGGGGAGCGTCAGCAACGGGAGTGGTGCCGAACTCGATGGTGGCGTGCTCACGGCCAGCGGTGAACTTCCAGGCGTTCTCGAGCAGGTCATCCAGCACGGTCCGGATCAAAGGGCGATCCGCGGTGACCCGGACGCCGTCCTGCACGGTCACCCGGACCCGGCGGCCGGGGTCGCGCGCGCGTAGCCGGCCGCAGATGGCGGTGACCTCGGCGCTGAGGTCGACGTCCTGGAGGTTCATCTCGGCGGTTGACACCTGTGACAGGTGCAGCAGGTCATCGAGCACGGTGGCCATGTGCCCGCTGGCCGCCTGGATGCGCCCGGCGTACCCGCGTCCTGTCTCGTCCAGCCGGTCGCCGTACTCCTCGGCCAGGGCTTCGGCGAACCCGCTCAGCGCTCGTAGCGGGGTGCGCAGGTCATGAGCGGCCGAGTAGTTGAAGGCCGCCAGCTGCTTGTTGGCCCGCTCCAGGTGCACGGTGCGCTGCTGCACCCGCTGTTCCAGGGTTGCGTTCAGGGCCTGGATCTCCTCGGCTCGCCGAAGCGCCTCGCGCTCGGCGTCCTTGCGGGAGGTGATGTCACGGTTGATCTCCAGGAATCCCAGCAGCGATCCGCCAGGGCTGCGCTGTGCCGCCCAGCGGCTCTCCACGATAATGGACTGCCCGTCGGCGCACCGGTGCGTAAGTTCGCCTTCCCAGCGGCCGCGCTGGGCCGTGATGGCCTCGATGCTGGCCAGCGGCTCGGGGAACTTTGTGCCGAGCATGTCGTGGGCTATCTGTCCTACCGCCTCGGCGCGGGTGAAGCCGTAGGCGTGCTCGGCGGCCGCGTTCCAGTACGTGATGTGACCGTCCAGGTCCCGGACGAAGATCGCGTCGTAGGCCAGTTCGAGCAGCGCGGCCTGGCCGGCGATGATCTTCTCCCTGGCCTGGCGTTTGGATATGTCGGCGAACACGTTGATGGCGTAGTCGATCTCTCCGCCAGCGCCGTATACCGGGCGCCCCCACACCTCAAGGGGGATCGCGGAACCATCCGGCCGATGGATCTCCATGTCGTCAAAGTGCGACGGCTGGCCGCCGATGGAACGGGCAATGGCCATCCTCGCGGTCGGGTACGGCTGGGCCGCTCCGGCCAGGAAAACACGGTAGGGTTCGGTCAGCTCACCGGTAGCGATGCCCGGTACGACGCCCGGTCCCAGCAGCCGCTCGGCCTCGCTATTGGCGAAGTATGGCCGACCGTCCTGCGACGCAATAAACACCGCGACGGGAATGGCTTCAAGGAACTGGAACAGCAGATGCTCACCTTCCCGCGCCATTCTCTCGGCCTCGGACCGTCGCGTCGCCTCCGCCACTGCCACCCGGCGCCGCCCCTCCGCGTGCTGGGCCAGCCAGACCACCAGACCCACCAGGCCCGCCATGACCAGCCCGAGGGCAGTGGCGGCGCCGGTGAAGGTGTCCGCGGAGATACGCCCCGCGGCCATGGCCCGGCCCGTGAGGGCCAGCCACACAGCCAGGCCGAGAGCCAGCGCACCGGCTGGCATCGGGAGCCACCTGGGCAGGCCCGCATGACCCGCGCGGGAGTCCCGCCAGGCGGCGCTGAGCAGGGAGAGCGCAAGAACGAGCATGGTCGCGGCGGTGAGCAAAGCCATCGCGGACACGTGCCACCACCCGTAAGTCGCGGGGTTGCCGGTGGCGTACCCGAAGGTCGCTATGACCGCGATCGCGCCGATGGCAGATCCTGCTGCGGCCACCACGATCGGCCGCCGGCGGGGCCGCCACGGACCCCACACCAGCAGGGCCGTGCCGGTCAGCGCCAGGCACACCGCGGTATTGATCGCTGGCCTCCCGGGCACAACGTGCGGCCCGCTGATATAGGCCTTCACGAACAGCTGATCGATGCCGAGACCGCGGTGGAGGGCGGATTCGGCCAGTATCACCGCGCCGAGGGCCGCGTCGAACACGCCCGCTGCCAGCGCCGCCCGAGGCCGCCTCCTGGCCAGCGCGACGAGCGCGACCCCGGTCACGACAAAGGCCAGCGCGGTATTGAATGGCATCGGATTCTTGCTGCCGAAGAGCAAAATGGTTGTGGCCCGCACAAACCAGGCCGCCATCACGGTCAGGCCCACGGCGGTGCACAGCAGGCCACCTGCCAGGGTGATCGCATCCGGCACCCGTTCGCCGCGCGATGGAATGTCGGCCGGGCCATCAGGCGCGGCCGGAGGCGGGGCGGCCGGCGTGTCCGCGGGCGTCGGCCACACCTTTTCTGCCCCTTGGAGCAGCATGGCTCTCCATCCCCGCGCCAAGCCTGGTAACGGCAAGAGGCTCTCCGCGTGGCGCAGTAACCGCCGCGCGCAAGGGCACATCACCCGTCCGACCGGGGCCGACATGCCCAAACCACAGCACGTGAACCGGTCTCGTAAGCCCCAACGATACCACAAATAGTAATCACTTAATTACATAATGTCACAGACCGGGAGATTGCGGTCACCTCGTCGAGGCTGATCCAGCGGCCCGAGGCGGCCGAGGTTTCCATCGCGTCGCACACCGCTTGGACCGCCGCGCCGTCCCGGAATCCCGGGCTCCACGGCGCGTCCGGCCAGCCCTCGAGCAGGTCCGCGGCCTGGTTGGCGAACGAGGACCCGTAGCCGACGCCCTGGCCGATCGGCCACCACTGGGCCGCGTATGGGTGCGAGGGGTGCTCGGCGCGGATCCGGCGCATGCCGTACAGCCGGATGTCGTCGTCCGAGTCGCCGTACCACAACTCGTTGAGCCGGGCGTAGCTGAACATCAGCGTGCCGCGGCTGCCGTTCACTTCGACGGTGAAGTCACAGGGCCGCCGCACGGCGGCCCGCGCGACCTCCAAGGTCCCGCGCGCCCCGGAGGAGAAACGGAGCAGGGCACTGGCGGCGTCGTCCACGGTCACCGTCGCGGTGCCGCCACCGGGCGCCGGCCGCGAGCCGATGAACGTCGTCGCCTGCGCGCAGACGCTGTCCACCGGGCCGGCCATGCACAGGGCCATGTCGATCAGGTGGCTGCCTAGGTCGGCGATGGTCGTGCCGCCCATGGCCCGGTCGAAGCGCCAGTCCCAGGGCGTGGCCGGGTCGGCGAACTCGTCGGACAGCCAGGTGGCGCGCCAGAGCCTGACCTCCCCCACCACACCCTCGGCGATCATGCGCCGCATCAGCGCGATCGCGGGCAGTCGCCGGTAGTTGAAGCCGACCGCGTTGTGTACCCCGGCCCGCGTCACCGCGTCCAGCGCGGCGGCCGCCTCGGCATAGGTCAGCGCCAGCGGCTTCTCGCACAGCACGGCCTTGCCCGCCGCCGCGGCCTCCTGCGCGATCTGCGCGTGGGTGCCGGGCGGAGTGCAGATGTCCACCACGTCCACGTCATCCCGGCTGATCAGCTCGCGCCAGTCGGTGACGGTGACCGGCACCCCGTACGCTTGCGCCGCAGCCGCGACCGCTCCGGCGTCCCGCCCGGACATCACCGTTACCACCGGCGTCACCGGCAGGCGGCGCAGCAGCGGCGCGACCCGGTAGCCGTAGCTGTGCGCCTTGCCCATCACCCCGTAGCCGACGATGCCGACCCGCAGGTCCGGCGGCGTCGACGCGCTCACCCGCCGGCCTGGTGACGGTAGCTGGGCGGCAGGCTATCGCTGACGTTGGGGGCCCCAGACGGGACCGGGAGCACTGGCGGGACCGGGAGCACTGGCGGGACCGGGATCGCGGCCGTGACCTGCTCGGCGGCGGTCAGCGCCGCGATCGCGTCGGCCGCCGTGGCCCCCTCGCACGGCCCGCCCGCGGCGAAGGACGCGAAGCTCTCCGCCTGGCGGCGCAGCGCCTCGAGCTGGGCGACCTCGCCCTCGGCCGGGTCGATGACGTCGCACCGCTCGTGCCCCCGCGTGCCGAACGCCTCGGCCCACACCGCGTCGCCCACCGGGAAGTAGCGGCCCAGCGAGACGAATCCGGTGGCACCGCCGGTCAGCGTGAGGGCCACCTGCGCGCCGTCCACGTCGGCGATCCCGTCGGGCGCCGAGCCGGACGCCACCACGGCCAGGCCGGCGATGTCCTGGCCGGTCAGCCAGCGCAGCTGGTCGAACTCGTGCACGCCCATGTCGATCGCGATCCCGCCGCTGTGCGCGCGGAAGATCGGCGACGGAGGCTGCTCGTCCCACTGGTAGCAGGTCACCAGGTGGATGACGCCGAGCTCGCCGGAGGCGATCCGGTCGTGCAGCTGGCGCAGGCCCGGCACGAACCGCCGCCAGTAGGCGACCTGCAGCGGGACCCCCGCCGCTGCGGCCGTCTGCGCCGAGGCCCGGGCTTCGGTGGCGGTCAGCCCGCACGGCTTCTCGCACAAGATGGGCAGCCCGCGCGCGGCGACCTCGGCGATGATCGTCCCGTGCTGGTCGGTGGGGGCGGCGACGAGCACCCCGTCCAGCGCCGCGTGGTCCAGCATCTCTGCCACGCTCTCGTGCACCGTGACGCCGTCACGGGCCACCGCCTCACGGGCCGCGGGTGACATCTCCGCGACGGCGGTCACCTTTACTCGCTGCGAGCCGGCCAGGGCCCGCAGGTGGGTGCGGCCCATACGCCCGGCACCAATAAGACCTATTGCGAACGGAGCCATGGTGTCAGCGGCCCCTTATAGCCCGCGCGCCGCGAGGAACTCGCGGTTATGGCGCTGCTCGGCCGCGGCCCGCGCGAACCGTTCGGCGCTGCGCGGCAAGATGTCCTGCTCGACCACCAGCCAGCCGCCGAAGGAGATCCGGCGCAGGCCATCCAGCACGGCATCGGTGTCCAGGTCACCGCCGCCCAGCGCGCAGAACGCCTCTCTGGTCCAGATCTCGGTCACCGGCGCCTCGTCGGCGATGATCTCGGCCATGACCGGCAGCCGCGCGTCCTTGAGGTGCACGTGGTTGACCCGGTCGCCGAGATCGGTGAGCATCGCGACCGGGTCGCCGCCGCCGAGCAGCATGTGCCCGGTCTCCAGGCACAGCCCGACGTCGGACACCTCGAGCACCCGCTCGATCTCCCAGGGCGCCTCGACGTTGGTCCCGGTCTCCGGGTG
>PLIQ01000497.1 GCA_003140115.1 Actinomycetota bacterium | reverse complement strand
AGCGCAAGGGCCGCTGCGGCCGGACCGCGGACGGGATCTGCATCCGCCTGTACTCCGAAGCCGACTTCGAGTCTCGGCCGGAGTTCACCGAGCCGGAGATCCTGCGCACCAACCTGGCCTCGGTCATCTTGCAGATGGCCGCGATCGGCCTGGGCGACGTGCCGAAGTTCCCGTTCATCGATCCGCCCGACGCGCGCAACATCACCGACGGGCTGACCCTGCTGGCCGAGCTGAACGCGTTCAAGGACGGCCGGATCACCGGCCTGGGCCGCAAGCTGGCCCGGCTGCCGGTCGACCCGCGTATCGGCCGGATGATCCTGGAGGCCGACCGGAACGGCTGNNCGAGGCGCAGCAGGCCGCGGACGACAAGCACCGCCGGTTCGCCGACCCCGACTCCGATTTCGTCGCCTACCTGAACCTGTGGGACTACCTGGCCGAACGCCAGCGCGAGCTGTCCTCGTCCGCGTTCCGCCGCCTGTGCCGGGCCGAGTACCTCAACTACCTGCGGGTCCGTGAGTGGCAGGACCTCCAGGGCCAGCTGCAAAGGCTGGCGGGCGATCTCGGGGTGGCGGTCAATTCCTCTTCGGCCGAACGCACAGTGGTGCACCTCTCCTTGCTAGCTGGCTTGCTATCCCAGATCGGCATGCTCTACCAATCGGGGAGGGTCGAACCAGCACGCCCGACGGCCTCGGCGCAGTCCGGCGCCACCGGAGGTCGGCGGCCGCGCCCCGAGTACCTCGGCGCGCGCAACGCCAAGTTCGCGATCTTCCCCGGCTCCGGCCTGGCCCGCAAAACGCCGGACTGGATCGTGGCCGCCGAGCTAGTAGAGACCTCCCGGCTGTGGGCGCGGACGGTGGCACGCATCGAGCCGGAGTGGGTCGAGCCGCTGGCCCGGCACCTGGTCAGGCGGAGCTACAGCGAGCCGCATTGGGAGAAGAAGCAGGGCAGCGCGGTCGCGCTGGAGAAGGTCACCCTGTACGGGGTGCCGATCGTCACGGACCGCAAGGTCAGCTACGGGCGCATCGACCCGGCCGCGGCGCGGGAGCTGTTCATCAGGCACGCGCTGGTGGAGGGGGACTGGCAGACCTCGCACCGGTTCTTCGCCGAGAACCGGCGGCTGCTGGCCGAGGCCGAGGAACTCGAGCACCGCGTCCGCCGCCGCGGCCTCGTCGTCGGCGAGGACGAGCTGTTCGCCTTCTACGACGCGCGGATCCCGCCCGAGGTGGTCTCGGCCCAGCACTTCGACACCTGGTGGAAGCAGGCCCGCCGGGCCGACCCGAGCCTGCTCACATTCCAGCCGGGCGATCTGCTCAGCGAGGACGCCGCGCAGGTGAGCACGGACTCCTACCCCGACAGCTGGACCTCGCAGTCCGCGGCGCTCAAGACGCTGCCCTTGTCCTACGCCTTCGAGCCCGGCAGCGACACCGACGGCGTAACCGTGGACATCCCCTTGAGCAGGCTCAACCAGGTGAACGCGGCTGAGTTCTCCTGGCAGGTGCCCGGCCTGCGGACCGAGCTCGTCACCGAGATGATCCGGTCGCTGCCCAAGTCGCTGCGTCGGGACCTGGTGCCCGCGCCGGACCTGGCCCGCGAGGTCGTGGCCCGCCTCGGCCCACCGTCCGGCGACCTGCGCGACGCGGTGGCCGGCGAGCTGCGCTCGCTGCGCGGAGTGATCGTGCCGCGGGACGCGTGGGACCTGTCCAAGCTGCCGCCGCACCTGCGCATCACGGTCCGGGTGACCGACGGGGATCGCGTCCTGGCCGAGGGAAAGGACATCGCCGAGTTGCAGCGCGAGCTCCGGCCGCGGCTGCGCGCGGTGCTGTCCCGGGCGGCGGCCGGCCTTACCCGNNGCCTACCCCGCCCTGGCGGACGCGGGAGCCACGGTTGACGTGCGCCTGTTCGAAACGCAGACCGCGGCGCGTTCGGCCATGTGGGCTGGGACCCGGCGGCTGATCCTGCTCGGCGCGCCCTCGCCGGTCAAGTCCATCGCCGACCGCCTGTCCACCCCGGCCAAGCTCGCCCTCAGCCACAACCCGCACGGCAGCGTGGCGGCCATGTTCGCCGACTGCGTGAACTGCGCCGCCGACTACCTGATGGCGCAGGCGGGCGGGCCGGCCCGGGACCGGGAGGGCTTCGAGCGGTTGTCCGTCGCGGTCCGGTCTGGGCTGCACGAGGTGACCGCCGACGTGGTGACCCACGTGGAGTCGGCGCTCCGGCTGGCCCACGCCGTGCAGGCCCGCCTGGACGACAGCCGAGCCGACGCGATCCGGCTCGCCGTGGCCGACATGTGCGCCCAGCTGTCCGGGCTCATCTACCCGGGGTTCGTGACTGCCACCGGCTACCGCCGTCTTCCGCACCTGACCCGCTACCTGCGGGGGATCGAGTGGCGGCTGGACAAGCTGCCCGAGAACCCGGCCCGCGACGCGGCCAACATGGCGGTTGCGCAGCGGGTCGAGCAGGCCTACCGGCAGGCCGTCGCTGACCTGCCCCCGGCCCGCCGAAACGACCCGGACGTGACCGAGGTCCACTGGATGCTGGAGGAACTCCGGGTCAGCCTGTTCGCCCAGACCCTGGGCACTCGCGGGTCTGTATCAGAGAATCGAATCCTGGCTGCGCTGGAGCGCCTGCGCCCCTAGTACTCCAGCCTGGACACACAAAATCCCGGGAGACATAAAGTGTCGCCAGACCACGACGATCCGTCGACTGGCGGCCCGCCCGCGCCGACGGCCGCCGACTTCGACCAGGCCTTTGCGGCCGCAGCGGCATCCCCCGGCATTCGGCGGGTCTGGGAGCTGGCCCAGCCCGGACTGCCGCCGCAGATCGAGCCGACCTCCTTCCTCACCCTCGGCCTGCTCCGCCATGTGGCGCAGGCCCTGGACCTCTCACCAGGACAGACGCTTGCCGACCTGGGGTGCGGCCGTGGCGGTCCCGGGCTTTGGCTCGCCCGGGAAGCCGATGTGTCGCTGGTGGGAATGGACTTCTCACCGGTGGCAGTCGGCCAGGCCGCGCACCGGGCGTCGCTGTTCGGGCTGGCCGGACAGGCACGGTTCATCGTCGGCGATCTCGCCCAGACTGGGCTTCCAGAAGCAAGCGCCGACGCCGCCGTGTCCATCGACGCCTTCCATTTCGCGGCCGATCCAGCCGCAGCCGCCCGCGAGGTTCGCCGGGTGCTGCGACCTGGCCGCCGGCTGGCCTTGACCAACTGGCAGCCGAAGGTCCCAGACGATCCGCGGTTGCCGGACAGAAACCGGATCGACTGGCCGCAGCTCTTGAGCGCCGCGGGCTTCACCGACATCGAGATGGAAGCCCGGCCCGAGTGGCACGACGCGTTCACCCGCGTGTACCAGGTCGCCCTCAGCCTCGGCGATCCGGGCAATGACGCCTATCTCGCCGACCTGCAAGGCGAGGCCCGGCGCCGCCTAGCCGTGGCGGATCTACTCCTCCGCGTCGCCATCACCGCGACCACCCCG
>PLIQ01000595.1 GCA_003140115.1 Actinomycetota bacterium | reverse complement strand
GCGTCACGGCCGCGGCGGGAGGTGTGGCGCGTGGCGGCCAGCAGGATGCTCAGCCCGGCCATGGCCAGCACCCCGACGACGATGCCGTACAGGAACAAGGTGCCGGTGGAGCCGGTCACGTGGTAGCCGAATACCGCAAAATGGGTTACCGCGTGGGCGTGACCGCCGTTGGCCAGCACGCCGGCCACGCCGGCGATCACCGCCGCGACCAGGATGACTAGCCCGAGAATGACGATCATGGCGCACTCCAGCTGTTTAGGTGTAGGTCTACAGTAAATCACCTGGAAGTGATAATGTCAACACTGTAGATCTACGATGCTGGCGTATGATGGTGGCCTGCATCCGCTCACCAGACAGGACGGTGCTCCCGACATGACCACCCCGGCTGTCCGTGCCGCCGACCGCCCCGCCGACGACGGCCCCGCTGCCGTCGGCCCCGCCGCCGTCAGCCTCCCCGCTGCCGTCGGCCCCCCCGCTGCCGACGGCATTGGCAAGATCACCCGCGATGCCGTGCTGGCCGCAGCGCTGGAGATCATCGACCGCGACGGCGCCGACGCGCTGTCCATGCGCCGCCTGGCCCGCGCCCTGAACCGGGACCCGATGATCTTGTACCGGCACGCGCCGGGCAAGGCCGCCCTGCTCGACGGCGTCGCCGAGACCGTCCTGGCTCAGCTGGAAGTCGACTCCGCCGACCCCGACTGGGCCGGCCAGCTACGGAAGGTCGCCCGCCGCTTCCGCGCGCTGGCGCTGGCCCACCCGCACGTGGTGCCGCTGATCGTCACCCGGCCGCTGGCCACCCCGCTCGGGCTGCGGCCCCTCGGCACGCTGCGCCCGCTGGAGGACATCTTGGCCCTGCTCACCCGGGCCGGGTTCAGCGGGCCCGATGCCCTGCACATCTACCGCGCCCTGTTCGGCTTCCTGCACGGCCACGTCCTGGACGAGCTGCAGGAACTCACGGTCAGCCCGGACGAGACCGACGACCTGCTCCGGCTCGGCCTGCACCGGCTGCCGATCAGCGACTTCCCCCTGCTCCGCGGCCTAGCCCCGGCCCTGGCCGCCTACGACGGCTCCGCCGAACTCGAACGCGGCCTCGACATCCTGCTCACCGGACTGACCACCACCGTGACCCCCACCCGGCCCGAATCGCCCGCCAGCGCGTAGAACGCCCTGTTGCGGCTTTCGCGGCGGGTGCGGCAGGCCGTGGTCACCTGGTTGGTGGGCCGTTGTACCAGCTCTTACTTGTACGATGGCCCATCCACCATGTTCGGCTGGCCGCGCCCGGCGCCGTCCGCGCGGACAAATAGGGTAATCGGGAATGAAACGGGCACCGCATCGCGACGCGCGCAATTCCAATTTGTTTCGGGGCGCGACACGTAGATGGCGTGGCTGCCGGGGATCCTGAGATGGCATTCCCGATTCCAGCCGAAGGAGGTCCGTCATGACCGAGGACCGCAGTACCGGCCCCGCGGCCGCCCAGCCCATCCGGTGCGTGGTGGCCGGCGGCAGCCTGGTCGGCCTGTCGGCCGCGATCGCCCTGTCCCGCCTGGGGTTCGAGGTGACCGTGGTGGAGCGCAGCCCGGCGCGCGCCATCGACGGCGGGGGCGGGCTCGGCGTCGATGTGGCCCTGCTCCGCGAGGTCACCGGCATCGACGCGGACCCGCCGGTGCTGCACGGGATCGACCGCGACGGCACCGCGTGGCATCTGCTGGAGGGATGGCTCGAGGAGCACGCGGCGCGCCTGCCTGGCGTGGGCGTGCTGCGCGGGCGGCAGGTGAGCACCGTGACGCCGGGCGGCGCGAACCGCAGCGCGACGGTGAGCACTGTGACGCCGGGCGGCCCGGATCGCAGCGCGACGGTGCGTACCGCGCAAGACGATACGTTCGCGGCCGATCTGGTGGTCGGCGCTGACGGCGCGCGCAGCACGGTGCGCGCCACGGTCGACCCGCAGCACCCCGATGCCCGGTACGCCGGGGTGCTGTTGTGGCGCACGCTGGTCGATGAGCAGGACATGCCACCGGACGTCACGCTGCCGCGGGCGGGCGAGCCCGCCCGCGAGGTGTACGCCGGCCCGTACCGGCTGGTGACCTACCCCGTCCCCGGGCCGGATGGGCATATCGCCGTCGGGCACCGCCGCCTCAACCTGGTCTGGTATGACCCCCAGCAACGCGACCTGCTGCACGACGCGGGCCTGCTCGACGGCCAGACGGTGCACGGCACCCTGGCGCCCGGGGCGCTGCCCGCCCCGGTCCGGCAGTGCCTGGCCGACTTCGCGGCGGCGAGGTGGCCCAGCCCGTGGCGCGAGGCGCTGACCCTCGCGCTGGCGGACGGGACGGTGTTCGGCACGCCGATCGTGCAGTACAAGCCGACCCGCCTGGTCACCGGCCGGGTCGCGCTGGCCGGGGACGCCGCCCACGCGGCGAGCCCCATGGTCGGCGGCGGGTTCCGGCAGGGCCTGTATGACGTGCAGGCCCTGACCCAGGCGATGACCGCGGTCCGCTCGCCCGACGAGGTACCCGGCGCACTGGCCCGCTACCAGCAAGCTCGCCTGGCGGCGGCGATCCGGCACGTGACCCGAAGCGAGCAGGCCACCGCGGCCTACCTGGCGCGCGCAGCGGAAAGGGCAGATCGATGAGCACGGCTTTCCTGGCTGGTATCCGCGAGACGATCGCGCCCGGACGCAACGGCCGACACGGCCCGCTGCCTCCGGTGCTGATCAGCATGACGCTGGTCACGGGCCTGGTTGATGCGTTCAGCTACCTGGTCCTCGGGCACGTCTTCGTGGCCAACATGACCGGGAACGTGGTGTTCCTGGGGTTCGCGCTGGCCGGTGCCCCCGGATTCTCGGTCACCGCATCCCTGGCCGCCGTGGCCGCGTTCGCTCTCGGCGCCCTGCTCGGCGGCAAACTCGGCTCACGGCACAGCGACCACCGAGGCCGTCTGCACAGCTCCGCCGCCGGGCTCCAGGCGCTGTTCCTGGCCGCCTCGGTCATCCTCGCCGTCATGAGCAGCAGCCCGCCGGCCGCCGGATACCGGTACGGCCTCATCGCGGTGCTCGGCATCTCCATGGGCATCCAGAACGCCGCCGCCCGCAAGCTCGCGATCCCCGACCTCACCACCACCGTGCTCACCCTCACCATCACCGGGATCGCCGCCGACAGCAAACTGGCCGGCGGCAGCGGGTCCCAGGCCGGTCGCCGCCTGCTCGCGGTCGTCACCATGCTGGCGGGCGCCCTGCTCGGCGCCGCGCTGATCCGGCACGCCCAGGCCTATGAGGCGCTCATCATCGCGCTGGTGGTGATCATCGCCGGCGCCGCCGTGACCTTCATACTGGGCAGGCCGGACCCGGCATGGGTGCACGCGCCGGGGCCAGCGGCCCCTGGTAGCACAGCCGGCCGATGATGACTCCGTCCGCTACTCCTGGCGCCACCGGGCACGGCCGAACATGGAACCGTACATCTGGTTCCCGTACCGGCCCCCATAACCCTGCTGGGGCGGGACGGCCTGGTCGATGGCGTTGGCGTAGAAGACCGGTGCGCCGGACGGCGGCTGGAGCAGCGCGACCTGCGACCGGTCCAGGTCGCAGGTGATATCGCCGACGGTGATCATCGNNGCTGAGCTCGCGCTGGATCTTGCGCTCGGCCCAGCCTCCGCCGCCGACCCACACCACGATGCCCTCGAAGATGTCTTGCTCTTCCACCGCGAGGACATGCTCCAGGATGCCGAACTGCTCGCCGTCCTTGGTCAGCACCGGGACACCGAGCGTGACACCCATGTACGAGATCTGGAATTGATCGTCCATGACAGGTAACGCTACCGGGCGGCCAGCCTTCAGGCGGCGCGGCGAAGGACCAGCCAGACGGCCGCGGCCATCAGGAGCAGGGAGAGCGCGAGCAGCCAGCCGCCCTCGATCCACTGGAACGGCCAGAGCCGGCTGGCCGGCTGGTACGTCGTCAGCTGCGTAATGCCGTGGTGGAGGAGATACTGCGCGGGATTCACGCTTCCCGGGCCGGGCGCCGGGGCGGATTGGCTTCCCGCCGCGGATTGGCTGCCCGCCGCGGGAAGCTGGCCGAGGTGGCCGGGCGCGGCCACCGTGGCGCCGATCTTCTGCAGCACCTGGTCGACGGCCGACAGGCTGACCGGATGGCCGTCTTGGGCCCAGCGCTGGCTCTCGATCCAGGCCCCGTCAGGCAGGGTGAAGTTACTGGTCACCAACGGCGCCTGGTAGTGGCGGCGCAGGAACGCCCCGGTCAGGACCGCGAGCCCGCTCCACGCGACGAGGGTGGCAAACATGGCGGGAACGACCCGGCGGATTGCGATGCCGGCCACGGACCCGATCGCGAAGGCGACCAGCGTCCAGCCGGCCAGCGTGACCTCGTGCAGGTCGAACGTCGTGGCCGCGAGCGGGCTCAGGACGGGGTTCCCGATGATCTGGGGCCCGTAACTCCAGGAGAAGACGAGACCGAACGCTGCGGCCGCGATCGTGACCGCGAGCGCGAGCGGCGCCAGCGTGGCGACGGTCCACCGGGCCCGCCCGAAGCCCTGGGTCCAGGTGAACCGGAAGGTGCCGGTCTCCAGCTCCCTGGCCAGCACCGGCGCGCCGACGAACGCTCCGATCAGGGGCGGGATGGCCTGGAACAGGACCGCGGTGATCGACAGGACCGGCCCGGCTCCGTAGGAGATGAAGCCCTGGTGGCGTAGCTGCTCGCCGGTAATGTACAGGTACACGCTCACCGCGCCGAGCACCGCGACGACACCGGCCACCGCGAGCCGGTGCTGCCGCCAGGTGATCCAGGCCATTCTCCGCCACGGCACCGGCCGCGGGCTGGCCTCGTGTCCGGGCTGCGCGGGCAGGGTCAGGGCGGTCACGGTGACACCTCCGTCCGTTCGGCGCGTACCGGCCCGGGCAGCGACGCGGCGCCGGGCTCGCGCAGGTAGGCCAGGGCGAGTTCCTCGAGGCTGACCGGGTGCGCCTCCCAGCCCGGCGGCACCGGGTCGGTACTTCCGTTCGTCCTGACCAGCAGGTGGGCCTGCGCCCCGCCGCGCCGGGCGTGCACCACGCCGAGGCGTTCGGCGTACCGGCCGGCTTCGGCGGCCGGGCCGGTCAGCACGCGGTGGGAGGCGAGCAGGTCATCGACCTCGCCGGCCACCTGGACGCTGCCGCGCGACATCAGCACGAGGTAGTCGGCCACCCGCTCGAGCTCGGTCAGGACGTGCGAGGACAGCACCACCGACACGCCGTCGTCGGCCATGGCGGTCATCACCGTGGCCATGAAGTCGTGCCGGGCCAGCGGGTCGAGCGACGCCATCGGCTCGTCCAGCACGAGGAGCCGCGGCCGCCGGCCCAGCGCGAGGGTCAGCGCGAGCTGGGCCTGCTGACCGCCGGACAGTTTGCCGGCCTTGCGCGTCAGCGGGATGCCCAGCTCGTCCAGCCGGGCCCGGGCGTAGCCCTGGTCGAAACGCCGGTTCAGGTTACGGGTCAGGTGCAGCGTGTCGGCGACGGACAGGTTCGCATGCAGCGGCGCGTCCTGGGCGACGAACGCGATGCCGTCNNAGCGCGGCCGGCGACCCGGGCCGCGTGCCGCCCAGCACGCTGACGGTGCCCGCGGTCGGGGTGGCCAGGCCGACGGCCAGGTTCAGCAGGGTGGTCTTGCCGGCGCCGTTCGGCCCGACCAGCGCGGCGACGTGGCCGTCGGGGATGGCGAGCGTGCACTCGCGCAGCGCCCACGTGCTGCCGTAGCGTTTACCGAGGCCGGCGGCTTCGATGACGTTCATGCCACGCCCTCCGTTGCTCCGCTGGCCGGGGCACGGCGATCGCCCGTGCCGCCGCGGCGCTCATGAAAATCCCGCAGCACGCTGGTGAACAGCGCCACGATCCCGTCCTCGTCCAGCCCGGCGGTATCCGCGGTGGCCAGCCAGCCGAGCAGGGAACGCCGGAGCCCGGTCAGCTCGGGCAGCGCGACCTGGCTGAGGGTGGCCTCGATGAACGTGCCCTGGCCGGGCCGCCCGGCCGTGAGGCCCTTGGTCTCCAGCTCGCGGTAGGCCTTGAGCACCGTGTTCGGGTTGATGGCGAGCGAGGCGACCACATCCCTGACCTTGGGCAGCTGGTCGCCGGGCTTGAGGTAGCCCAGCCGCAGCGCGTGCTCGACCTGCTGGACGAGCTGCAGGTAGGTCGGCACGCCCGAGGCGGGGTCGAGCCGGAATTCGATCGGTGACGCCGGGCCGCGCGTACTTGCCTCCGGCAGGNNGCCGCCCCCGCCGGGCGAGGAGGCATCGGCATTCCCCGCCGGGCTGATACCTTTACCTATTGCCATAGGACAAGGTTACAGACAATAACGCCGCTGTCAATCGGACGGCATCGTCCGCGGAGCAGCTAAGTCCGGGGCATCGGCTGCGGATCCGGCCGGCCGTTCGGTCGCCTCGGAGAGGTACCGGTCCCCGTGGGCCACCGGGCTGAAGGCGAAGGCCAGGGCGATGGCAGCGGTGAGGCCGCCGATGACGGCGTAGACGCCTGTGACACTCCCGCTCAGGTTGATGGCGGCCGCCCCGGCGAGCGACCCGAGGGGGATNNGCCAAAGCCCGAGGACGCCGCCCACAGGACCAGCGCGGCCGCGTACGAGCCGGCCAGGGCCATGGCGGTCATGGTCAACCCGGCCACGACCAGGGCGCCGAGGGCGGTGACGGCGAAGGACAGACGGCGGCGGATCGGCCCCGCCACCAGGCTTACCGCGACGACACCGGCGGCGCCAGCGGCATACAGGAAGCCGATCTCGGAGTTGGTGGCGTGCAGGGCGCGCCGGGCAAACAGGACGAGCTGGGAGTCGGCCGTCGCGGCAACGAAGTTGATCAGGGCCATCATGATCGAGATGGAGCGCAGCACCGGGTTGGACCACACGTAGGCCAAGCCCTCCCGCACGTCGGCGAGCAGNNACGAACAGCAGGTCGGGTATTGGCACGAACGCCACGAGCGCGCCGGCCAGCCCGGGACCGAGGATCTGACCGGCGTTGTTGGTCGCCATGATGCGGGCATTGGCCGTGACTAGTTCCCGCTGGCCGACGAGCGAGGGGATGGCCGCGAACTCCCCGCAGTTGAAGATGATGCCGAGCGTCGACTGCGCGAAGCTCACCGCATAAATGTCCTCGACCCGCAGCAACCCGCCGGTGGCCAGGACGGGGATCACGGCGATCACGAGCGCCTGGGCGATGTCACTGCCGAGCATGAGACGCTTGCGGTCGAACCGGTCGACGACCGCGCCGAGCAGGAGACCGAACAGCAAGTACGGCACGAACTCCGCGGCGGTGGTCAGCGCCAGGTTGGTGGCCGAGTGAGTGAGCTTGAACACCAGGAGCGGCAACGCGAAGGTGGTGAACGAGCCGCCCAGCTGGGAGACGGCCTGGCCGCTGAAGTAGAACCAGAAGTCCCGCCCCAGCCGAGCCTGCCCGCCTGCCGGGGGTTCGCGGGTACGGCGCTCGCTGCCCATCCGGACAACGGTACTTCCCGGGCGGCCGCTGTCTTACCGTAGATGTATGACCGCATGGGGCAACCTGCCGCCCGCGCCGCCGCCCCACGGCACGGTGCTGGCCTGGGCGCGAGGCTGCCGGTGCGGAGAGTGCGAACGCGAGTACCAGCGTTTCGTGTCCGAACTGGCGCCGCTGAGGTTTGCCGCTGCGCCGCAGCCGCGCAAGTTCAACGCCGACACCCTCGCCCGGCTGGAACCGGCGGTGCGCCAGGCCGAGTGCCCGGTGTGCGGCGCGCTGCGCCATCAGCGGTGCCGCAACCTGGCGTTCCCCCAGCATTTCGCGCCGACGCATCCGGAGCGCAGCAGCGTCCCGCTAGCCGAGATGTGACCGGATCGGTCCGGTCCGGGACTTGATCTGGCCTTACGCACGAACCCGTGCCGGCCGGATGCTAGGGCCATGACTCGTGCTCTTCTCGTCGTCGACGTTCAGGAATCGTTCCGGCAGGGACCGCTGTGGCCGGCCATCTCCAACCCTGGCATCGCCAGCGACGTCGCCCGCCTCGTCGACGGCGCGCGGGCCAACGGCGACCTCGTCGTGTGGGTGCTGCACTCCGAGCCAGGATCGGGCACCCCCTTCGACCCGGCCAGCGGCCACGTCCGCTACCTCGGCCCGCTCCAGCCGCAGGCCGGTGAGCCGCAGCTCACGAAGACCTCGCACAACGCGTTCACCACGACGAATCTCCAGCAGCTGCTCACCCAGCAGGGCATCACCGAGGTCATCGTCTGCGGCATCCGGACCGAGCAATGCTGCGAGACCACGGCGCGGGTCGCATCCGACCTCGGCTACCAGGTCACGTTCGTCACCGAGGCGACCGCCACCAACCCGATCGCGCACCGCGACGCCCCAGCGGGCCAGACGGTCGAGCAGCTGCTCGCGGACCCGCGCACGCTGCCGGCCAGCGCGGTCATCGAGCGGACCGAGTACGCGCTCGCCGGGCGGTTCGCGACCATCGCCACGATCGCGGAGGTCACCGGCCCGGCCACCGCGCCCGCGGCGCTGCTATCCTGACCAGATCGTGACCAAGGTCGTCTTCCTGCTCGTCCCCGGGCTGCACCTGCTGGACCTGGCCGGGCCGGCCCAGGCGTTCGGCACCGCCGCCGACCTCGGCTGCGGCTACGAGCTGGCCTACGTCGCCGGGCAGGAAGACGTCCCCGCGGCCCAGGGCGTCACCATGCGGGCGACCACGCGATGGCCCGCGCTCACCAAAGACGACCTCATCGTCGTGCCCGGCTGGCGGGCCAACCCCGGGCTCGCGGGCACCGGCCCGCTACCGGGCCCCGCGCTCGAGGCGCTCGCCGCCCACCACGCACGTGGCGGCACCGTGGCCAGCGTCTGCGCCGGGGCCGACGCGCTCGGCCGGGCCGGTCTACTCGACGGCCGTCGCTGCACCACCCACCACGACATCCAGGACGAGCTCGCTGCGCGCTACCCGGCGGCGACGGTCATCCGCGACGTGCTCTACGTCATCGACGGCCGGGTCGCCACCTCCGCCGGGATCGCCAGCGGCATCGACCTGGCCCTGCACCTGATCGCCGTCCGGGACGGCCCGGCCACCGCCGCGCAGGTCGCCCGCGAGATGGTCGTCTACGCCCGCCGCAACGGCGACGACCAGCAGGCCAGCACCATGCTGCGGCATCGCAACCACCTCAGCGACACCGCGCACCGCGCCCAGGATCACATCGAGGCGCGGTTCGCCGGCCCGCTGCCGCTCGCGGAGATCGCCGGCCAGTGCGACGTCAGCGAGCGCACCCTCACCCGCAGGTTCACCCAGGCCACTGGCCTAACCCCGCTGCGCTACCAGCAGCTCCTGCGGCTGGAGCGGGCCGAGCACCTGATCGGCCACGGCGCCACCGTCGAGGCCGCCGCCCGCACCGTCGGCTTCCAGGACGCCCGCATGCTCCGTCGCCTCCGCGGGCGTCCCCGGATGGTCACGTAATGCCGTCGATGGCTCAGGTGTTCGCGTTCTGGGCGAGGCTCGCCTTGGCCAGCATTTCGGAGTTGACGGCCGTGACCACTTCGGTCAGCCCCGCCAGCAGCTTTCCTAGCTCCACCAGATCGTCCAGGTCGGGGGTGGCGTCGCCGTCCTCGAGGCGATGCCGGGCTTCCCTGGCCGAGTTAAGCGCCTCGTGCAGAGCTCGATGTACGCCGATCGTCGTCGGGTCGGTGCTGCTCATTTCGCTCCTCAGCTAGGTGAACGGCGGTGTTCGTCGCGATCATTACTGACGGACAGGATAGCGGTGATCGCGGGGGCCGCCTCGCGCAGCCACGCCTCGGCGCGCGGCAGCGCGTCCTTGGCGCCGTCCTCCCAGAGCTTGCGGTACACCGGGTCCAGCTCGGCCGAGGCGCGGGAATCCTCATGATAGCGGCGCGCCAGGTCGACGGCGAACGGCGCGAACTCCGCGCGATGCCGCGCGGTCATGCCGTAGGCGTCCGCGAACACCGCGACCCGGTGCGGGATGTCGGCGTCGGTGAACGCGGGCGACCGGTCCCGCGGATCGCGCAGCGGCGCCCAGTACCACAGCGCGTTCGCGATGTCGTAGAGCCGGGTGGTCGGCATGGCCAGGTCGAAGTCGATGAGCGCGACGGGCAGCCCGTCGCGGAAAACCACGTTGCCTGGATAGTAGTCGCGGTGGCTCACCAGCTCGGGTCGTTCGGTGATCGATCCTGGGTTGGCCGGTGTCCCGCCCCACACCGCGCCGGGCGGCGGCGCCCACCCGGCCGAGGCCTCGTGCAGCGCGCGGATCAGCCGGGCCAGGGCAACGAGCACCTCGTCGCCCGCCGTCTGCGGCGGCAGCGGGTTGCGCGGCACGTCACCGGGGACGAACGACAGCATCTCGCGGCCCTGGTCGTCGACGCCGAGCGGAAGCGGCGCGCCGGTGAACCCGGCGTCGCGCAGGTGGGCCAGGTAGGCCTGCACGGTCAGGCTGAACGGCCGCAGCGGCCGCCGCACCGTATCCCCGATCCGCACGATCCCCTGGGTGACGCCATCCCCGGTCAGCAGCTCGCCTTCGCTCACACCGCAGCAGCCTAGCGCCGGTTCAGCGATGGACTTCGTCGCTGGCTGGCGGGTTGGGATTGGGCTGGGGCGGGTTGGGCT
>PLIQ01000639.1 GCA_003140115.1 Actinomycetota bacterium | reverse complement strand
GGGCGGCGGTGGCCGTAGCCAGCAGGACGGTGTCCCCGATGCGTGCGAGCACGGCGCCGTCGGCCAATTGGGCCAACTTCCCGGTTTCGAACGACAGGGTGCGGTCGGTGCCACTGATGGGGCCCGACACGGAAATGGCGTCAGCCATGATGCTCCTCGTGTCTCGGGGGCATCCTCGTTTCTGGTTCCCAGTAGTCGACCACCTCGCACCCGAAGTGAGCGGCGACTGGCAGCCAGGTGGCTGAAGACGCCCGGTTCTGTGGTGCTGCTGCTGCCGCTACCTTCTGATGCCGAGTCGGCCGATGATGGTGCGGTAGCGCTCGACGTCGTTCTTGCGGACGTAGTCGAGAAGCCGACGACGCTGGCCGATGAGCTTCATCAGGCCGCGTCGAGTGTGGTGGTCCCCTTTGTGACCCTTCAAGTGCTCCGTCAGATGGTTGATCCGTCCCGACAGCAGTGCGATCTGCACTTCTGGTGAACCAGTGTCACTCTCGTGCAACCGGTACTCGGAGATGGTGGCCTGCGTGTCGTGCATGTAGGAAGAACCTCGAAGAGCTTGTCGGAGTGTGGCGGGAACCTTCCCCAGCCGCCAAATATGGTAGCAGCCGCCCGCTGATCTGGGGTGATCAGGGGAGATCGGCCGTGGCGAGCACCCGTTCCGTGGCCTCCACGTCGGCCTGCATCTGGGCGATCAGGGCCTCGACGGAGTCGAAGCGCTGGGTGCCGCGGAGCCGGGCGGTGAAGTCGATCGCGGCGTGGGACCCGTAGAGGTCCAGGTCGTCGCGGTCCAGTGCGTACGCCTCCACGGTACGCTCACCGGCGCCGAAGGTCGGGTTGGTGCCGACCGAGATCGCGGCGGGCCAGCGGGCGATCTCGGCGCCGTCGAGGTCCAGGCTGATCAAAGCGCCCGCGTAGACGCCGTCGGCGGGCGTGGCGGTGTGCGGCGGGGTCTCCAGGTTTGCGGTCGGGAAGCCCAGGGCGCGGCCTCGCATGTGGCCGCGCACGACCACGCCTTCCACTCGGTGCGGGCGGCCGAGCGCCGCGGCGGCCCCGGTCACGTCCCCGGCGGCCAGCCGTCCGCGGATGTAGGTCGAGGACATCGTGACGCCGTCCGCCACCAGCAGCGGCACGCCTTCGGTGGTGAAGTCGTACTTCTCCCCCAACTGTGCGAGCAGCGGGACGTCGCCCGCGGCCTTGTGGCCGAACCGGAAGTCGTCCCCGACCACCACGACGGCGGCGTGCAGCCGGTCGGATAGCACGATCCGGACGAACTCATCCGGGCTCAGCCGGGAGAATTCCAGGCTGAACGGGAGCACGAACACCGCGTCGGCCCCCATCCCGGCCAGCAGCTCGGCCTGCCGGCGAGGGGTGGTGAGGAACGGCGGGTGCGAGCCGGGCCGGATGACCTCGTCCGGGTGCGGATCGAAGGTGATCACGACCAGCGGCAGGTTCCGGCCCTGCGCGACCTGCCCGGCCCGCTCCACGACGCGCTGGTGACCCAGGTGCACGCCGTCGAACACGCCGATCGTCGCGACGCAGCCGGCCCAGCCGGCCGGCACATCGTCCAAGCCGTACCAGCGGTACACGATCCCCGTTCCTCCTTCGTCTGCGGAGACCAGCCTAGCTTCCGACGAAGACCACCAGCGGCCGCGCCTGGCCGGACTGTTCGGTGAGCAGCGCGACCAGCGAGCCGTCGGGCGCGAAGGCGGCGGTCGGGTGGTCCGGGCCGGGCGGGGGCGAGACGGCCGCGAGCTGGCCGCCGCGGTCCGGGTCGGGCGGGGCCGGGATGGCGGTGAGACGGCCGCCGTGCGCCAGGCGGCGGGCCTCGTCCGCGGACAGGTCCCGGCGCGGGAACGCGGCCGCGGCGGCCAGCGCCAGCGGCACGACCTCGAAACGCTACGCCAGCTGGTCCAGGGTGCGCGCGGCCGCCAGACCGTATCCGCCGACCCGGGTCCGGCGCAGGGCGGTCAGGTGCCCGCCGGTGCCGAGCGCGGCACCCAGGTCGCGGGCCAGGGCCCTGATGTACGTGCCGCTCGAGCAGCGCACGGTCGCGTCGACGTCTAGCAGCCCATCCCCCGGCACCGGGCGGATGGCCGTGACGGTGAACTCATAGACGGTCACCGGGCGCGGCTTGAGCTCGGGTGCGGCGCCCGCCCGGGTCAGCTTGTAGGCGCGCTGGCCGTCGACCTTGATCGCGCTGACCACGGGCGGCACCTGCTGGATCTCGCCGGTCAGGTTGACGATGGCCGCGGACACCGCTTCCGCGGAAACGCCGGCGGCCGGCGCGCCGCCGGTGATCTCGCCCTCCGCGTCGTCGGTGCTGGTCGACTGGCCGAGCCTGATCGTGGCGTCGTACTGCTTCTCGGTCAGGGTCAGGTAGCCGAGCAGCCGGGTCGCCCGCTCGACCCCGACCACCAGAACGCCGGTCGCCATCGGGTCCAGGGTGCCCGCGTGTCCGACCTTCCGGGTCCCGGCCAGGCGCCGGATCCGCGCCACGACGTCATGGGAGGTCAGGCCGCCGGGCTTGTCCACGATGACCAGGCCGTCGTTGCCGCTGGTCATCCGCCGAGGTCGTCCTCGTCGTCGTCGTCCGCGGCCTCGGCGGGCTTGCGGTAGGGATCGGGGTCACCGGCCGGGACGGCGCCCTCACGGCTGCGGGCGAGCTCGGCGTCGGCGTTCCTGGCCTGGTTGACCAGTTCCTCGATCCGCTGGGCGTTGTCCGGCAGCGCGTCGGCCACGAAGGCCAGCGAGGGCGTGTGCCGCAGCCCGATCTGCCGGCCGACCTCGGACCGGATGACGCCGGTCGCGCTGGCCAGGGCCAGCGCCGTGTCGGTACGTTCGGCGTCGGTGCCGAGCACCGTGTAATACACGGTGGCCTCACGCAGGTCGTTGGTCAGCCGGGCCTCGGTGACGGTCACGAAGCCGAGCCTGGGGTCCTTGATCCGTCGTTCCAGCATCTCCGCGACGATCTGGCTGATCAGGTCGGCCAGCTTACGCGCCCTCGCGGCATCCATGCCGTCACTCCTCCTCGTTGAACAACCGCTGCCGAGCCGACAGCAGCTCGATCTCAGGGCGCCCGGCCACCAGGCGCTCGCACTCGGTGAGCACGCTCATCGCGTTCGAGGCCGTCGCGGACACCACGGCCACCCCGATCTCGGCCCGCCGGTGCAGATCCAGGTGGCCGGTCTCGGCCACCGCGATGCCCGGATAGCACCGGCGCAGCTCAGCGACGAGCGGCCGGACGACGGCACGTTTGCCCTTCAGCGAGTGCACGTCGCCCAGCAGCACGTCCAGGGTCAGCGCCGCGACATACACGGCGTCACTCCGATCGGCGGGTCCGGGGTCAGGCCCTCGGCTTCTCCCTCATCTCGAAGGTCTCGATCGTGTCCTCGATCCTGACGTCGCTGTAGCCGATGCCGATACCGCACTCGTAGCCCTCGCGGACTTCGGTCGCGTCGTCCTTGAACCGGCGCAGCGAGTCCACGGTGAGGTTGTCGGAGATGACCACGCCGTCCCGGATCAGCCGCGCCTTGCTGTTGCGGTGGATCGATCCGGTGCGGACGATGCACCCGGCGATGTTGCCGATCCGCGGGACCCGGAAGACCTCCCGGATCTCCGCCGTGCCGAGCTGGATCTCCTCGAACTCGGGCTTGAGCAAGCCCTTGAGCGCGGCCTCGACCTCCTCGATCGCCTGGTAGATGATCGAGTAGTAGCGGATGTCCACGCCCTCGCGCTGGGCCAGCTCGCCCGCCCGGCCGGCCGGGCGGACGTTGAAGCCGATGATCACCGCGTCCGAGGCGATGGCCAGGTTCACGTCGTCCTGGGTGATCGCGCCGACGCCGCGGCCGATCACGCGCAGGCTGACTTCCTCGCCGACATCGAGCTTGAGCAGCGCGTCCTCCAGAGCCTCGACCGAGCCGGACACGTCGCCCTTGATGATGAGCAGCAGTTCCTCGCGCTCGCCGGCCTTGAACGCCGACTCCAGACCCTCGAGCGTGACCCGCCGCGGCTGGGCGAACTGGGCATTGCGCTCGCGAGCCTCACGGCGTTCGGCGATCTGGCGGGCGATCCGGTCGTCGGAGACGACCAGGAAGTTGTCGCCCGCTCCGGGGACGGCGGTCAGGCCGAGCACCATGACCGGCCGGGACGGCAGGGCCTCGGTGATCGTGTCGCCGTTCTCGTCGATCATGGCGCGCACCCGGCCGAAGGCATCGCCGGAGACGATCGAGTCGCCGACATGCAGCGTGCCGCGCTGCACCAGCACCGTGGCCACCGGGCCCCGGCCCTTGTCCAGGTGCGCCTCGAGGGCCACGCCCTGGCCGTCCTGGTGCGGGTTGGCCCGCAGGTCGAGGCTGGCGTCAGCGGTCAAGATGATCGCTTCGAGCAGGCTATCGAGGCCGATCCGCTGGGTCGCGGACACNNAGCGCCTCGGTGGTCTGCGGCTTCACGCCGTCGTCGGCCGCCACCACGAGCACCACGAGGTCGGTGGTCTCGGCGCCGCGGGCTCGCATGGCGGTGAACGCCTCGTGGCCCGGGGTGTCGATGAAGGTGATCGTGCGGTCCTCGCCGTCGACATCGGTGGTCACCTGGTAGGCGCC